>DHON01000116.1:23360-36125 GCA_002409965.1 Firmicutes bacterium UBA5389
ATCAGCTACTATCCACGGGCAGTGGAGATCTACACAGACGATTGCCTGTCAAACATCAACGTGGAGGCGACCAAGGCCAATCGAATCAGGCTCGTCGTCGATTGCGGGCATGGCTTCACCGAAAGCATCCTCCCCTCGCTGCTCGCCAAGATGGGCGCCGAGGTGACCTCGCTTAACGCCATCGAACAGGAGACGAAGATGCCCAAGACCAGGCGCGAGTCGGAGCGCGCCCGCGAAGACCTGGCCTTGATAGTCAAGACCATCAGGGCCAATATGGGAATCCTCATTGATCCTCAGGGCGCGCGGATGTGGGTGGCCGACGACTCCGGTCGGGTGCTCACCGATATGGAACTCGCGTATCTCGCGGCATTGCTCAGCGTGCGTTCGAAATCGTCCCGCGGCGTCACGGCGCCCAGCTACATCCCAACCGTGTTCATCGAGGCCTTGACGTCCAACGGCGCCACCGTGTATCGGGCCAGATCTCACACGCGCGAGCTGGCGGACCTCGCGCGCACCAGCAAGAGTGGGATCGCCTCCGACCTAGCCGGCGGATTCGTCTTCCCCTACCTGCACAACGGGATGGACGCCATGTTCGCCGCCGCCAAATTGGTGGAATGGGTGTCGGCCGATTCGGCGCCGCTTTCACAGCTCGTCCAGCTGATCCCGGAACACCACCTGCTCCGCGACACGCTGCCAAGCCCCTGGGAGCTCAAGGGCCAGGTGATGCGGGAGCTCCTGGGCAGGCTGGACGACCCCGGAGTGGATACATTCGATGGCTACAGAAAGACAGTGGGCGATGGATGGTACATGGTGTTGCCCGACGCCAGGCACCCATCGTTCACCATCTACGCTGAAGGGCCCACCAAGCTCGCCGCGGAGAAAATCATGGAGGAAGCCCGGCGCGAACTCGCCTCGCAGATAGACTGAGGCTCGACTGCGGCCCGTGCCTTCATCATACACTTACCTTGAGCGAGTATGAAGGAGGCGGGCCGCGTGGCCAATTTGAGCGGGCTTTCCATCTGTGTGTTCGGCGGCGACCGTCGCGAAGTGGAACTGGTGTGCGCTCTGATCGATTCGGGGGCGCACGTGTCATGTTTCGGAACGCCTACCGAGGGTCTGCGCAGTGAGGCGGTGGTTGCTCCGAGCGCGCGCGATGCCTGCGCCGGGGCGGACGCCGTCATCCTGCCGCTGTCGGGCACGGACCTCGGCGGAAATGTCAAGATCACCTCCAGACCAGTAGCCGTCACCCGTGAACTGCTCGCCATGGCCGACTCGGCGGCCATGGTGTTCAGCGGCATTGTCCGTCCATGCCTGGCGGCGGAGTGCGCCGCCCTTGGGCTGGCGGTCGTCGACACTGGCGAAGACGACGAATTAGCCATCCTCAATTCAATCCCCTCGGCCGAGGGCGCCATACTCATGGCGATGCAGGCCACGCCGTTCACCATACACAACAGCAACTGCCTGGTCATCGGGTCGGGCCGGACTGGCTTGACCCTCGCCCGGATGTTGCATGGGCTGGGCGCTCACGTGTGGGTCGCAGCGCGCAAGGCCAAAGACAGAGCCAGAGCCTTCGAAATGGGGATGGAGCCTGTGGACTTCCCCGACCTGTCTCACTGCCTGCCGCAGATCGACATCGTCTTCAACACAGCGCCAGCCCTAGTGCTGGATCGAAGCCTTGTGTACACGCTCCGACGAACGGCGGTAATCATCGACCTGGCTTCCACGCCGGGCGGGACCGACTTCGTAGCGGCGGCCGAGCGCGGGATCCACGCCGAGCTAGCTCCTGGGCTGCCCGGAAAGGTCGCTCCGCTGACCGCCGGACGCATTCTGGCTCGGGTCATCCCCAGGATCATCGAAAACGAGTTCAGGAAGCGCGAGCGCGAACACGAGCCGGGCAGATGAACGTGGTAGTTATCGTCGTCGGCGGCGGGTGGGCGGGATGCGCCGCGGCCGTGGCTGCAGCGCAGGCTGGAGCGGACGTTGTACTCCTAGAGAGAAGCAATCTCTTGCTAGGAACAGGACTGGTCGGGGGGATAATGAACAACAACGGGCGGTTCACCGCCGCCCGGGAGCTTGCGGCGATGGGCGCCGACTACCTGTTCGAGGTGATCGACCAGGTGACCATCCACCGCCGCGTGGACTTCCCCGGCCACCTGCATGCGAGCCTGTACGACGTCAACCGGGTGGAAGCCGCAGTGCGCAGGGCCCTCGTGGAACTGGGGGTCCATCTGATGCTGGAGTCGCGCGTTGTGGACGTGGAGAAGGACGGAGATCGAATAGGCCGTCTTGTGCTCTCGGATGGAATACGAGCCCCCGCGCACTGCTTCGTTGACGCCACAGGCACTGCAGGCCCGCAGGGCAACTGCGCCCGCGTCAACGGCGGGTGCGTCATGTGCGTGCTGCGATGTCCCGCCTTCGGCGCGCGCGTC
Organism: Firmicutes bacterium UBA5389; assembly: GCA_002409965.1. Taxonomy (GTDB): domain Bacteria; phylum Bacillota; class DTU025; order DTU025; family DTU025; genus UBA5389. The sequence continues at coordinate 25,790 of DHON01000116.1, forward strand.
AGCATCGCCGGGAAGGCTGGGGTCAGGGAGATGTCGGGAAGCCTGTTCGAGGCGATGAGCGGCTCGTGCAAGTTACAGAAGAAGTCGCTGGCCCCGTGGCTCGTGCGCAATCTGGAAGAACGGGGCGCGCTGGTGATCCCCGTACCTCGCTACGTGCCCCGGACAGATCGGTCGGCGGCCAAAGCGTGCCAGCAATACTCGCTGCCCGAATTCTACGACAACATAGTCCTACTCGACACGGGCCATGCCAAGCTGATGGCGCCCTTCTTCCCTGTAGATCGGCTGCGGGCGATACCCGGCTTCGAGTCGGCCCTCTTTCAGGACCCATACGCAGGAGGCCGAGGCAACTCCATCAGGTTCACCGTGATCACTCCGCACGATCTCACGATGAAAGTGGCCGGAGTGGATAACCTATTCTGCGCGGGCGAAAAGGCAGGGCTGATGGTGGGACACACCGAGGCGATCTGCACCGGCGCACTCGCCGGGCACAACGCAGTGAGGAAAGCCGTCGGCAAAGAGCCGTTGATCCTGCCCCCCTCGCTTGCCTGCGGCGACCTGCTATCCTGCATCGAGCGGTCACTGGGCTCGCCCTCGGGGCTACTCAACAAGTACACATTTGCCGGCGGCGTATACTACAGCCGAATGTATGAATCGGGCCTGTACACCACGGATACCCGCCGCATCTCCCAGCGGGTCAAAGACGCCAACCTCACAGGCGTCTTCTCCCAACGGTTGCTCTGAACGTGGGCCGGTGCGCGCAGCGGCCGCCGCGGCTACCATCCGCCCTTTGCGCCGCCGCCGCCTGAGCGGCCTCCGCCGAAACCTCCGAACCCTCCGGACGAGCTGCCTCCTGAGCGACTTCCTGAGGAACCGCCCCAACCCCCTGTGGACTTGGGCCAGCTTGTAGGGGTCCTCCAGGTCCCTGTGCGTCCCCCTCCGCCGGACCCTCGCCCGCCGGGTCCGCGAAAGCGCTTGGCAAACAGCAAGATCGACACAACGATGACGGCGAAGACGAACATGGCCAGGCCCTCCGCAAGTCCTTCAGAGGACTCCTCACCACCCGGCCCTTCACCGGCCCTGCCCTGAAGACGGTCGGAGACCATTGTAACGGCCGCCTTGATGCCCGATGCCGGATCGCCCGCCTTGAACTCGGGAACCAGCGCCTTATCGATCACTCTTCCCAGGAAAGAATCGGGCAACTCTCCTTCGAGGCCGTAACCGGTCTCGAACTTCATCTCCCTCTCTTCAGCAGCGATCAGCAGGAGCAGGCCATTGTCCTTACCCGCCTCGCCGATGCCCCACGCCTCGAACAGCCGAACAGAGTAGTTGTCGATGGCATCGCCGCCCATATCAGGCACGGTTACCACCGCGAACTGCACGCCCGTGTCGCGCCAGAACGACACCAGCTGGTCTTCGATTTCACCGGGCGCCGAAGGCCCCAGCATACCCGCCATGTCGCTCATCAGACGAGGAGGATCGGGCTTCTGCGGAAGCGCCGTCTTGGCACGGGCCGGATATGCCAGCTGGGCCATGGGCGCCAAAAGCGCCACGGCAACAGCCAGAAGCCAGATCAGGAGCCGTCTTCGATTCACGTGGTTCACGCTATTCACGTGTGTACCCTCCGTACTAGAACTTCACCTCGGGCGCGATTTCAGCGCCTTCGGCCGCCTCAAACATCTGCTTCGGCACAACGCCCTTCATGCCTGCGATTATCGAGTTTGGAAAGACCCTGATATACACGTTGTACGACTGCACGGCCTCATTGTAACGCATTCTGGCAACGGCTATCCGGTTCTCGGTACCTGACAATTCGTACATGAGCTCCGAGAAGTGCGCATCCGCCTTGAGCTGAGGGTAGTTCTCGATCACGACCAGCAGGCGCGACAGAGCTCCCTCCATCTGGTTCACAGCCTGGGCCGTCTCGCCAACCGTTTTCGCCCCGCCAAGCTTGGCCCGGGCCTCGGCTATCGCGGTGAAAACCTCTTCCTCATGGGCAGCATAGCCCTTGACCGTTTCCACAAGATTCGGAATCAAATCGTAACGCCGTTGCAGCTGGTTCTGAACCTCAGACCACTGAACGTTGACGTCTTCCTCCGCCCGGACTATGGAGTTGGATATTCTCACAAATCCGGAAGCCAGCAAGACCACCAAAGCCAGCAGTACGATGAGCACCACAAGCCCAGTCTTCTTCATGACATGCGCCCCCTCCCATTCCCTTCGGATAGTTTCAGAATGTCTGTCGGACGGCTATAGAGTAACATGTACAGTCCCTGACGGCAACTGATCCTCCTGCCTGTGTCCTCCTGCCTGCCACCCGACCTCTGTTCCGCTACATGCCCGGGTCCTTCCCCACCGTGTCCGACTCCACCTTACCCAACGGCGCCCCTCGCTTCTCCCTGGAATACAGGTAGAGAGCCGCGATGGTCGCGATATACGGCACCATCTGAGTCAGCTGCGGCGGTATCCTGGTGCTCTGCAGACTCAAGCCCAGGCCGTCGAAGAACCCGAACACCAACGACATGGTGAGTAGCCCCAGCGGACGACCTCGGGTGAGTATGATCACCGCCAGCGCGATCCAGCCGCGCCCGTTGGACATGTTCTCCGCAAACAGGGTAACATACCCGAGCGACAGGTACACCCCTGCCAGGCCGCAAAGCGCGCCCGAGATCAGTATCGCCTGAGCGCGTATCCTATCCGAGCTGACGCCCACCGAGTCCACCGCCCTCGGATCCTCTCCGGCCGCGCGAAGACGCAGGCCGTAGCGAGTGCGGTATATGTGCCATTCGATCAGGATAGCCAAGGCCAGCGTGACGTAGACGAGAAACGGATGCCCGCTGACCGCCGGCCCTATGCCCGGCAGCGCGCCGACGAGCGGAATGTGAACGCGGGGTATGGCGCGGATCATCGGCGACATGAACGCGCCCTTCACGCGGAACATCTGCCTCAGAGCATACGTAGTGCCGCCTAAGGCCAGCATGTTGATGGCCGTGCCCGTAACGAACTCGTCCGTCTTGAGGTACACGGCGAATACCGCGAACACCAGAGCGGCCGCGAGTCCTCCGGCAACGCCGGCGAACATACCCACAACCCACGAACCCGCAAGGTAACTGCCGGCCACCGCGGTGAACGCGCCGATCAGCATCATCCCTTCCATGGCTATGTTGAACACATTGGCGTAATACGTGTACGTGCCCCCAAGCCCGGCGAGAAGCACCGGCGTGGCGGCGAGCACACTCGAACGGAGCATCTCAATGACCAGATGCACTTCGCTCGCCCCCTTCCTTGCCGCTGCTCCGACTGCCGCCGTGGCTGCCGCCGTGCGCTGTGCGGGCCGCAGCCCGCGCCCTGAGGTTCGCGGCCGCCCTGTTGATGAGCAGCCGTGTCGATTCCCGGCTGGCTACAACGAACAGCACGATGATGGCCTGCAGCACCAGCGCGAATTCGCTGGGAACGGCAGTCTCCAGCTCCATGCCCATGGCGCCGGTCTGTATGGCCGCGAAAAACAGCGCGTAAAGCCCCGTGGGCAGCATACCGTTAGCCGCGACAATGGCGATCATCACGCCGTCCCACGCGTAGTTCGCGCCCATACCCTTGACGAACCGATGCTGCATGCCGCCCATGATCATCAGCCCGCCCGCAAGCCCCGCCAGGGCTCCGCTCATCAGCATGGCGCGGGTGAAGTTGGCTTCGTTGTCGCAGCCTCCAACGCGGGAGAACACTGAATTCTGGCCCATGGCCCTCCACTCATATCCTAGCTTGGACCTGTCCCACATGACCCACGTGACCACAAACGCGATGCAGGCCACGACAAACGCCGCGCTCAGACCGTCCCACATCGGCAACCAGCTGCCAGAGCCGGTCATCTTGGTCATCGGCGAATACGTGGCGCGATCCCACATCGGCCCGGATATCAAGTAGAGAGTGAAGTAGTCCGCGATGAAGTTGAGCATCAAGGTGGTAATGAACTCATCCATGTTGAACCGTTGTCGAAGCCACGCAGCTATCCCCGCCCAGAGCGCGCCGGCGGCCAGAGCCGCCATGATCGAAAGAGGGATCATCACAGGCGCCGGCAAGTCGCAGACGATGCCGAATGCCGAGACTGCCATGGCGCCGATCAAGAACTGCCCAACTTGGCCCAAGTTCACGCAGTTGCTGCCGAATCCCACCGCAGCCGAAAGACCGGTGAGGATGAGCGGCGTGGCCTTGTTCAGGGTCGACACTATTGCGAATTTGGAAAAGAGGCTGTAAGAGAAGAGCGCCGCGTAGCTCGGCAAGGCCGGATACCCCTGAGCCCAGAGAATCACAAGACCGGCTGCAAGAGCCACCCCGATCCCGGCCAGAGCTGTAAGCGCATTCTTGTTCATCGCGCCGGCGCCCCCTCTCCCGCGCCCGCGCACGCGCCCGCGCCCGCGCACGCGCCAGATCCCGCTCCCGTAGGGGCGATGGTCTGAGGTTCTCGAACACCCAGCATGTACTCTCCCACTTCCTCGCGGGTAGTGTCGGGCGGCGCAAGATCCGCCACGATCCGGCCCCGGTGCATGACGAGGATCCGATCGGCCAGGCTGAAGAGCTCATCCAGATCGGCCGAGATAAGCAGGCAACCCGCGCTGGGGACACCTGCGCCTTCTCCCGCCGAACCTCCCACCGAACCCCTCTTGCGGATGATCTCGCGCTGGATGAACTCCACCGAGCCCACGTCTACACCCCGGGTGGGCTGGTCGAGCAGGACGAAGTCGGCGCCGAAAAGGAACTCCCGGCCGACCACGACTTTCTGCTGGTTCCCTCCTGAAAGAGATGATATGGGAGCATCGACACTCGGGGCCAGAACGCCGAAGGTATCGACCAGATTCTGCGCAAAGCGGCGCGACTTGCCAGGGCTCAGAAGCGCCCTCCACCCAGACTCGAGCTGCTGATTGAGGCGGTGGTGGGTCATTATGGAGTTATCCGTCAGGCTCATCTTCTGCGCGCTCCCCGACGCCTTGCGGTCCTGCGGGACGTAGCACATGAGCTTGCGTCGCTCGATGACCGACGCGCGGGCAACGTCTCGGCCACAGATCTTGACCTGCCCCGACTGAACCGGTGCCAGGCCTGTAACTAGCTGCACCAGCTCGAACTGGCCGTTGCCTTCTACACCGGCTATCCCCACAATCTCGCCCCGCCTCACCGCAAGCGATACCTTGTCCAGCCTCTGTCTGCCGCCTGCGTCAACATAGCTCAGGCCGCGGGCCTCGAACACCACATCGCCGCAGCGCGCAGGGGGTTTTTCTACCGAAAACACCACGTCCCTGCCGACCATTGCCCGGGCAAGATCCGCCTTGCCGAGGCCGCGATTCTCAGTAGTAGTGACGCGACGCCCACGGCGCATCACTGTGATGGTATCCGACAGCTCAAGCACCTCGTCGAGCTTGTGGCTGATGAAGATGATTGTTTTACCGGCGGCGTTCAAGTCGCGCAAACGCCTGAAGAGCTCCCCCGTCTCCTGCGGCGTAAGCACAGCGGTAGGTTCGTCCATGATCAACACATCCACATCGCGGTATAGCAGCTTGAGAATCTCCACCTTCTGCTGCGCGCCCACCGATGTATCCCGTACTCTGTCATCGATGTTGAGGTTAAGGCCGTAGCGGTCGATGAGCGACCGCACGCGCCGGCGCGCCTCGGCGTTGCGCAACGCGCCAAGGCGTCCCACCGGCTCGGCCCCGAGAATCACGTTTTCGTATATAGTGTATGACGGCACCAGCATGAACTCCTGATGGACCATTCCGATCCCGGCAGCCACCGCCTCGCGCGGGCTAGCGTACCTCACGCGGCGACCGCGGAAGCTGATCTCGCCGCTGCTTGTGGGGATCATGCCATACAGTACCTTCATCAAGGTCGATTTGCCCGCCCCGTTCTCGCCGATGACCGAATGGATCTCGCCTTCCCTTATGTCCAGGTCGACGCGGTCCAGAGCGAGGGTGTCGGGGGGATACACCTTGATGAGAGAGCGCATCTCAATGAAGTGATCGTCCAAGTGACTCGGCACCTCCAGGATATCAGACAAGGCGCAGAGCAGGGCCTACTTCCCTCTGCCATTGACTGGCCCTGCCCCGCGCCGAATACACGCTGCCGGGGCTCACGGCAGCTTCGGCTGACCCGAGCGCCGGAACTTGCCCGTGTCCCCCAGATTATCGGCTATTGATACCTTTTCACCTTGATCTGCCCTGACTTGACCTTGTCCTGGATCTCCAACACGCGCTGGAGCGATTTGGCGGGCAGGATCTTCTGCGTATGCTCGTCGATGGCCAGCCCTACCCCGCCTTCCTTCAGGCCGTATTCCAGCACCGCCCCTGGCTTGTACGTGCCGTCGACGATGGTCTTGAACACGCCGTAGATGGCGTCTCCCACGTTCTTCAGGTCAGAGGTGACCACATGCCCCGGTTGCAGCGGGTTCTGGTTGGAGTCGACACCGATGGCGTACTTGCCTTCCTCCCGGGCCGCCTCAAGCACCCCTGAACCGGTGAGCGCAGCTATCTGGAAGACGATGTCGGCCTTCTGTGAGTAGAGCTGCTTGGCGGCTTGCTTGCCGCGCACCGGGTCGTCCCACGTTCCGGCAAAGACCGTTTTGACCTCGATATCCTTGTCGATGTATTTCGCGCCCTGCTCGTAGCCGTAAATGAACGAGCGTATCACAGGGTCGTCCTCGCCGCCCACCGCGCCGATTATCTTGTCGGGGTTGACCCCGCGGATGGAAGTATCCGTGGTCACCAGGCCTGCAACGATGCCGGCCATGAAAGCGCCTTCCTCTTCGACAAAATCCACGCTGGTGATGGTCTTCTTCTTGTTCTCGACCACAGTATCGACATTCACCCAGTACTTCGCAGGATACTGGTCCGCATACTGCGCCAGAAGATCCTCGTATCCATAGGAGATAACAAAGATAACATCGGCATTCCACTGTATCGCAGCCTGAAGCGCCTGCGGATACTTAGCGGGATCGAAGTTGCACTCGATAGTGCGGGTCTGGACCTTGAAGTCCTTTTCTATCCTGTCTACGCCCGCCCGCCCGGAATCGTAGAACGATAGATCGCCCAAGGCACCGTTGATGATATACGCTACCTTCTTGGGCGCCGCCGACGATGCGCCCACTGCCAGCGCCGCGACGATCGCAAGCGCCACAAACATAACTGCCAGCCGACTCTTCATCATTCACCCTCCGATAACCGCGCCGCGCAGCGCGGGTTTGATGGTCGCGGGCGCACTGCTTTCGCCGTGCGCCGCAGTACACCGTGTTTACTTCGCCACCACTGCGATTAATCCTGTGTTCGCCGAAGCGATAACTGCCCAAGAGCCAGCGCATTCACACCTCGAACAGCTGATCAAGTGTAGTGAATTCCACGTTGCCCAAACGCTTGGATTCGTCAATGAGGCTCTTCGTAACAGCCTGACTTTGAGAACAGCATGAAGTGTCATCCTAAATGCACAGCTTTCGTCAGCAGCCAACTCGTAGGTAATCTACTCATGGGTAGTCTACTCTCGAGTAGATTGTGGTCCGGACCGCCGTAGCTGTCGACTACAGTAGATCCTCCCAATCCCTTCTGGCGTGCAGGATTCTGAGAACTGTAACTGCTGCTGCGCATTCAGACACAACGTAGAAGACCAGGTAGTTGTCTACGAGCAACTTTCGCACTCCCATCGCCCGAAGCCGCTCATCGGCGACTGGCGAGGTCCTCGACGGCATCACGGCCAAACTCGCTATAGCGCTTTCCAGTCTGTCAACCTGCTTCGCAGCCGTGATCGGTTCTGCTAGTTCCCCCGCGATATACTGCACGATTTCGGCAAGGTCGCGATGAGCCGAGCTGGTCATGTAGACGGCGTACTCGCTCGTCATGGCAGAGCTTTCCGCACGTCGCTGAACACCTCTGAAAACGGCTTGGTTCTGCCGCTTCTCATGTCCTCAAATCCACCATCCAGCGACCTATAGAGCTCTGACCTTCCAGCAAGTCGCTCATAGACCTCCATGCTCATCACGACTAGATCGCCCCTGCCGTTCTTCGTGAGATACACCGGCTCAGCATGCTCACGGCAAAACTCCGAGATCTCATTGTACCGGTTCCTAAGATCTGAGCTAGGTATGATCATCGGCATGCTCTACACCTCCGTGTTTCAGGTGTACGTATTATATCAGAGATCTGATAAAGGATGTATAGAGACCCTCCGATAGAGAGACCCTCCGATACTGCAGAGTCCCGTCAAGGTCGTGCCCACTCTATGGCCTGCGTGTGCATGAGCGGCTCTTCGGTCCGCGGAATTTCCCGATGGAAGGGAGGCGCCGTACATGTTCAGCATTCTCATCGTCGAAGACGAACGTGCAATCGTCGATCTGATATGCATGAACCTGAGTGACGAAGGTTACCGCTGAGGCCCTCAAAGTAGTCGCCTACCCGGGAACGAGCGAACACAACCTAGGCCTGGCCGCCGACATCGTATCGCTGAATTACCAAAATCTTGATGAGGCGCAAGCAAATACGCCGGAAGTCAAGTGGCTTGTGAAGCATTGCGGCGAATACGGCTTCATACTTCGTTACCCGCCAGGCAAGACCGATACTACCGGCATGGTCTGCGAGCCCTGGCACTTCCGATACGTGGGCACAGATGCGGCCAAAGCTATCATGGAGAGCGGCCAGTGCCTAAGTAGATCTCAACAAGTCTTTGCGCGATGCGCCCGTTTGCGTTATAACCCCTGCTAGACCTACACGTTACCCATACCGCTGGGCGGGCACGGTTAGCGAGGATATCCCCCCCTGAACACCCGCCTATTGCAGCTTAACAGGAAAACGCTGATGTCGTACCATGAGTCCGATGTATATCGGATTGGAGTGGCAGGAGATCATGAGCATAACGGACGCACGTAGCTGGGCAGCAGGCGAGTTGGGCAGCATCGCGGTGCGGGATCAGCGGGTTGTTGATCGTCTCATTTGGACTCTCGCGAAGTCTGCGGAACACCCGGGCAGAACCATACCTCAGGCCTGCGGCGGCTCGGCAGAGACAAAGGCGGCGTATAGGCTGATGGATAACGATAGCTTTTCATCGGAATCAGTTTTGGCTGCCCATAGAGAACGCACCATCGAAAGAATGCCAAGCCACGACATCGTCCTGTCCATACAGGACACAAGCCATGTGGTGTACGACAGCCCGCCCAACGGCGGAGGGATAGGGCTCTGTAGCTCTTCGGAGTATCGAAAGGGAGCGTTAATGCACACGGCCCTGGCCGTAACAACGGAGGGCATACCCCTAGGCTTGCTGGACCAACAGATCTGGACCCGCGCCCCTGAAGAAACTCGGAAGAACAGATCACAGACGAAGCGTTCCATCGAGGATAAGGAAGGCGTCAAATGGCTTGAATGCCTGGACCGTAGTCTCGAAGCGATTCCAAGCCGCGTAACCGTTGTGACGGTATGCGACCGGGAAGCCGATGTCTACGAGTTCATCCGTAAGGCTCTACTGGAGGAGAAGCCTATTCTGATACGGGCCGTCTATAGCAGGCGAGTGATCGAGGAACACAGGGCGCTATTTGCGCTAGTCGAGAGCTCCCCCGAAGCCGGGAAGATCCTCATCGACATACTCAGGGATGCGCACAAGTGCTTGCCTCCCAGGCAAGCGATGCTTGCCGTCAAGTTCCTTCAGGCCACCTTGTGGCCAACCCTCGGAAAGGCCAAGATGATGGTTGAGAAGCCCGTATACGTGGTGCAAGCGAAGGAGATAGACCCGCCCGAAAGGGCTGAAGCCGTAGATTGGCTATTGCTCACCACGCTCCCGGTAACTTCGTTCGAAGATGCGGTGGAGAAGATCAATTGGTATTCGCGGCGCTGGAGAATAGAACGTTTTCATTATGTTCTGAAGAGCGGTTGCGGGATCGAAGAACTCCAATTCCAGACGCTTGATAGACTGAAGAAGGCCATAGCCCTGTACTCGCTTGTCGCGTGGAGAATCTTGTGGCTGAACTACCAAGCCAGAGAGACGCCGGAAGCCTCATGCGCCGTGATCCTCGAAAAACACGAGTGGCACGCGCTGTATTGCATCGCCAACAACACGCCCATTCTGCCTGAAACGCCGCCCACCTTGGAGGAAGCCGTCAGGCTCATAGGAAAACTCGGCGGGCACCTGGGGCGTAAACACGATGGGATGCCGGGCGTCAAGACGCTCAGGCGCGGCATGCAGCGCCTGAAGGATATATTGCAGGCCCTATCGATCATATGCCAGGTGCCGCTTCTTTCCATGGATATGGGCAACGTGTAGTGCTAGACGCCTGTTAGGCATCGCAGAGATTGCGCGCGGAAGACGCCAACACGGTTTGCGG
>DHON01000116.1:36410-90995 GCA_002409965.1 Firmicutes bacterium UBA5389
CGCCCCGAGTCTCTCTCCGACATATCCCCAGCTACAGACAGTCGGTACATAGATAGTTGGTGTCATCCGATCGAGTCAAGCTTACGTAGGCTGCAAACGCTCTCAATTAGGCTTCAGATTGACTTCCCATTCGCCCCCGCATATAATGAGTCTACCGAACATACGTTCCATCGTGGAGGCGTGTCAGAATGCGCTCCATCGCTTACATACATATCCCGTTTTTGCATTCCGCCGCTCACGCGCTGCTCGATCCCAATCTTCGGGGCAAATCCTTTGCGGTGGTCAGCAAGAACACCGTCATAGGATTGTCGCCTGAACTATCGGCAGCAGGGCCGCTCCCGGGGGCAACGCGCAGGCACGTGCGGCAAGCATGCCCAGGCGCGGTTTTTGTGGACCAGGAGCCTGATACCTACCCGCGCCTAGCCAGCAAAGTGTGGGATATCTGCTACGAGCATACTCCACTTGTTGAGCCCATCGCTGTAGATGGTGCATTCGCCGACTTCGCCGGATGCGGCGATGCCCGGGCAATAGCAGATCACATAGCGCGTGAATCCAAGGGCAGAGCGGGCCTGGAAGTCCAGATAGGGCTGGCGGAAAACCGTCTTGTGGCAAAAGTCGCCGTGGATGTGGGTATGGGCGCCGGGCAAGTGATCGTAGTCGCGTCCGGCTCGGAAGAACGGTTTCTGTCGAAGCTACCGGTGGGTTCGCTCTGGCCGCTATCGCCAGCAACCGTCGATAAGCTCATAAAGCTGGGAATAAACACAGTGGGCCAACTGCAAGCGGTTCCCTTATCCATGCTCACTTCCCAGCTGGGCGAAGTAGGTCTTGCGTCTCACCTGTTGAGCCGCGGCATTGACAGATCGCAGGTTCGAGCGGCGTATCCAGAGGAAACGATTGAGTGCTCCATGTCGTTCGACTATCCCGTATACGAGTGGCGCGATCTGGAGCAGTGCCTACGAGTATGCGCTTCTGAAATCGCCGCCAAGCTGAGCGCCTCGGGTAGCCGCGCTGTATCCTATATCGAACTCGAGCTGGACACATCCAGTCCCACGGGCGCTGCCAGCGGCGCGACCGTGAAACGACATTACTTCCGCCGTCCTGCCGACTCTCTGCAACAGCTCAGGCGAGCCGTCATACTCGCCGCCGAGGGCAGAATATCCGGTCCTGTGTCGGCAATATGCGTCCGCGCTTCCGGGCTTGTGGCGCCCGCTACAGTTCAGTTGTCCATATTCGGCCCGGCAGCAGAGGCTGAATCCGGCAGGCGCGAACTCGAACGCGCTGTAGAGTCGATACGCGAAAAATTCGGCGCAAAAAGCGTGGTCACCGCGAATACGCTGGTAAGATCGCGGCGCGACCGGATGCTGGCAGAAGCGCTGCTGTGACCGCTCCGACTCAACATAAGGTGTGAATTCTATGACCAAGAAAATCGGCGCGCGCGTTCGCGTTGTGGAGAGTTCCACCAGTCTGCCGTCCCGGTTTTACTGGTCGGACAGATGGCGCCAGATCGCGCAGGTAATCGACCACTGGCGGGAATCCGGCGAATGGTGGGACGGCGAGGAGGATAAGGACTACTACCTCATCACCTCGGCGGGAGGAGGTTGCTATGAGCTGTGCCGTGAAGCGCCTGGCCAATGGCTGCTTTCGCGGGTGTTGGATTGAACATGAGCCATATGTTTTCCGCATCATCGAAAGACTTCGTCCATCTCCACGTCCATTCCCAGTATTCCTTCCTCGACGGCGCAGACACCTGCGCGAATCTGGTGGCCCGGGCCGCATCCTTGGGCATGCCTGCCATAGCCATAACCGACCATAACAACGTCAGCGCCATGGTAGAGCTGACGAAAGCCGCCGCCCAACATGGAATCAAGCCGATATGCGGCACAGAGCTGACAGTAAGCCACGGGGGATCCGGGACTCACGAAGGCCGCAGCATCAGCGGCGCCACTGCCCGCGCCGATGGCGCCGATCGCCCCGCCAGCCATCCCTTCTCCCACCTTACTCTGCTTGCCGCCGACCCACGCGGCTATTCCATCATCTGCCGCATACTGACCGATGCCTATATGTCCTCGCCCCGCCGCGATCCGTATGCCGCCCTGGAGATACTCAGGCGAAACCTCCAGCGCAACTCGGGTCACATAATCGCGCTGTCGGGCTGCCGCCGCGGTCGAATCGCCTCCCTAGTCGCCGCCGGCAGGTTCGCCCAGGCTCTGGCGGCAGCCGAAGAACTCGCCTCCATATTCGGTCGGTCGAACTTCTACATTGAGCTGCAGCACACACTGACGCCGGGCGCGTCGGCGCTCAATTCCTCCCTGGCCGAGCTGGCGTCCGCCGCCGGCCTGAGTCTAGTAGCCACCAACAACGTGCACTATGCAAAGAAGTCCCGGTTCGAGGTGCATGACGCATTAACGTGTGTTCGAACCCTCACCACCCTCGACGATATACACCCTGAGCGGCGCGTGAACGCCGAGAACTACCTCAAGTCCGCGGATGAAATGCGCGAGCTCTTCGCCAAATACCCCAAAGCTATCGCCAACACCATCGCGATTGCCGACAGGTGCATCCCAGGCCTCGACCTGTCGAGCCGTCTGTTTCCAAAGTACCAAGCCGCGCCCGGCGACTCGGGCGACAGTTCTGCCAGCGGCTCCGCCGGTCGCCTCACCGCCGGCCCGGCCCCAGCCGGCGATTCTGCCGCCGCCCTCCTCAGGCGCCTTACGATGCAGGGCGCAGCCCAACGCTACGGCCGCATCACTCCAGCCATCCAGTCGAGGCTAGACCACGAACTCAACATCATAACCACCCTGGGCTTCGAAGACTACTTCCTCGCAGTGTGGGACATTGCGCGCTGGGCCCGTTCGCAGAGCATCCGCTACGCCGGGCGCGGGTCCGCGGCCGATTCTGCCGTGGCATACTGCCTTCGCCTGACCAATGTGGATTCGATAGCCCGCGGATTGCTCTTTGAAAGATTCATGAGCCTGGAGCGCGCCCAAAAGCCCGACATCGACATCGACTTCGAGTCAGAACGGCGCGATGATGTGGCGCGCTACGTATACCGGCGCTACGGCGAAGGACACGTTGCATCGGTCTGCACATTCAACACTTTCCAGGGCAGGTCGGCCGTGCGCGACTTCGGCCGCGTGCTCGGGTTTGCCGAGGCCGATATCGACCGTCTTGCCAAGACCCTGCCCCACCTCCCGGCGGACGCGGTCCGCGCGGCTTTCAGCCGGTACCCCGAGATGCGCGACTCCGGCATACCCGCGTGGAAATACGAGCTCCTCCTCACCCTGGCAGAGTCGGTCGCGGGATACCCTCGCCACATAGGTACTCACCTGGGCGGGCTGGTCATCTCGAGCGAGCCCCTCACCTGCGTCACCCCGCTGCAGATGGCCGCCAAAGGAGTCGCCATCACCCAGTTCGACAAGGGCACCATCGAAGACCTGGGCCTCATCAAGCTGGACCTGCTCTCCCTGCGCACGCTCGGAGCTGTGGAACACGCCGTGGACATGGTCCGCGGCAATGGCGCGACCGGCAGCGAGCATGCCGATACTCCCGGCGCCGACCCCAGCTTCGACTTCGACCGCATTCCCCACAACGATAAGGCCACATACGAGATGCTGAACCGAGGCGAAACCATCGGCGTGTTCCAGCTGGAAAGCCCGGCCCAGCGCGCTCTGCAGACGCGCCTTGCGGCCGACAGTTTCGAAGACATTGTGGCAAGCGTGGCACTGATTCGACCGGGGCCGATCCAAGGCAACATGGTGGAGCCGTTTATCGCGCGCCGCCGCGGCGATGAGGAGACCAGCTACGTAGATCCCAGGCTGGCCCCGATTCTCGACAAGACATACGGAGTCGTCCTCTATCAGGAGCAGGTGATCCAGATCGCCACGGCCATAGCAAGCTTCACCCCGGGCGAAGCCGACCGCCTACGCAAGGTGATGACACACTTCCGCTCCATGCGCGAGATGGAGGAGATCGGCCGCCACTTCGTGGCCAAAGCCGTCGCAGGAGGGACCGACCCAAAGGTAGCCGAGACTGTCTTTTCCTATATCGTGGGCTATGCGGGCTATGGATTTTGCGAAGCGCATGCCGCCGCGTTCGCGGACACCGCCTACCGCACGGCATACATGGTGCGCCACTACCCCGCCCACTTCTACGCCGCGATCCTAAGCGCCCAGCCCATGGGGTTCTACTCGCCCCGCACGCTGCTGGTGGAGGCAAAGCGCCGCGGTGTGCGGGCGCTGCCCCTCGACATCAACCGCAGCGGGGAGACGTATTCAGTGGAGACGCTAGCAGCGACCGAATCGGCACGGGAAGCGGCCGAAACGAATGCACAGAAAGCCGTGGGCATAGCCGCGGGCCCCGCGATTCGCATCGGCCTCATGCAGGTAAAAGGCATATCGAAGGACGCGATCCATCGGATCCTGGCAGCACGCGAAGGGGTAGGACCTGCAGATGGGTCTGCGGACGAGCCTGCAGACCGGCCTTTCCGGTCAGCGCTGGACTTCCTCTGCCGGGTCGAGATCCCGCGCGACACCGCCCAGAACCTCGTGCTAGCCGGAGCCTTTGACTCAACAGACCCCAATCGCCGAGCGCTCGCCTGGCGCCTGGGCCGTCTGGCCGACGATGCCGCCGCACACCGCGCCGCCCGCGACGCCGCCCGCAAGTCGGGGCAGGCCGCGCTCATGGGAACTCTCGAACCGCCCGGATCGTATGGAACAGATGTGGAGTGTGAAATGCCCGACTTCTCCGAAGTCGAGAAGTTCAGACACGAGATGTCGGTCCTGGGGTTCTGTGTATCGCATCACGCCATGGAGTTCTTCCGGCCGGCCCTGGCCCGCGGAGGGGTTCTCACGTCCCGCGAAGTCGCCGATGCGCGGCACGGTCAGGCGGTGCGCACAGCAGGCCTCGTCGTGCGCCCCCACAGGCCTCCCACGAGGAGCGGCAAGACGGTGGTGTTTCTGTCTTTAGAAGACGAACTGGGCCTTACGGACGTGACGGTGTTCGAAGGCATATATCAAAAGTACGGCGCCTTGATATATGCAAACCCGTCCCTGCTCGTCGCGGGGACGGTGTCGCGGCGCGGCGATGGCGTGTCGGTGATCGCCCGTTCCATACAGAGGCTGGGACGCAGGACGTAGGCAAGGCTGTCCGGCAAGATAGCCGCGCCTGAGGGGTCACGGGTCGACCAACGCCAGGCGCTCCTCGCCCATCTGCGGCTCAAAAGCCCCCGACAGCAGCTCGGTCATGGCGGCCGCAAACAGATCGAGATCGCCCGATGGAACCATGACCAGCATTGTCACGCGCTCGGCGTAGTCGGTCGCGGCAACCTCGACGCCCGCCTCGGCCAATTGGTTCTGAACCTTGCCCAGCATTGGGTATTCTATGATAAAGCGCACTTCGCGCATGGACCGGGCCCGCGCGATTCCCGCGGCATGCAGCCCTTCGCGGGCCGCGGCGCTATAGGCCCTAATCAGGCCGCCCGCCCCGAGCAGAGTTCCTCCGAAGTAGCGGGTAACTACCACTGCCGAGTAGCGCACACCCTCGCGGCGAATCACCTCGAGCGTGGGTCGCCCGGCCGTGCCCGACGGTTCGCCATCGTCGCTGGAGCGGGTCGTCTCGTTGTTTTCGCCCACGACGAACGCATATACATTATGGGCGGCGTCCCAGAACTCCCGGCGGACCTCGTCTACGAATCCTTGCGCCTCGTCCTCGGCAGGGACCGGCGCCGCCGTAGCGATGAACTTGCTTTTCTTAACAACGATCTCCGCGCGTCCTCGGCCGCGCAGGGTCAAGTAGTCTTGCGCCACAAAAAACCACCCCTTGTTTTGAAGAGGGAATCTCGCTCCACAGTAGAAGTACCCATACGCAACCGCAGCTCGAAAAGAGCTTGAGGAGGCGAATTCGAACAGTGCCTACTAGAAGGCTGTATTACGACGACCCCTACCTCAGGGACTTTGCCTGCCAGGTCCTCCGCTGCGAGTCTGCAGTCCGGAACTCCCATTCAGCCCCTCTGTATGAGGTTGTCACTGACACCACCGCATTCTACCCAAACTCCGGCGGCCAGCCGTCCGACCGCGGCACTTTAGCCGGGGCCGATGTAGTCGATGTGATCGAGAGGGGCGACGAGATCGTCCATATCACTTCAACAGCCGTTGGGCAGGGCCCTGCATCGGGCCGGATCGACGTCGAGCGCAGATTCGACCACATCCAACAGCACAGCGGGCAACACATCCTGTCCGGCGCGTTCGCGAGCCTTTTCGGTATGGAAACCGTTGGTTTCCACCTAGGAGACGACTACGTAACGATAGACCTCACCGCTCCTGATATAAGCCGTGACCAGTGGGCTGCAGCCGAACGCCTCGCGTGCGAGGTCGTGTTCCAGAACAGGCCCGTCACAGCCACGTTCTGGGACCGCGACGCCGCAGACAGTGCCATCGACCCGTCCCGCCTGCGCAAGCTGCCGGCCAGAACCGAGAACATCCGTCTAGTCGACATCGACGGCTTCGACCTCACTCCCTGCGGCGGCACGCATGTTCGAGCCACCGGCGAGGTCGGCCTGATCAAGGTCACCCGCACCGAACGCATCCGGGGCGTCACCCGCGTGGAATTCGTGTGCGGGCGGCGCGCGCTCGCCGACTACCGATGGAAGAACCGGGCAGTGCATGAGGCAGCCGCCATGCTCTCAGTCCACGGGCGCGAACTGCCGGAATCAGTGGGTCGCCTGCAGTCGCAGGTTCGCCAAACCGCACGCCAGCTGGAGCAGGCTCTGAAGGAGCTGTATCAGTACCAAGCTGCGGCGATGTACGATAGCGCCGAGCCGGCTGGACAGTCGGGCATCCGCGTGGTGTCGTGGGCATCCACCGATGGACACGACATCGGCTACCTCAAGATGCTGGCGCACAATATCTGCGAGCGCCCGCGTGCCGTGGCACTCCTTGGCTCGTCCAGCGGCGAATCCGCGCACGTGGTATTCGAGAAATCCCACGATGTGTCAATCGACATGTCGAAACTCCTCCGCGAGGTGTTGCCCGAAGTCGAAGGCAAAGGCGGCGGCACGCGCCAGATAGCTCAAGGAGGCGGCAAACGACCTGAAAGGCTGCCCCATGCGATCTCCCTGGCCACTGCGATAGTGTCGAAGGCGGCCGAAAGCAGCGAGCTGGAGACGGCCGCGACCGCGGCTGAGGCCATCGTCTCCGCCGACCGCCGTTGATCGTTCGCCCAGCGATCATATCTTAGCCGACACCAGGTTGCCCGACTCGTAGCGCCTCAAACCAACGGCAAACAGGCAGCGCGCAGCCCACACCATCGCGACAGTGAAGGCTAGCAAGCCCGAAAAGCGGGCAGCGCTGAAGTTGCGCAGCAAGGAGACGGGCAAGTAGACCACGAAACCTACAGGCACGACCGAGTAGAGCACCGCCCGGACCAGGCCTTTGAAGATTGAGTCGGGGTATCCTCCGAACGTGATGAGCGCCCCGAGCAGTTGTAGGCTTATGGTCTGGGCGTTTCCTATGAAAAACGCGATGCTGCCCGTGATGACCGCAAAACAGGTGTAGACTGTGCATGCGGCCACCGACACGGCGATGAAGAGAGCGAGCCTGCCCCAGGTGACCGGGGTGAACAGGCACAGAGCCGCCAGGCCGAAAGCCGCATCGCCCAGGCCTGAGATGTCGGAACGGCTCACGAGTGCGTGAAGCAGCGGGTTGCGCGGCAGCAGCAGGTAGTAGTCGAGTTGTCCCTCGGCTATGATCCGCGCCAGGCGGTTCACGTTGCCAAACACCGACACGCTCAGACCGTACGCTGCAGCCAGAACCGCGTGCATCGCTATGACATCGGCAAAGGTCCAGCCTCCAATGTCTTGTACCTTCCCGAAGATCAGCCACCAGAAGAAGAGCAGCAGAAAATCGTTCAACACCATGAACACGACCTGGGAAACGAAGCTCCACTTGTACTCCATGGCCGAGGCCAGGTTGAACTTGAAGTGCTCCCACACGAAGCCCGCCTCCCACGCGGCTCCGCCCATCGCTTTACCCACCGTTGACATTGAGCCGCTTCACCCCCATGCTGTACAGCGCCATGACCAACAGGGACAGGGCCGCAATCCACACCGCCTGCATCATCAGAGCGCTCATAAAGAAGTCCATATCGAACTGGACGAACAAGCGCGCCGGCGCATACAACACGTAGTTCAGGGGAGTCGCCCGCGCCACCCGCGCCAAGGCATCCGGATAGACCTCCATGGGCGCGAACAGCCCGCCCAGGACGAAAAGGAGCTTGCCGTATATCCAGAAGAACGGGGCTGTGTCCTCTACCCAGAATGCAGAAAGGCTCAGAGCCATGCTGATGAGGAAGTTCAGCGTCAGGGCCATCGCCGCGCATGCCAGCGCTGCAAGCAAATGCGCCGCGTTCACCCGGATGGGTCCCACCGCAAGAAGGGCCACAGTCGCGCCGATCGCGATGTTCAGCGCCATCTTGAGCGCAGTCTCTCCCCAGTAGGATGCCAGCTTGAACAGGACGTAGCGGTATGGCTTGTTCAGGTAGTAGGCTATGGCTCCGGTCTTCACCTCTTCGTCAGTCTCCTGCTCGAATCGGGCACGCCCCAGCATAATGGCTTCGCTGGCCATCAGATACCACACTAGTTCGCGAGGCCCGAAGCCCTCCACCGCAAAACCGCGGGTGCGCCCGAGAACCGACCACAGCTGCACAAACACATACAGAATCAGCGCGTAGAACACCGAGCCCAGCAGGAAGTCGGCTAGGTACGCGGTGCGCGCCCGCATACTCACGCGGGCAACATGGAAGTACTTCGCAGTCACCCCGCTCACCTTCCTCCCAACGCTTCCGATGCGCCGCGCCCGTAGATATCGGCGATGACCTGCTCGGTAGGAGGGTCGGCAATGGTGATGTCGGCGATCCGCGCGTGACGCATCAGCTCGGTCAGGACGTCGTCAATTGACGCCACGTCAGTGTCCACCGACAGCTTCAAGTTGGTCTGCTTGTGCTTGGCGACAGTCACGCCTCTCATCTCGAACCTATCGATGGCATCGGCAAGCCTCACTCGCACGATCTTGAAGCGCAGGTAGTCGCGCCTGAGAGCCGACACCGACGTGTCCAGGATCAGCTCCCCGTGACTTATGATCATCACCCGCCTACATAGCTCCTCCATGTCGCCCACATCGTGCGATGTAAGGAAGACCGTGACTCCCTCTTCCCGGTTCATCTGGCGGATCAGCTCTCGGATAGCGCGCTTGGCCACCACGTCCAGGCCAATGGTGGGCTCATCCAGAAACAGCACTCTCGGCCCATGCAGCAGGGATGCCGCGATCTCGCACCTCATGCGCTGGCCCAGAGAAAGCTTGCGCACGGGCGTACGCATGAACTCGCCCAACTCGAACCGATCCACCAGCATGTTCAGTCGGTCACAGTAGACGGGCTTTGGAATATCGTACACGTGCGCCAGCAGTTCGAACGTGTCGCACGGCGGCAGATGGTACCACAGTTGCGATCGCTGCCCGAACACGCAGCCTATCCGGCCAGCCAGTCGCTGCCTGTCCTCCCAGGGAGTGACGCCCAAGACCGTTGCCCGCCCTTGGGTGGGGTAGAGTATTCCAGTGAGCATCTTGATGGTGGTTGACTTGCCCGCGCCGTTGGGGCCGATGAACGCCAGCATCTCCCCTTCGTCTACTTGGAAGGATATCCCGTTCACCGCCTGGACTTCACGCACGGACGGCGAAACGATCGCGCGCACACTTCCTGCCAGGCCAGGGGACTTCTCACGCACCTCGAACACCTTGGTCAACCCACTTACTTCGATAGCTCGCACATCTCCCACCTGCCTCATGAGCATACTAGTTCAGGCGCCGAGCGCCGATGATCATCTCGCGATATCGGGGAGGTATGCAACGTGGAACGGAAAGACAGGTCTCCAAGCCGGAAACTGACACCCACTGGGTCGAATACGTCTGCCAGCGTCAAGTGCACCCAGTGCGGCGCGATGTACCCCGCCGGGAACGAAACGGGCGAGACAGGCACATCGGGATGCATGGTCTGCCCCAACTGCGGTTTCGAAAACTGCGCAGACGATTCCACCATCGTGAACGCGTCCGACGAAGAGTACTAAGCTGCAGAAAGCAGAGGGTTGCAGCATCGCCCGGGCGCATCGCATCGACCGCGCCCGGGCGTCTGTATCGCCTCATACCTCTCCCCTGATCGATATGGTCTCGGCCTTCCATCCGAACACTCCGGTGATCAGCGGCACGCCAATGGGCCTGTACTCCAGCACCAGCGGGTTCTGCATGTTGTTCCAGATGATCAACTGCCCCTTGGCGCACTTATACGCGGGCAGAAACACCCTTTTGCCGTTGAGGTCCACCGGAAACAGCACTTCCTCCTCAACCTTCAAGTCGCCGGCCAGTACTCCCGCCAGGCTAACGCTTCCCATCTTGAAGCTGTACGCCACCTTGCCAGTGCGCAGTTCGCGCAGGACTTCCCGCGACACCCACGGGGCGGTGGAATCCGTCTCCGGCGGATCGTTCAGTCCGAATACGGGGCCGAACGTGCGCCCTCGGTCAAGCCCGGTGATGCGCCTGATAGTGGAAGCGGGGAGCGACCCATCGGACCTGGACCACACCCAGCTGATCTCGACCCACTTGGGGTAGCTAACCGACTGCACCGTCACATGCCATTTATTGCCCATAGACGCGCGCGCCAAGGTGCGCTCGAACACCACATGCATACCTACGTGCAACGCGGGTTCCGCAGTGATCACATCGTATCCATCGGACGCGATGGCGATGTGCGAACCCAATGGAGTTACCAAGCACACAACCAGCGCGATGGCCAACGAAAAGGCAAGAGCCCACAGAACCGGTTTTTTCAAGCCAACCTCCCCTTCCCTCGAGCATGTACGATGATAGCACACGCATACACACGCCCCAGCTCACGCGCTGGCCACGCCCTCATATCCCCTCTCTGAACATGAACTGCCCGCCTATTATCGTTGCCGTCACACGCGTGTCGAGGATCTCAGCAGCAGGCGTCGAGAATACATCGCGCGACAGAATGGTCATATCCGCAAACGAGCCGCAAGTCAGGGCGCCCCGTGTCAGCTCGTCGGCCGACGCCATGGCCGCCCCGGCTGTGTAGGCCCTAATCGTCTCCTCAACCGTCAAGCGCTCTTCAGGATACCATCCCGAATCGGGAGCGCCGTCCAGCTGCCGCCTGGCCACAGCGGCGTAGATGCCTCGGATGGGATCGGGGGTTTCAACAGGCGCGTCCGACCCAAAAGCCAGCATGGCGCCGCTCTTGGACAGGCTTCTGAAAGCATAGGCCCATCTGCTGCGCCGACCCCAGTGTCGCTCGGCCACGGGTATGTCAGTCAGTATGTGCACTGGCTGCATGGAGGCGACCACCCCGAGATCCGCAAACCGCCTCACCTCTTCGGGGTGGAGTAGTTGGGCGTGCTCAATCCTGTGGCGCAGCCTCCGCTGCGCGCTTTCGGCCTTGACTGACTCGAATATGTCGAGCACGTCCCGGTTGGCCCGGTCGCCGATTGCGTGTATGGCGCAAGATATTCCCGCGAGCACAGCCTTGCCCACTAGCTCGGCTATCTCCTCTTTGGACGCCACAGCGATGCCTGTGTTCCCGGAGTTGCCCTCATACGCACGGAGCAAGTGAGCCGTCTGCGATCCCAGGGCGCCATCGGCAAACGCTTTGAGCGGGCCCACGCGGAGCCAATCGTCTCCGAATCCGCTCGCGAGGCCAAGGTCGATGGCATCGTCCAAGTTCTCTTTGGCTATGGACTGCGTGACGCGGAGCTTCAGCCGACCGGTGCTCCGCAGCAGTTGCAGCGCCTCAAAGGACGAAGCGCCGTCCATATTGTGAATAGCCCCAATCCCCAGCCTGTGCAGCTCGGACTGGGCATTCTCCATCGCCGCCGCCAGGGCATCGCAACTCGGCTCGGGGATCACCCGGCTGACAAGGGCCGTTGCCGACTCCTTCATTATCCCCGTGGCCTGGCGCGTGTCTTCGTCTCTTTCGATCTCTCCGCCCTCAGGGTTGGGCGTGTCGAGGCCAACTCCAGCCAGACGCAGCGCAGCCGTATTGACCCACAGGGAGTGGAGGTCCTTGCTGAACAGGGCGACCGGGTTGCGCTGGCTGACCGCGTCCAGATACGACCGGTCGGGCAGACCGCCCCCGGGCCACGCGTTCTTGTTCCACCCCTGACCCACTATCCACGAACCAGGCCTAGCGCCCTCCACCGCCCGCCCCACCCGCGCCGCGACCTCCTCGGGCCCGGAGGACCCGTCCAGCTCGACGTTGGTCAGGCTCAAGGCATAATGCATGAGGTGGATATGCGAATCCGTGAACGCGGGGACGAGAGCCCGCCCCGCAAGATCGATCTTCTCGAAACTGTCGTCCACCGACATCGCGACCTCCGGCTCCGACCCGACCGCGATGACCCGCCTTCCCACACATGCAATAGCCTGGCAAAACGGCCGGCGCCCCGATGCCGTGTATATCTTGCCTCCCGTAAACAAGTATCTGCCCACAACGGTCCCTCCCAGCCTAGCACAGCTGACTACGTATTCCATCAACCAATCCTCTTTTCCTGCTCCACCGGGCGGGAGGAGTCAAACAGGAGTTATCGAAGTAAGAAGGGCGCTGACGCGCGGAAAGGAGGCTGCAATGTGTCGATCAGCAAGATTCTTGTTGTGGGGGCCGGGCAGATGGGCGCCGGCATCGCGCAGGTGACCGCTCAGGCCGGAATCGATGCGACTCTCGCCGATATTTCCCTGGACCATGCCCAGCGGGGTCTGGGCCGCGTATCCAAAGCCCTGAGCAGGCTGGTGGATAAGGGACGTATGGCGGCGGAACAGAAAGACTCCATTCTCTCGCGGATCACGGCGGCGCCCGATCTGGAGGCTGCGGCCGCAGGCGCGGACCTCGTAATCGAGGCCATCGCCGAAGATCCGGCAGCCAAGTCTGATCTCTGGGGAAGGCTCGCCGACATCTGCACTCCCGAAGTCATATTCGCGTCCAACACTTCCTCGATTTCCATCACATCCATGGCTCGAGATTCGCGCCGGCCCGACAGGTTCATCGGAATGCACTTCATGAACCCCGTCCCCCTCATGCAGCTCGTTGAAGTAGTTCGCGGCCTGGAGACATCCGATTCGGTGTGCGATGCCATTGTGGAGCTTGCGCGGAAGATGGGCAAGGAGCCGGTGGTAGTCTCGGATTCCGCAGCGTTCGTAGTCAACAGGATCGCCATCCCCATGATCAACGAGGCCGCCTTCACCTTGATGGAGGGGATATCCACAGCCGAAGGCATCGACACCTGCGTGAAACTCGGGCTCAACCACCCCTTGGGTCCCCTGGCTCTGGCGGACCTGATCGGCCTGGATACAGTGGTATCGATTCTGGAAGTCATGGTAGCGGAAACGGGCGACCCCAAGTACCGGCCCTGCCCGCTCCTGCGCCGGATGGTGGCCGCCGGCAGGCTGGGCCGCAAGGCAGGGCAGGGGTTCTACAAGTACTAGACTAGCAGGCACTAGCAGGCGATCCCTGCTGAAAGGAGGCGCGGGCTTGAACTACGACAGTGTCAAGCTGACTTCTGAAGACTACACGGCGCTCATCACCATATCCAGGCCGTCGGCGCTTAACGCCCTAAACAGCGCGGTCCTGGCCGAGCTCGATTCGGCACTGGGCGAGGTGC
The DNA here is from genome assembly GCA_002409965.1 of Firmicutes bacterium UBA5389. Lineage (GTDB taxonomy): Bacteria > Bacillota > DTU025 > DTU025 > DTU025 > UBA5389. The sequence goes on from DHON01000116.1 coordinate 50,122, forward strand.
GGGCCAACGCGGGTTGCCGCGCTGTGATAATCACCGGCGATGGAGAGAAGGCGTTTGTGGCCGGGGCCGACATCGGCGAGATGCGTGAGCTTAACCCGGAGACGGCAACGGCCTTCGCCCAACGGGGGCAGGCGGTATTCCGCGCCATTGAGGAGTTGCCCATTCCGGTGATCGCGGCCGTCAACGGCTACGCGCTGGGCGGAGGGTGTGAGCTCGCTCTGGCGTGCGACATCAGAATAGCCTCGGAGAACGCCCGATTTGCCCAGCCCGAGACGGGCCTGGGCATCATCACCGGCTTCGGAGGCAGCGTGCGCCTGCCGGCCATTGTGGGGCATGCCCGCGCAGCATACCTCATCCTCACCGGCAAACAAGTCGGCGCCGCCGACGCGCTGTCCATAGGGCTGGTGTCGGAGGTGACGCCGCGCGAATCCCTGATGGCCCGGGCTCGCGAAATCGCCGCTGAGCTCGCATCGCGCAGCCCCGTGGCTCTGGCGCGAGCCAAGCAGGTAATGGTCACGTGCAGCAAGGCATACGAGCGCGAAGCTCTGGAGTTCGGCAAGTGCTTCGAGACAGGCGATCCCAAAGAGGGAATGTCCGCCTTCCTAGAGCGCCGCAAGCCCAGCTATGCCCGCTGAGGTGCTGGTCGGGCACGATTCTGCTCTGCACAGTGACTGTGATGTAAAGCGACTGTGATATAGAGCGACTGTGATGTGAAATGATGCGATTCCGATATACAGAAGCAGCAAGATCTCCAGCCACTGCAGTGGCGCTGACACGCGCAGTTATCGCCGCCATCGTCGTTGTCTCGTTCATCGCCGTGGTCGCTGCGACCCCTGTCAGCTCCGCCCCGATGGGCATAGCCAACGAGCTGCTGTCCAAGTCGCTGTCGGTCCCGCTTGCGCGAGGTGTTTCATTTGAAAGGCGGAACGCCCTGACCGCCGCAGGCTGGGTAGGCCTATCGATCATCCGGATCGACCTGACGTGCCCCTACGTTGCGGTGGGCCCGGCTCTGGCCAACGGCACGCTCACCTCGCCCGCGGAAGCCACCCAAATCGCCGAGGCAGCTGGCCTGGTGGCAGCGATCAACGGCGACTTCTTCGACGCGGGGGTCACCGGCGCGCCACTTTCCCTGCTCGTCGCAGACGGCCAGATGGTGCGTTCACCCCGCGATGATCGCGATTTCGCCTCGATGGCCATCATGAGCGACATGGGAATCCTGGGGAGTTGGACCTGGTCCGGACGGCTGCTCGGACCGGGCGGACTCACCATACCGATCTCGGCGGTAAATGAAGTGTCCGTGCCGGCCAACGGCGCAGTGTTGTACACCAACCACTGGTCATGGCAGCGCCGGCCGCCCTCGAACGGTGTGACATGCCTCGCCATTCGAGGCGGCATTGTCGAATCGCGTATCACCGGGTGGCCTCGCCCCACACTCGCCTCGACACCCGAGCCATCCCCTGAGCCGGCAGATCTCGTGTATCTGGCCGTAAGGGGCAGCGCAGCCACTTCCGCCGCGTCGCTCTCGGCGGGGGACACAGTGGAGATCTCGGGGCAATTGCGTCCCGACGGCGGCGGCATCATTGCGGCATTCTCCGGCAAGCCAGTGCTACTGCACAACGGTGCCGCCCCGTCCGATCTGTGGAGGCATACAGGCATCCAGTCGATATTCGCTGCGCCGCGAAGCGCAGCCGGGCTCACCCAGGACGGCAGGACTCTGCTGCTGGTCGTGGCGGACGGTCGCCAGTCAGCGGCGCGTGGACTGACTCTGGGCGAGCTCGCAGCGCTCATGCGCTCGCTCGGCGCCTGGAACGCTCTGAACCTGGACGGAGGCGGATCCTCTTCGGCAGTCGTTCGCGATCCGTTTTCGGGCACGACAGTCTTGGCCAATCGGCCCTCAGGCGCGTCGCAGAGACCAGTGCCGTATGTAGTGGGCGTGCAGGCGGTTCTGCCAAGCGCCGATTGCCAAGCCAGCGACGAGCTCGACATCGCATTCCTGTCGATATCGGCGGACGTGCCCGCAGGCCAGGTCCATCTGGGCGATCGCCCATCTATTGCGGCCGCGGTTCAGGGCGGTCCGGCGCACCTAGTCGAGCAAGACCTGCAAGTCGAAGCAGGCGCCAAAGTCCTGCTGTCGACCCGACTCTACGACAGCGCAATGCGAGCGATCGATCCAGGCGCTCTCGGCACAGTTGAAGTAAGGTGGAATGTGATTCCACCGAAATCCCTTCGCGGACGGGATCTGGCAAGCCTCGAGTACGAAGTCTGGGCGGTTTCGCCCGACACGCTCACAGCCACTCTGTTCCCCCAATCCCCCGGACGGTTCGAGATCGAAGTCGCTGCAGTCTGGGCCGAGCCGCATCCATCCGGCGAATTGGCCACGGAACGCAGCAACACAGTCTCCTTCGCAGTGCGAGCCATCGAGCCGGCGCCGCGCCCCGCGCCCGGGTCCAGCCCAGAACCAGGCTCAGAGCTCACGTTCTCGCCCACGCTGATTGAAGGTTTCGACAACGCCGACACGCCAGGCTGGGCTAGCTGGCTTTCATCATCTTCGTCTCCTGGCGTAGAGCATGCCTTGTCCTTCTCATCGCCGCCCGCCGCAGAACTGGACCTTGCACTCCTCGGCCTGCCATCGCCTGCGCCGTCTGGGCCGGCTGCCATGCTCAGCTACGACTTCAACAGATCAGAGGCGACACGGGCAGTCTACCTCAAGCCGTCTGAACCGCTTTCGCTGCCGGAGGGCACAGGTATCATAGGAATGTGGGTGTGGGGAGACGGATGCGGGCACTGGCTCAGGGCAACGGTAGCAGACGAGACAGGAAGCCGGTCGCCCATCGACTTTCCGCGGATACACTGGACAGGCTGGCGGTACGTGCAGGCGAGCTTGCCTGCCGAACTCGTGGGACCGGCGTGGCTGACACAGGTCTACCTAGTTGAATTCAAGCCCGAAATGCAGGGAGCCGGGACCGTGTACATCGACAGCATCGCGGCCATAGGCGTAAGCACCCCGGACATCGCCGAAGACGGGTCATCTCCACCTGAGTCGTCGTCTGAGATGCCTTCACCTCCACCACCGCTTGCATCGCTTTCCGCATCGCCGCGTGCGGCCACAGCTGCCCGGACCGACAGGCCTCAGGCGCCCAGGCCGCTTGAACCTGGCGAGAACCTGGCGAGCCTAGTTCGCTCCGCCCCCGGGCGGCATGTCATAAGTGTCGATGGATCGCGCCCTTCCCTGCCATGGCCATGGCTTGTTCAGGAGTTCAATGCGTTCAAGGCCGGCGATGACGTGGAGTTAGTCGTGGTGCTGAGCAGAGCGACAGCAGTTGATGCCACATCACTCACTCCAGGCGGGACATTCAAGGACAGTCTTCAGGCAAGGCTGCTTCTCGATCTGCTGGATACGCTGGCTGACGGGAGCACATCGATAATCCTAGTTCAGGACCCCCGGCCGGGCTCGCTGCCTGCGCAGGGCTCGGGAGCGAAAGCTGAACCAGGCGAGCTCTACATGCCCGACACAGGCCCACAGACTGCGCCGGTCTGGACCATGATGGGGCATGTCAAAGTCGTATGGAATCTGTAATCTGACCTCCCGCTTTGTCGGGACGTCCGGCCACGTCGAGGCTCATACCCTTGCCGGCTTCCTCACCGCAGGGGCTTCAGCCGCACCGCCTTGCTGCCGAGATGACTACAGGGAACCAAATCGTAGGATGGGAGGATACGGAAGATGAACCTTATGGTCCCCGGTGTCATGCAAGGCCTAGTGGGAGCGTCCTCTTTCACGAAACTCGCAGACGCTTCCATGAGCGTCTATCAGCAGGCCAGGGCAAGGCACGACGAGGGCACGGCGGTTCGATCCCTGGGGTATGCTGCAACTTGCGCTGGCAGTGCAGCTGAATCAAGCGCGAAAGCGCAGGAAGCTCTGAGGAAAGCGCAGCTCGAAGCCAGAGAGCGTGCCGAGGACGAGCAGGAAACGGAAACGCAGAAGCAAACAACGAACACGCCAACGCCTGCCGATGCTGTGGAAATCAGCAGAGGCGGCCAAGCAATCGCCGACGGGAAAACCAACGCCGCGGGCGTGCATAGCACAGAACCTGCGGCTGATGCAGTTGAGGGCCTCGTAGTGTACACATCGCAGGCCAAAGCCGCGCCCACAGCCGTTCAGCCGAAGCTATCAGTGATAGCATGATAAGCGATCTGGCCAGGCTGCCTCACTTGGAGCCTGGCCAGCGACACACTATCTCGTGAAACGCCCTCAGCTTATCTCTTAGAGAACTGAGGCGCCTTACGCGCCTTCTTCAGGCCGTACTTACGACGCTCTTTCATCCGCGGGTCGCGCGTGAGGTAGCCCGCCTTCTTCAGGGCCGACCGGAGTTCAGGATCGACCTCAACGAGCGCTCTGGCTATGCCGTGCCGCACGGCGCCCGCCTGCCCGCTCACTCCGCCTCCGATCACATCGACGACGGCATCGTATTTGCCGCCCGTCTCCGTCACTTCGAATGGGCCGTTTACCACCAGTTCGAGAGTGCGGCGGCCAAAATACTCATTTGCAGGCTTCTTGTTGACCAGTATCCTGCCGGAACCCGGCACTAGCCTTACGCGAGCGACTGAGCACTTGCGTCTGCCTGTCGCGGAAAACTGCAGTTGCGCCACAGAGTTATCCCCCTTCCTCGCCCGGATCAAACCGTTATTTCGAGCGGCTCAGGTTTCTGCGCCGCATGCGGGTGCTCGGGGCCCGCGTATACCTTAAGCTTCATTCCCATCCTGCGGCCCAGCCGTGTATGCGGAAGCATGCCCTTGACGGCCTTCTCCACAACACGCACAGGCCTAGTCGCAAGAAACTTCTCGTAAGTCATCTGACGAATCCCGCCCGGATAGCCGGTGTGCCAGTAGTGTATCTTGGTCTGAAGCTTGTTGCCGGTGAGAATCACCTTGTCAGCATTGACCACTATGACATGGTCACCCACATCGATGTGAGGGGTGTACATTGGCTTATGCTTGCCCTTCAGGACACTGGCCACCTCAGTGGCGAGCCTACCCAGGGGCTTCCCGGCAGCATCCACGACATACCACTTGCGGACGATATCGTCGGGCTTCGGCGTATATGTGGCCGACATCGAGTTCCCTCCCAGATTGAACTGCTCGTCGGAGTGTCGTCAGTGGCTCCGGGGCTTGGCTCCACTGGCACAAGACTCACGAAGCAATTCTAATATAGTGACCATGCACTGTCAAGGCTAGCCGCTGCGCTCGCAGGATCCTGACCCTGACACCAGGGATGCCACGGGCTCGGGATAGATCACCCTGACTAGGTAGAGCCCATCAGGCGGAGCGGTGGCAGGACCTTTCGATCTGTCGCGCGATGCCAACAACCACTCCACAAGCCCCGCGTCGGCCCGCCCCGCCCCCACCTCGAGCAGGGCGCCCACTATGGCGCGGACCATCTTGTATAGGAATCCGTCCGCCTCGATCTCCACCGTCACTGCGTCCAACCCAAGAAACTTGAACCTGGCAGCCTCGACCGCGAGGCGCCGGATCGTCCGGACACTGGTCTTGGCTGATGAGCCGGTGGACGCGAACGCGCTGAAGTCGTGTTGCCCCACTAGGCACCGGGCGGCCTCGGACATGGCCCCGGTGTCCAGGCACCGTCGAACCAGCAGCGCCCTGCCCCAGAGGATCGCGCTCCCTCCCTGCTCGCTGCACTCCAGGCTTGGCTCCGATTCCGGCACGATAACATACCGATATACCTTGGCAATGGCGTCGAATCGCGCGTTGAAACCCTCCGGCGCTTCGAACGACCTGAGCACCCTCACATCTCGCGGGAGCGCTGTGTTGAGCGCCGGCGCAAATCTGTCTCCCGGTATCCGCGAGCCGGTAGCGAAGTTGGCCACTTGTCCAAGAGAGTGCACCCCGGCATCGGTCCTTCCCGCGCCGGTTATCCTGCGTCGCTCACCGGTGATCCGCGTAATCGCATCTTCCACCGCACCCTGCACAGTCCGTATGACCCGGCCAGTTCCAGCCCGCGCCGCGCCATCGGGCGCGCGCGGCGTCTCGCCCGCCTGCACCTGAAAGCCCTGGTAACCCGTGCCCACATACTCCAGCACCAAACCGATCTGGCGCATCCTACAACACCACAACAACCAGCACTGCGTATGCCGTCACAAGCGTCAGAGCCGCCACGTCCAGCGCGCCCATGCGAAGCTGCCTCAGCCTCGTCCTGCCCTGTCCGCCCCGATAGCACCTGGCCTCCATGGCCATGGCCAGTTCGTCCGCGCGCCTAAACGCGCTCACGAACAGGGGCACCAGTATCGGAATCATGGCCCGGGCGCGTTTGGCGATGTTGCCGCTTTCGAAATCCGCTCCCCGCGCCATCTGCGCCTTCATTATCTTGTCCGTCTCCTCCAGGAGCGTTGGTATGAAGCGCAGCGCAATAGTCATCATCATGGCAAGCTCGTGGGCGGGCACGCCCACGAACGACAGCGGCTTGAGCAAGCTCTCGAGCCCGTCCGTGAATGCAATCGGCGAGGTGGTCAGGGTCACAATAGACGTGGCCATGATCAGCAGCGACAGGCGGGCGACGGTTATCAGCCCTTGAGCCAGGCCCCGATCGGTTGCCACGATCTTGCCTATCCTGAAGATCGGCTCTCCGGGATCCATGAACAGATGCAGGCCGAATGTGAGCACCATGACGAACAGGAGCGGCCTCAGCCCCCGAATCACCATCTTGATCGGCACACGCGACGCCAGCACTGCGCCGATGATCAACGCCCCGAGCGCCGCATATGCCCATGCGCTCTTCACTATGAACAGCGCTATCACCACGACCAGCGACAGCGCGATCTTGGAGCGAGGGTCCAGCCGGTGCATGAGCGATTCGCCGGGCATGTACTGGCCGATCGCAACGGAAGAGATGTTCATGCGCCCACCTCCCCCTCCCTCTCGCCCTCATTCGCTCGGCCCGATGCTCCAAGCAATGCAGGCAGCAGCGCGCGCAGGGCTTCATCCACCGTGATCACGTCCTCGGTCGACGGCAGACCCCTGGCCGCAAGCTCCGCCATAAGCGCTGTGACCTGCGGCACTCCCAGTCCCATGTTGACAAGCTCTTCGCGCCTGCGAAACACCTCGCGCGCCGACCCCTCCATCGCCACAGTACCGCCGTCCATGACAACGAGCCTTTCGGCGAACCGCGCCACATCCTCCATGCTGTGGGAGACCAGCACGATGGTGTAGCCGTGCGCTTCATGCAGTTGCCTGATCTCCCCCAGCACTTCCTCACGCCCGCGCGGGTCCATTCCCGCGGTGGGCTCGTCCAGCACCAGCACCTCGGGGCGCATGGCCAGCACGCCTGCGATGGCCACTCTACGCTTCTGCCCGCCGGAAAGCTCGAAAGGCGACCTGTCGCACAGGGCATCGTAGTCGAGGTCGACCACTCGCATAGCCTCGCGAACAGCCTCGTCCACATTGGCCTGACTCATCCCCATGTTCCGCGGGGCGAAAGCAATGTCGGCAACCACGGTCTCCTCAAACAGCTGGTGTTCTGGGTACTGAAATACCAGGCCTACCTGGCGGCGGATGTCGCGCAGCGCGACGCCCTTGCGCCAGATGTCGCGTCCACCCACCAGCACGTGCCCGGAATCAGGCTTGAGCAACCCATTGAAGTGCTGTATGAGAGTGGACTTTCCCGAGCCGGTCCGCCCGATTATCGCCACAAGCTCTCCACGGTTTATGCGGACGTTCACATCGGTGAGCGCCTGCCGCGCCAATGGGGTGCCCCTCATGTATGTGTAGCAGACATCGCGCACCTCGATCACCGCATCGCTCGTCGCATCGCTCATCGTGCCGTTCAACTCTGCCCGCCTCCCCTGCCAACGCCAACGATCGCCGCGACATCGTCGGCCAGCTCAGCAACGGTAAGCGGAGATCGCGTCAACGGCGCCCCGGCGGCGCGCAGCGCATAGGCGAGCTCCGTCACCTGCGGAACATCCAGGTCCAGGCTGCGCAACATCGCCGGCTGGGAGAAAACCTCGCGCGGTGTTCCGCGGAGCGCAATACGCCCGCCTTCCATGACTACGACCCGATCGGCCAGAACCGCCTCGTTCATGAAATGGGTGATGTGTACGACAGCTATGCCCTCATCCGAAGCCAGACGCCTTACGGTGGCAAGCACCTCGCTCCTGCCCACCGGATCGAGCATGGCCGTGGGCTCATCGAGGACAATACATCTGGGCCTCATTGCAATGACGCCGGCAATGGCTACGCGCTGCTTCTGCCCGCCTGAAAGCATGTGGGGCGCGGACTTCTCATTCCCAGTCATGTCCACGAGCGCCAGGGCCTCATCCACCCGCCTCCTGATCTCGCCGGGCGGGACGCCCAAGTTCTCCGGTCCGAACGCCACATCCTCCTCGACGGTGGTAGCCACTATCTGGTTATCAGGGTTCTGGAACACCATGCCCACCGTCTGACGTATGTCCCAAAGCCGGGATTCATCACGTGTGTTCATCCCCAGCACAAAGACATCGCCGCGTGTGGGCACAAAAATGGCGTTCATGTGTTTCGCGAGCGTGGACTTGCCCGAACCGTTATGCCCGATCACGGCCACGAACTCGCCGCCCATAACCTCAAGGCTCACGTCGAGAAGAGCTTCCACTTCGCCCGGGCCGCCGCCGTCATACGTGTACGACACGTTCTCGACGCGAATCACAGGCTCCATGGGCTATCACGTCACTTCTTAGCTTTAGCTTTCTTCTCGTCGGCGCGGCTTCTGTCAACCAGCTCGATCACAGCCAGGGGCGCAGCATCGCCGCGCCTAGGCCCAAGCTTGACGATGCGAGTGTACCCGCCGGGCCTCTCAGCATACTGCGGTCCTATCTCATCAAACAACCTCTGCAGCGCCATGGGCTCCAGAACATACCGTGCCGCAAGACGTCTGTGGTGAAGGTCGCCTTTTCTTGCCCATGTTATGAGCTTCTCAGCAATGGGGCGCATCTCTTTCGCCTTCGACTCAGTGGTGATAATCCTGTCATGAATGAACAGATTCGTCACCGAGCTGCGGAAAAGGGCGCGCCTTGCAGACGCCGTGCGGCCTAGTTTCCCTTGCCTCACTTGCGCTCTCCTCCTTCGTCCTAACCGTCCGTATTACTACTCCTCAGGCTGCCGGAGCGATAGACTCAGCGACTCCAGCTTCTGCTTGACTTCCTCCAGCGATTTGCGGCCGAGGTTCCTGACCTTCATCATGTCTTCCTCGGTCTTGCGGGTCAGTTCATCGACGCTGTTTATGCCCGCTCTCTTGAGGCAGTTGTAAGAACGCACCGAAAGATCCAGTTCCTCGATGGTCATCTCCATCACGCGCTCGTGTTTGTCCTGAACCGGCTGGGCTTCGGCCTCAGGTGCCTCTTCCTCCTGCGAAAGGTTGATGAACAGCCGCAGAAGGTCGGTCATCATGCCGGCCGCGCTGCTCACTGCTTCCTTGGGCCGCATGGTGCCGAAAGTCCACACCTCAAGCACTAGCCTGTCGTAGTCGGTGACACCGCCTACGCGCGCGTTTTCCACCTTGTAGTTGACTCGCTCCACAGGAGTGAATATGGAGTCCATCGGTATCACGCCTATGGGCTGGTCAGGTCGCTTGTTCTTCTCTGCCGACACGTAGCCTCGCCCCGGCTCCACAAGCGCCTCAAGCGACAGGACGGCTCCCGTCTCTTCCTGCTTACCGGTGTCGGGCCTGATGGATTCCATGCTGCCCAGAGTAGCGATGTGCAGCTCCGGATTGAGGATCTCTACATCTGCATCGGCCTCGAAGTCGTCCGCAGTCACATCTCCCGGGCCCTGGGCGTTCAGCCTGATAATCCGGGGATCACCGCCGTGCAGCTTCACAAGAAGGCCCTTAAGGTTCAGGATGATGTCGGTAACATCCTCATAGACCCCGGGGATGGTCGAGAACTCGTGCAACACCCCGTCGATCTTGACCGAGGCAACCGCCGCCCCGGGCAACGACGACAGAAGGATCCTGCGCAATGAGTTGCCCAGGGTTATGCCGTATCCTCTCTCGAGGGGCTCTACGACAAACCTGCCGTATCGGTCGCCATCTTCCTGGCAATCGATTCTAGGCCTTGGAGATTCGATCATAGCGCGCTCAGCACCCTCCTTCTCATCTGGGGCAGCATTACTTCGAGTACAACTCGACGATCAAGTGCTCCTGGATGTCCAGGTCGACCTGGTCTCTTGCGGGAACCGAAAGCACCCTTCCGCTCAGTCGGTCCTCTCCAAGCGACAGCCACGCGGGCATGCTCGGAGCGGCGCCCTCCGCGATCCCCTTGAACTGGAGAAGATTCCGGCTCCCAGTTCTCACCGAAACCTCGTCGTCTGGGCGCATTTCGTACGAGGGCACAGATACCTTCTTGCCATTCACCGCGAAGTGACCGTGCCTCACCAGTTGCCTGGCCTGAGCCCTGGAATCGGCCATGCCCAGCCTGTAGACGATGTTGTCGATTCGCATCTCCAACACCGCGAGGAGGTTCTCGCCCGTAATCCCGCGCCTGCGCTCTGCTATGTCGAAGTAGCGCGCGAACTGAGCCTCGTGTATGCCGTAGATCCTTCGGAGCTTCTGTTTCTCTCTGAGCTGGGTTCCGTATTCAGAAGTCTTCTTGCGCCCCTGTCCGTGCTGTCCGGGCGGGTACGCCCTCCGGCCTACAGAGCATTTCTCACCATAGCACCTATCTCCCTTGAGATAGAGCTTCGTTCCCTCGCGGCGGCAGAGCCGGCACACAGGTCCCGTATATCTCGACATTTCAGCACCTCCTGTTCGCTCCTGGCTATACGCGCCGTCTCTTAGGCGGCCTGCACCCATTGTGAGGAATGGGCGTCACGTCCTTGATCATGCTGACCTCCAGCCCTGCCGCCTGAAGCGACCTGACTGCAGCCTCGCGCCCTCCTCCCGGCCCCTTGACCAGCACCTCGATGCTGCGCATCCCGTGCTCCATCGCCGCGCGCGCCGCCACATCGGCAGCCTGCTGCGCCGCGAACGGAGTGCCCTTGCGGGACCCCTTGAAGCCCATAGCGCCCGAAGACGACCAGGATACTACTGCGCCCGTGGGGTCAGTAATCGTGATAAGAGTATTGTTGAAGCTGGACTTAATGTGTGCGATCCCAGACTCAATGTTCTTACGCTCCCGCCTTCTGGGCCTTGCCTGTTTCTTGGCCATCAGCGATCCTCCTTTAGCTCTTCTTGCGGCCGCCAACCATCCTCTTAGGCCCCTTGCGGGTCCGCGCGTTGGTCTTGGTGCGCTGGCCCCTCACGGGCAGGCCGCGACGGTGCCTGAGGCCCCGGTAGCTCCCGATCTCCATGAGCCTTTTGCCGTTCTGGGCCTCTTCGCGATGGAGGTCGCCTTCCACCTTGTAGCCCCGATCGATCGACTCGCGCAACTTGGCGACCTCGTCTTCCGTCAGGTCCCTCACTCGCGTATCGGGGCTTATCCCGGTCTCGCTCAGGATCTGCTTGGACGAAGTCAGGCCGAGTCCATATATATAGGTGAGAGCTATCTCTATTCGCTTGTCCCTCGGAAGGTCTACACCTGCGATTCGCGCCATCCTACGCTACACCTCCTAGCCCTGCCGCTGCTTGTGCGTGGGATTTGGGCATATCACGCGCACGCGGCCTTTTCTTTTGACTATCTTGCACTTGTCGCACATCTTCTTAACGGACGGTCTTACCTTCATGTCAAACCCTCCTACTTGTATCTCCACACGATCCTGCCACGAGTGAGATCGTAAGGCGACAGCTGAACAGTGACCCGATCGCCAGGCAGAATCCTGATGAACCTCATCCGCATTTTGCCGGACACATGGGCCAGAACCTTGTGGCCGTTCTCAAGCTCCACTCTGAACATGGCGTTCGGGAGGGGCTCAACCACGGTGCCCTCGACTTCGACGCAATCTTCCTTGGCCATTACTGAGCATGCTCCTCCTTTCTCTCGTGGGGTCTGTAAGCTCTTAACGCCGTAACAAGCTGAGTATCGGAGAGGGGGAGACCCGATGCGAGCCTCGACTTGGCGCCCTCGTCCACCTGCTCCAGAACGATCAGATGAGCCCTGTTCTTTCGCTTCGGACTAGACATCCTATGCGTGACGCCGTCAGCGATGTAAGCGTATCGGCTCTCCGAGAGGCCAACGACCACGTAGAGCCTTCCCTTGTCCCTTCCCATTTTCGACACTACTAACTGTCCAAGTGATGGACCATCGGAAGACACAGCCTCCGCACCTTCCTCGCAAGTTACGGGAGAGTCAGAACCTCGGGACCATCCTCAGTCACGGCCACCGTATGCTCAAAGTGGGCCGACAGAAGTCCATCCAATGTGCACGCGGTCCAGCCATCGCCGAGTATCCGGACCTCGTGCCCGCCCGCATTAACCATTGGTTCGATGGCAAGTACCATCCCTGCCCTAAGCCTGATCCCCTCGCCCGGGCGCCCGAAATTCGGGATCTGCGGTTCCTCGTGCATCTTGCGCCCGATTCCGTGCCCTACAAAGTCTCTCACCACGGAAAACCCATTGGCCTCCACAAACGCCTGAACCGCGCTGCCGATATCTCCAAGACGGCGCCCCGGCCGCGCATTCGCTATCCCGGCATCCAAAGACTCGCTGGTGACCTGCATGAGCCGCTCGGCCTCAGGAGCCACCGCGCCCACGCCCAAAGTGACGGCGGCATCGCCGTGGTACCCATCGACTATCGCGCCCACATCCACGCTGACTATGTCGCCTTCGACCAGAATCCGACCGCCCGGAATTCCGTGGATGATCTCGTCGTTTACCGAAGCGCAGATCGAAGCGGGAAACCCGCGATATCCCTTGAAGGACGGGACGCCGCTTCCCTCGCGTATTGTGTTCTCAGCGAGCCTATCGAGCCACCCAGTGCTGACGCCAGGCCGCACGCTTTCGCGGAGCACTTCCAGGACCCGCCCCACCAACGCGCCCGCGCGCCGCATCCGAGCTATCTCGTCCGGAGTCTTTAGAATGATCATCTACTATTACACCTTCTAAGCGCATCCGAAATGCGCTTGTGAACGGATTCAGGGCCGCCCGTCCCATCCACCGACACCAACAACCCCAGCCCGGCGTAGAAGTCTTTCAGAGGCTCCGTCTGCTCACGGTAGGTTTCGAGCCTCTTCATGACTGTGTCGGCGCGGTCGTCATCCCTCTGGACCAACTCTCCGCCGCAACTGCACGCATCGCTGGGAGGCGGATTGAACTCCACATGCCACGCCCGCCCGCATTGGGGACACACGCGGCGCCCCACAGCCCGTCTCACCAGTTCACCATCGGGTACGTCGATTGTGATCACACCGTCCAGTTTCAGGCCGCCGCTCGCCAGAACTTCCTGCAGCTCGCGCGCCTGCGGGACCGTCCGCGGAAAACCGTCCAGAACGAACCCGCATGCCGCATCGCGCTCCGACAGCCTCTCGCGCACGATGCCCAGGGTCACATCGTCAGGGACAAGCCGGCCGGCGTCCATGTACCGGCGAGCTTCCATCCCAAGCTCCGTCCCGGAGGCCACAGCCGCTCTGAACATGTCGCCTGTGGAGATGTGCGGGACGCTGTATTCCCGCGAGAGCTCCACAGCCTGCGTGCCCTTGCCCGCGCCGGGCGGCCCCATCAGAACCAACCGCATCTTGCGTGCACTCCTACTTCATACTTCTACTTCAGGAAGCCCTCATACTGCCTCATGATCAGCTGCGCCTCGATCTGCTTCATCGTGTCGAGAGCCACGCCCACCACGATGATCAACCCGGTGCCGCCGAACGAGATGCTGCCCGAAGTGAGCTTGCCTGTGATATTCGGCAACAGAGCAATAGCCGCGAGGAAGATAGCTCCCACAAAGGTGAGCCTGGTAAGCACGCGGTCGAGATACTCGGCCGTCGACCTGCCCGGCCTGAACCCGGGGATGAACCCTCCGTACTTCTTCATGTTGTCGGCCACTTCCACCGGGTTGAACGTGATGCCGGTGTAGAAGTAGGTGAAGAGGATCACCAAAACGACGTACACGATATTATACACCCACGCATTGTAGATAAACCTGTTCACGCTGGCGGAAATCGCCGGAACAAACTGGCCTATCGTCTGCGGAAACGCGAGAACCGAGGACGCGAAGATCACCGGAATCACGCCCGCCTGGTTGAGCCGTATCGGCATGTGCGTGCTCTGCCCGCCGTACACTCGCCGGCCCACGACCCTCTTGGGATACTGGACCGGTATCTTGCGCTGCGCTTCGGTGGTGGCGATGACTGCCATTATCAGGGCCAGACCCATCACGCCATAGATCGCAGTCATCGCGATGCTCCCGGCGCCCTGCTTCAGCATCCCGACCACGCCCGTCAGCTGAGCTGGAAAGCGGGACAGGATGCCGGCGAAGATGATCAAGGAGATGCCGTTGCCGATTCCCTTCTCCGAGATCTTGTCGCCAAGCCACATGGTGAACGCAGCCCCGGCCGTCATGCTGAGCACGATGAGCAGCTTCCAAACGACTCCGGGCCTCACAGCCGTGCCGAACATCGCGGCGTAACTGTAGCCCTGGACAATGGCGAGTACGACAGCTCCATACCGGGTATACTGCGACATCTTCTTGCGGCCCTCCGGCCCTTCCTTCTTCAGTTCCTCGAGGGCCGGGATGACCACCGCGAGGAGCTCGATGATGATCGACGCGGTGATGTACGGTCCTACATTGAGCGCGAACACGGTCGCTCTGGATAATCCGCCTCCTGAGAACATGTCGAGGAGACTCAAGAGGCCTACTCCAGTCTCGCCGGCTAGCCTCTGGAACTCCGCCACGAAACTCGCCGTGTTCACTCCGGGGACAGGTATGAATGACCCGAGCCTGTAGATGAACAGCAAGAAAGCTGTGTACAAGATCTTCTTTCGAAGATCCGGCACCCTCCAAGCGTTGACCAGCGCTCCCAGCACCTATATCACCTCCGCGGAGCCTCCCGCTGCCTTAATCTTTGAGACGGCGCCATCGCTGAACTTGTGGGCGCGGACGGTCAGGGCCTTAGTTATCTCGCCATCCCCGAGGACCTTCACGCGCACGTCATACCCTCTGATGAGGCCCTTCTCCTTGAGCTCCTCGCCTGCAACCTCATCGCCAGATTCGAACACGCGCTCAAGGTCGCCCACGTTCACAACAGCGTACTCCACCTTGAACTTGTTATTGAAACCCCGCTTCGGCAGGCGTCTGTAGATGGGGGTCTGCCCGCCCTCGAACCCGGGGCCTTTGCCTCCTCCGGACCGTGCGAGCTGGCCCTTGCTTCCGCGGCATGCAGTCTTCCCGTGACCTGAGCCCGTGCCGCGGCCCACTCTCTTGACGTTCTTCTTGGCGCCGAACGGGGGGCGCAAATCCTGTAACCTCATCGGTGCACCCCTCCCTCTCAGTCGATCTCCCGGACCACTACGAGGTGGCGCACCTTATGCACCATACCCCGTATGACCGGGTTGTCATCATGCTCGACCGTCTGGCCTAGCTTGCGGAGGCCCAGGGACCGAACTGTCGCCCGCTGGTCTTCCGGTTCGCCGATGGCGCTTTTCCTCCATGTGATGACAAGTCTTCTAGCCATCCGAACCCCTCCTACTTCGCAAGCTCCTCAACTGACTTGCCGCGTATCTGAGCCACCTGCTCCGCAGTGCGCATGGACCTAAGCCCCTCCATGGTCGCGTTGACCACGTTCAGAGGGTTATCAGACCCGAGAGATTTGGTCAGGATATCCCGATACCCCGCAAGTTCCAACACGGCCCTGACAGGCCCGCCAGCTATAACTCCAGTTCCAGGGCCAGCGGGCTTAAGCATAACACATCCGGCGCCGAATGTCGCGGTCACCTCATGCGGAACGGTAGTGCCCACCATGGGCACATCCATCATGTTCTTCTTGGCATCGTCAACGGCCTTCTTGATCGCCTCCGACACCTCGTAAGCCTTTCCAAGCCCCGCTCCCACACGGCCCTTTTCGTCGCCCACGACTACCAGCGCGCGGAAGCTCCTGGTGCGGCCGCCCTTAGTCGTCTTGGCCACGGGGTTGATGCTTACCACTTTTTCCTTGAGGTCAGTGCCCTCAAGACTCATTCTTGCCATCTTCTGCCCTCCCCCGTCTAGAACTGCAGGCCGGCCTCGCGCGCAGCTTCTGCCAGCGCCGCCACTCTGCCATGGTATATATTTCCGCCACGGTCGAACACGACCTGGCTTATGCCCTTATCAAGGGCCCTCTGCGCAGCCACTCGACCCGCGTACTTCGCGGCTTCAGTGTTCCCGCCGTATCCCACAGCCGCCCGGATTTCCGGCTCCACCGTCGATACCGACACGAGAGTTCTTCCCACTGTGTCGTCTACTATCTGCGCGCAGATGTGTGCATGGCTCCTGAACACGCAGAGCCTCGGCCGCTGGGGCGTTCCCACGACTGCTTTCCGGATGCGCATATGCCGGCGGGCGAGGGCCTGTTTCCTGTCAACCCTGTTGTACACTTAGCGTCGCTCCTTTCATCGAGCCCAGAGCGGAGTTACTAGCTGCCCGCCTTGCCGGTCTTGCCGGCCTTGAGCGCCACATGTTCGCCCGCGTATCTTATGCCCTTGCCGTGATAGACCTCGGGTTCCCTGACCGCGCGGATGTTCGCCGCAGTCTGCCCCACGAGTTCCTTGTCGATGCCGCGCACAGTGATCTTGTTAGGCGCCGGCACCTCGATGTTAATGCCCTCCGCCGGCACGATCTGGACCGTATGAGAGTAACCCACCTGCAGGATCAAGTTCTCGCCCTGCTTGGACGCTCTGTACCCGGTACCCACAATCTCCAGCGACTTCTCAAAACCGGAAGTCACGCCGTCTACCATGTTGGCGATCAGCGTCCGAGATAGTCCGTGCATAGATCGGGCAATCCTGTCGTCCGACGCACGGCTGACATGAACTGCGCCCTCGGCCACTTCAACCATGACGTTCGCGGGGAGTTCGCGAGCGATGGTTCCCTTCGGGCCCTTCACCGTAACGCAACGCCCGTCCAGATGCACTTCCACACCTTGGGGCACTACCACCGGCATCTTGCCGATTCTCGACATAGCTACACCACCTACCACATGTAGCAGATGACCTCGCCGCCAAGACCGGCTTCCCTCGCCTGGCGGTCAGTCATCAGCCCTTGCGATGTGGAGATAACGGCCACTCCCAAGCCGTTCAACACCTTCGGAATCTCGTCCCTCTTCACATACACTCTGAGGCCCGGTTTGCTGATGCGCTTCAGACCGCGAATGACCTTCTGCTTGTTGGGACCGTACTTCATCGCGATCTTGATCACGTTCTGCTTCGCGCCCCGAGCGACCTCAAAGTCGCGGATATAGCCCTCGCTCTTCATGATACGGGCCAGCTCTTCCTTTATCCGAGACGCCGGTATCTCGACGACCTCATGATTCACGGTGTTCGCGTTGCGTATCCGCGTAAGCATATCCGCGATCGGGTCAGTCAACACCATCGTCCTCTACCTCCTCTCGTGGCGTACCCTGCCGTCACCAACTCGCCTTGGTCACGCCGGGGATCTCTCCCCTTGAGGCGAGGGCTCGGAAGCAGATCCTGCACATCTTGAACTTGCGCATGTATGCCCGCGGTCTTCCACATATGGAGCACCGGTTATACTCTCTGACCCTGTACTTGGGCCCCTTCTGCCATGATTCCACAAGCCCCTTACGCGCCATTTCTCCCCCTCCTTACTCAGTTCTCACGGGGAGACCCATGAGCCTAAGGAGCTCAAGGCCTTCCTCGTCGGTCCGGGCGGACGTGACTATGGTGATGTCCATGCCACGAACCTTGTCAATCTTGTCGTACTCGATCTCCGGGAACACCAACTGCTCCTTGAGGCCGAGCGTGTAGTTGCCCCGCCCATCGAACGAATCGCCCGACACTCCTCGAAAGTCGCGGATCCTAGGAAGAGCCGCGTTGAACAGCTTATCCAGGAAGTAATACATCCTTGCCCCGCGAAGAGTCACCTTGCAGCCGATGGGAACGCCCGCGCGCAGCTTGAAGGCTGCGATAGACTTCTTGGCGCGCGTGATGATCGGCTTCTGCCCGGAAATCAAAGCCATATCGCCCGCCGCGGAATCGAGCGTCTTGGGGTCCTGAACGGCATCGGACACGCCCATGCTCACGACGACTTTGTGAACCTTAGGGACCTCATTGATGTTCTTGTATCCGAACTTCTGCTCGAGCGCAGGCACGACCTCATTTTGGTACTTCTCCTTGAGCCGCGGAGTCTTATCCATAAACTTGACCCCCCCTCAGGCCTCTCGCCATCCTGCCTGTGTTACACGTCCTACTTACCGAGCCCGGCTCCACACTTCTTGCACACTCGCATGAACCCGCCGGACTCCTTGGCCTTCATCCCAACCCTGGTGGGCTTGTTGCACTTGCCGCACACCACCATAACCTTGCCCACCGGCATGGGAGACGGTCTTTCGACAATGCCGCCCTGCGGATTGGTATTCGTGGGCTTTGTGTGCCGCTTAACCATATTCAAGCTCTCTACCAGGACCTTCTTCTCGGTCGGCAGGACCCGAAGTACCTTTCCGCGCCGGCCGGAGTCCTTTCCGGTGAGAACGATGACGGTGTCGCCCTTCTTGATCTTCTTCACTGCTGTCGTCACCCTGATCACACCCCCTACTTGCCGGGATAGACCCGAGGCCTAGAGGACCTCTGGAGCAAGCGAAATGATCTTCATGAAACTGCGGTCACGCAGCTCGCGCGCCACCGGCCCGAAGATTCGGGTTCCGCGCGGGTTGTTCTGCACGTCGATTATCACCGCAGCGTTCTCGTCAAACCTGATGTACGAGCCGTCCGGCCGCCTCAGCTCCTTACTGGTCCGCACGACGACAGCTCTGACGATTTCGCCCTTCTTAACAACGCCTCCGGGCGTAGCCTCTTTGACTGTGGCAATGATGATGTCTCCCACGTTGGCGTAGCGCCGTCCGCTGCCGCCAAGCACGCGAAAGCACATTACTTTCTTGGCGCCTGTATTGTCAGCCACATTGAGCATGGTCTGAGGCTGAATCACAGAGTGTTCCTCCTTTCGCTCGGGCCCGAGTTACTTCGCCTTCTCCACTATCTCGACAAGCCTCCAGCGCTTGTCGCGAGAGATCGGCCGGGTCTCCATAATCCGGACCTTATCGCCAACCCTGCTCTCGTTGTTCTCGTCGTGGAACTTCACCCTGCTCGTGCGCCTTACAGTCTTTCCGTACCGAGTCTCCTTGAAGGTGCGTTCGAGGGCAACCACGCGAGTCTTCTGCATCGCATCGCTCACGACGACGCCCAATCTCTCTTTACGCTGGGTTCTCGCGCTCTCCATGACCTGGCCTCCTCTCTATCGCCTTGCAGCGTCGAGCTCGCGCTCCCTTATTGCCGTCTTGACCCTGGCGATGTCGTGCTTGACATCGGTTATCTTGTGCGGATTCTCGAGCTGATTGGTCGCAAGCCGAAACCTGAGGTTGAAGAGTTCCTCTCTGAGGCCCACCAGCTTCCGATCGAGGTCCTCAGGCGACATCTTCTTAAGCTCCTTAGCCTTCATCGGCTTCACCACCCGCTTCTTGCTTGGAGATGAACTTGGTCCTGATGGGCAGTTTATGCCCGGCCAGCCTCAGAGCCTCACGCGCAACATCTTCAGGGATGCCGGCGATTTCGAACATCACCCTGCCCGGCTTGACTACCGACACCCAGTATTCGGGCGCGCCTTTGCCGCTGCCCATACGGGTTTCAGCAGGCTTCTTAGTGACGGGCTTATCAGGGAATATCCTGATCCATACATTGCCGCCGCGTTTGGTATAGCGCGTCATCGCAATACGCGCGGCCTCTATCTGCCGAGAGGTCACCCAGCCCGGTTCCAACGCCTGCAGGCCGAACTCGCCCAAAGACAGCTCGGTACCACGGGTGGCGATGCCCTTCATGCGGCCTCTCTGCTGTTTCCGATACTTGACCTTCTTGGGCATCAACATTTACTGAGCCCCTCCCTCCCGCCGAGCTCTGCCGGCCCTAGATGGGAGAACATCACCCTTGTAGACCCAGACCTTCACTCCCAGCTTCCCATAGGTCGTCTTGGCCTCGGTGAAGCCATAGTCGATGGCGGCCCTGAGCGTGTGAAGAGGAAGCTTCCCGGAACTATACCCCTCGGTGCGGGCGATCTCAGCGCCTCCTAGGCGGCCGCTGGTTCTCATGCGGATGCCCTGAGCGCCAAGCCTCTCGGCCCTCATCATCGCCTGCTTCATGGCGCGTCGGAAGGATATCCTCCTCTCGAGCTGGCCCGCAATATTCTCAGCGATGAGCTGGGCGTCTGTCTCGGGGTGCTTTACCTCGAGGATGTTCACGGATACCTGCTTGCCGCTGATCCTTTCAAGATCCCGGCGCAGCGATTCTGCCTCCGCGCCGCCCCGTCCGATGACCATGCCGGGCCGCGCAGTGTGAATGGTTACGCGTATCCTGTTAGCAGCCCGCTCGATCTGGACCCTGGATATGCCCGCGGCGTACAGCCGGTTCTTGATGTACTTCCTCAGCTTCAAGTCTTCATGCAGAAACTCCGCGTATTTCTTCTTGTCAGCGTACCATGTGGAATCCCACGTTCTGTTTATCCCAAGCCTCAAGCCAATAGGGTTGACCTTCTGCCCCACGCTCTAACCCTCCCTCTCTCTGACGACGACCGTGATGTGGCTCGTGCGCTTCAGAACCCTGTCTGCCATGCCCCGCATCCTGGGCAAAACCCTTTTCAGCGAAGGACCGGCATCTACATAGGCCTGAGCGACATAGAGGTCGTCTCTCGTCAGATCCAGGTTGTTCTCGGCGTTCGCCGCCGCAGACGCTATCACCTTGCTCACCGGCTCCGACGCGATCTGCGGCGCGTATTTCAGAATGGTCAGGGCCTCGTCAACGCTCTTTCCGCGCACCATGTCGACCACCCTGCGAACTTTCCGCGGCGACATGCGCACGTATCGCGCAACTGCTCTCGCTTCCACCTGTGCCTGACCCCCTCTAACTCTTCATACGCGTGGTCTTGTCAGACTGCCTGTGCCCGCGGAATGTCCGCGTCGGCGCGAACTCCCCGAGCCGGTGGCCGACCATGTCTTCCACAATATAGATCGGAATGTGCCTGCGGCCATCATGCACGGCTATTGTGTGCCCCAGCATCTCCGGGACGACCATGGACGCTCTTGACCACGTCTTGATTATCTCTTTCTTGCCGGCCTGGTTCAGCATCTCTATCTTCTCAGCCAGGGCCGGGTAAACGTATGGTCCCTTCTTCAGCGACCTGCCCATGAATCGGCGCGCCTCCTTTCAGAACCCCTTGCTTACTTCGAACCCCGACGCCGAACGACCAGCCTATCCGAAGCCTTCGCCCTGCGCGTTCTGTAGCCAAGAGTCGGCTTGCCCCAAGGCGTGACCGGGCCGGGCATTCCTATAGGCGCCCGCCCCTCGCCTCCGCCGTGCGGGTGGTCTACAGGGTTCATCGCCACGCCGCGGGTGTGAGGCCGCCTGCCCATCCATCTCTTGCGTCCGGCCTTGCCGAGTGTGATGTTCTCGTGCTCCACGTTGCCCACCTGGCCTATGGTGGCCCGGCACTCAGCTCGGACCATTCTCATCTCCGACGAAGGCAAGCGAAGCGTAACATAATCGCCTTCCCTCGCCATAATCTGCGCGCTTGCCCCGGCGGACCTGGCCATCTGGGCTCCCCGACCCGCAGTCAGCTCTATGGCATGCACCACCGTGCCCACCGGAATATTCACCAGCGGCAGCGCGTTGCCTGGCTTAATGTCGGCATTTGGCCCTGACTCGATCATATCGCCAACCTTCAGCCCCAGCGGCGCAAGGATGTAGCGCTTCTCGCCGTCAAGATAGTGCACCAGAGCGATTCTGGCCGACCTGTTGGGGTCGTACTCGATGGACGCAATTCTGCCCGGCACTCCATCCTTGTCGCGCCTGAAATCGATGATCCTGTAGGCCCTCTTGTGCCCTCCGCCTCGAAATCTCAGCGTAGTCTTGCCCTCCGCATTGCGCCCTCCAGACCTGCGCAGCGGAGCGACGAGGGATTTCTCGGGCTTGGAGCGCGTAATCTCCTCGAAAGCGGCTACAGTCATCTGCCTGCGCCCCGGCGACGTCGGCTTAAATGCCTTGATTCCCATCCCACATACCTCCTTTGCTGCGTTGCTCAGGCGCCCTCGAACAGCGGAATTCTGTCGCCGCTCTTCAGGGTAACAATCGCCTTTTTCCATTGGGGACTCATCCCCTGCGACCGCCCCTGTCTCTTGAGCTTACCAGGCATTCGCATTGTGTTGACCGACACCACAGTCACCTTGAACAACACCTCGACAGCCTTGGCGATCTCCACCTTGTTGGCGTCGAACTTCACTTCGAACACGTACTTGCTCTCTTCGCTCATGGCGGTGCTCTTCTCAGTGACAATCGGCTTGATGATAATCTCCTGCGGGTGTGCCATTACGCCAAGGCCTCCTCTGCTTTGGCGACCGCGTCGCGCACAATGACGAGCGCTTGATGGTTCACCACGTCATATACGTTCAGCCCGGCGACGCCCAGAGCCAACGCGTTGGGGATGTTCCTGGTGGACTTCTCCACGATCTCGTCCTTGACGGCCGTCACCACAAGCGGCTTCTTCACTCCGATTGCGCCAAACAGCGCCGCCATCGCCTTGGTGTTGGGCTCGTCGAGATCCAGCGAATCCAGGACGAACACCGCATCCTCGGAAGCCCTCGCCGATAGCGCAGAGAGCAGCGCAAGCTTGCGAACCTTCTTCGGGATTCTGCCGCCGTAACTCCTCGGGGTAGGCCCGAACACCACGCCGCCGCCGCGCCACAGTGGAGACCTGCGCGACCCGTGCCTTGCTCTGCCGGTACCCTTCTGGCGCCACGGCTTGCGTCCGCCGCCTGCCACCTCGGAGATGGTCTTCGTGTCGTGAGTGCCCGACCTCAAGCTGGCAAGCTGAAGCGTAACGGCATCGTGCACCGCGTACTCGTTGGGCTCTATTCCGAAGACGGCGTCAGGAAGCTCCACCTCTCCGAGCCTGTTGCCTTTTACATCGAACAGTGGTGCTTTAGGCATCTCCAACGCCTCCTTACTTCTTCTTAGCCTTAACGGAGTCCCGGATCGTCACTAGCCCGCCCTTGGCTCCAGGCACAGCGCCCCGCACCATGATCAGGTTTCGCTCCGGATCCACCTTCACCACGGTCAGGCCCAGGGTGGTCGTTCGCTCCCCGCCCAGCCTGCCCGGCATCTTACGGCCCTTGAACACCCTGGCCGGGGCGGTTGCTCCCAGCGAACCCACGCGCCGATGGTACATGGAACCATGGCTCATGGGACCGCGATGGAAATTCCACCGCTTTATGACGCCTGCAAACCCGCGACCGCGCGAGACGCCAGATACATCCACGAGATCGCCCGAAGACCACTGATCCACCCGGATCTCCTGGCCAAGCTCGAACGCGTCAGACGACTCGACCCGAAACTCCCTTAGATACTTCTTCGGTTTAATCTTGGCGCGCGCGTAGTGCCCGCCAATCGCCTTGGTGGCCAGCCGCTCGCGCATGTTGCCGAAACCAACCTGGATGGCCTCGTAGCCATCTCTGGCCTGGCGCTTCTTCTGCACTACGCAGCACGGCCCGGCCTCTATAACGGTAACTGGATGCACCCTGCCGTCATCTTCGAACAGCTGAGTCATCCCAATCTTTCTGCCGAGAATAGCTCTGCCCATGCGTCACACCCCCCATCGTCGTCTAGAGCTTGATTTCTATGTCCACTCCGGCGGGCAGGTCGAGGCGCATGAGGGCGTCAATCGTCTTCGGAGTGGGCTCTAGAATGTCGATGAGCCTCTTGTGCGTCCTCATCTCGAACTGCTCTCTGGAGTCTTTGTCAACGTGAACGGATCTGAGGACTGTATAGACGTTCCTCTCCGTCGGAAGCGGCACCGGACCCGACACCTCAGACCCCATCCGCTTGGCGGTGTCAACGATACGTTCAGCCGACTGATCCAAGATCTTGTGGTCAAAAGCCTTAAGCTTAATCCTGATTCTCTGAGTCGCCACGCGCAATCCCTCCTGATCGCCCGATTGCTTTGTCGGACATACTCCACGGAAGTTTACTCCTGCCATCGGGGTGGCCCGGACAACCTCCCGCTTCATCGCTTGCAAATCCCTGGTCTGCACACTTCCGCGGGGGCGGGACTGCCCGCCCCCGCAGGCCGCGTGCCTCGCGAGGCTCGCGGATCGATTACTCGATGATCGAGGTGACCGCTCCCGCGCCGACAGTGTGGCCGCCCTCGCGGATGGCGAAGCGCAGCCCCGGCTCCATGGCGATCGGAGTGATCAGTGTGATCGTCATCACGGTGTTGTCGCCCGGCATTACCATCTCAGTGCCCTCAGGCATCTGAATGCTCCCAGTCACATCGGTGGTTCTGAAGTAGAACTGCGGCCTGTAGTTGTTGAAGAACGGTGTGTGCCGCCCGCCCTCTTCCTTCGTCAACACGTAGACCTGCCCTGCGAACTTGGTGTGCGGCGTGATCGATCCGGGTTTGGCCAGAACCTGGCCGCGCTCGACCTCGTCGCGGTCGATACCCCGGAGCAAGCAGCCGATGTTGTCGCCCGCCTGGCCCTGGTCGAGCAGCTTGCGGAACATCTCAACGCCGGTGACGACCGTCTTCTTGGTATCAGGCCTGAGCCCGACGATCTGGATTTCCTCGCCCACCTTCACTACGCCGCGCTCCACCCTGCCGGTGACGACTGTGCCGCGCCCGGTGATGGTGAACACGTCTTCGATGGGCATCAGGAAAGGCTTGTCGACCTGACGCGCAGGCTCCGGGAAGTAGCTGTCGCACGCTTCGATCAACTTCCATACAGGGCCGCACCACTGGCAGTCCTGCTTGCCGCATGCGCACTCGCCGGCCTTGAGAGCCGATAGCGGTACGACTGGAATATCGTCGCCGGGGAACTCGTACTCACTGAGCAGATCTCTCACTTCCAGCTCGACCAGCTCGAGCAGTTCCGGGTCGTCCACCATGTCCACCTTGTTCAGGGCGACCACGATGGACGGCACCCCAACCTGGCGGGCGAGCAGGATGTGCTCACGGGTCTGGGGCATTGGACCGTCAGCGGCCGAAACCACGAGAATCGCTCCGTCCATCTGGGCAGCGCCGGTAATCATGTTCTTGATGTAGTCGGCGTGGCCAGGGCAGTCGACGTGAGCATAGTGACGGTTGGGGCTCTCATACTCCACGTGCGATGTGGAGATGGTGATTCCACGGGCCTTCTCCTCAGGCGCCTTGTCGATCTTGTCGAAGTCCATGAAACTGGCAAGCCCGGCCTTGGCCAGCACGTTGGTAATGGCAGACGTAAGAGTAGTTTTGCCATGGTCAACGTGCCCGATCGTCCCGATGTTGAGGTGGGGCTTGGTCCTCTCAAACTTCTGCTTGGCCATTCTTTTTCAATCCTCCCTTGTGTTATCAGGACAATACTCCTCGGTACCGCCGCATGATCTCCTCCGACTTATGCGGAGGGACCTGCTCGTACCTGAGAAAATGCATTGTGTGGTTAGCCCTTCCCTGCGAAAGCGACCGCAGCGAAGTAGCGTATCCAAACATCTCGGCAAGCGGAACCTGTCCCCGTATCATCTGGTTCATGCCGACATTCTCGAGGGAAGTGACCTTCCCGCGCCGCGCTCCCATGTCGGCGATGAGATCGCCCACATACTGCTCCGGCGTTATTATCTCAACCTTCATGACAGGCTCGAGGAGCACGGGCTTTGCCGCCTCCATGGCTTCCTTGAAGCCGAGCGAGCCGGCAATCTTGAAGGAGATCTCTGAGGAATCCACCTCGTGATATGAACCATCCACAAGTGCCACCGCCACATCCACCACGGGATATCCAGCCAACGTTCCCGTGCCGGATGCTTCGCGAATACCGTGCTCAACAGCGGGGATGAAGTCCTTGGGAATAGCCCCGCCGACAATCTTGTTCGCGAACACAATGCCCGATCCTGGCGGCCCCGGCTCGACTTCCAGCACAACGTGGCCGAACTGGCCGCGCCCGCCTGTCTGCCTCACGAATCTGCCCTCAGCCTTCACAGAGCTGGTGATAGTCTCCCTATAGGCCACCTGCGGCCTGCCCACGTTGGCCTGAACACTGAACTCCCTGAGCAACCTGTCGACGATGATCTCCAAGTGCAATTCGCCCATGCCGGAGATGATGGTCTGGCCGGTGTCGGGATCAGTGTGGATGCGGAACGTTGGATCTTCCTCAGCCAGTTTCGCCAGGGACACGGTGAGGCGATCCTCATCATTCTTGCTCTTGGGCTCCACGGCCACATCTATCACCGGCTCGGGGAACTCCATGCGCTCAAGCAGCAAGGGGTTGACCTCGTCGCACAGGGTATCTCCAGTGGTAGTGTCCCTGAGGCCCACAGCTGCCGCTATGTCGCCCGTAGAGATAACGTCCAGTTCCTCCCTGTGGTTAGCGTGCATCCGAAGGATGCGGCCCAGCCTCTCGCGCTTGCCCTTGGAAGCATTGTAGATCGCGCTGCCCGCTTTGGCCATTCCTGAATAGACGCGGAAATAGGCTAGCTTGCCCACGTATGGATCGGTAGCGATCTTGAACGCCAGCGCGCAGAAGGGCTCCGAGTCGGAGGGCTTCCTCACAACCTGCTCCTTCCGTTCGGCAAGATCCACTCCTACCACCGGCGGCGTGTCAATAGGGGACGGCAGGTAATCCACGATCGCGTCGAGCAACGCCTGAACTCCCTTGTTCCTGAAGGATGAGCCGCACAGCACCGGAGTAAGCTTGGCGCCCAGCGTGGCTCTGCGCAAGCCCGCGACCAGCACTTCGCTGGGAATCGCCTCGCCGGCCACATACAGTTCCATGGCCTCATCGTCGTTCTCGGCAATCCGCTCGACCAGACGCTCACGCGCCTCTTCGGCGCTTTCGCGCAGATCCTCGGGGATCTCAGCGACCTGCCTGTTCAACCCGAGGTCGTCAAGGTACATAATCGCCTTCCGGCCGATCAGGTCGATCATGCCGCGGAACTGGTCTTCAGCGCCGATTGGCATCTGCACCGGAGCAACCGGCGCTCCGAGCATCCGCTCCATCATCCGGACAGCGTTGTCGAAATCCGCTCCAACACGGTCCATCTTGTTGATGAAAGCGATTCGAGGCACTTCATACCGGTCCGCCTGACGCCATACCGTCTCCGACTGAGGCTGTACGCCCTCAACTGCGTCGAAGACAGCCACTGCGCCGTCGAGCACCCTGAGAGCCCTTTCGACCTCTACCGTGAAGTCAACGTGCCCGGGCGTGTCGATGATGTTGATCTGACAATCGCGCCATTCGCACGTCGTGGCAGCCGAAGTGATTGTGATCCCGCGCTCTTGCTCCTGAACCATCCAGTCCATCGTAGCCGTGCCGGAGTCGACCTCGCCCAGACGGTGGACGCGGCCGGTGTAGAAGAGAATACGCTCAGTCGTAGTCGTCTTGCCGGCATCGATGTGAGCCATTATTCCTATGTTCCTGATATTACTCAAAGGCATCTGGCCTTGCATATCTCTTCCTCCCTTCCCGCTGCCAACGGCCTGGACGGTCGGCTTACCACCTGTAATGCGCAAAGGCCTTGTTGGCTTCGGCCATCTTGTGCATGTCTTCGCGTTTCTTGATAGAGACTCCCTGGCCCGCCGCCGCGTCGAGAATCTCGCCGGCAAACCGTTCGCTCATAGTCTTCTCCGGTCGCTTCCTGGCGTTAGTCACGATCCACCTGAGGGCCAGCGCCCTGCGCCTCTCAGGCCTCACTTCAATAGGCACCTGATAGGTGGCGCCTCCGACCCTTCGAGGCCTAACTTCGAGAACCGGCATGACGTTTTTCAGCGCACGATCAAAAGTTTCTACTGGCTCTTTTCCGGTCTTGCTCCGAACGATCTCAGCGGCGCCGTAGAAGATCGCCTCAGCAGTGCTCTTCTTGCCAGAGAGCATCAGCTTGTTGACGAACTCCGATACCAGCGTAGACCCATAAACCGGGTCAGGACCCACGTTACTTACTGTGATCCTGCCTCGCCTCGGCATCGCTCACCCTCCCCTCGCGCTCTCTTCTCAAGCGTCACTTCGGGCGCTTTGCTCCGTACTTGGAGCGGCCCTGACGTCTATTTGCAACTCCAGCAGCATCGAGCGTGCCGCGGACGATGTGATACCTCACGCCCGGCACGTCCTTCACGCGGCCGCCTCTGATCAGAACGACCGAGTGCTCCTGGAGGTTATGCCCCACGCCTGGGATGTACGCAGTCACTTCGAGACCGTTCGTCAGCCTCACCCTTGCAATCTTCCTGAGAGCAGAGTTGGGCTTCTTGGGCGTGGTGGTTCTCACCACCGTGCATACCCCCCTGCGCTGCGGTGATCCAGCGCCATAGACAGTCCTCCGATTAAGGGAGTTGTACTGGTACCTCAGGGCGGGAGCCATCGACTTGGTCGAGGCCTTCTCTCGCCCCTTCCTTACCAGCTGATTAATGGTTGGCACATGCGTCACCTCCTTCCGCAAGACTACGACATTTCGGACATAACATGCCCCTTCCACCTATCTCGAGGTGCAAGGGGCACGATTCACTCGTGTAGAATGGCGGCTGCCGCCGCGCCCACATCTATCCCGCACACCTTGCCGAGTTCATCCATGGATTCAACCTGGGTAACCGGAACGCCTTTCGCGCTTGCGAGCGTTTTCAGATCGCGTACGACCCGCTCTTCAGCATCGCGGGCGATATACACCGCACCGACAATCCCGCGCTCCAAGGCTCTCACCGTCTGCTTGGCGCCGATGACCCGGCTCGGGGCAGAGGCGAGTTCCTCGTACATGGACCGCTTTCGCTCCCTTCAAGCTGGCCTGCCTCACACTGCGATAGTAGCTCAGACAGTTTTACATTTTACCATCAGCCGCCGGACGTGTCAAGGGGCGACAGCGCCCCAGCGCCCCGCCAACCCGCAGCGCGTCAGCGCCAAGCGCGCCGCGCTCACAGCTCGGCTTCCGCGTCAGCCTGGCCCAGAGCGGATGCGGCCTTGCCCAGGTGCTCCGCCACGGGCGCTCCAAAATGCCGGTCCGAGCTGGCTGCAAGGCCCCCGCCCGCAGCTTGGGCTGCCGTGAGCGCCTCGAGTCGAGGTCGATCATCAGTGATCGGCGCCACCATAAGCGCTGCATCAGCCTCCGGATCGACCTTGATCCGGATATTCCGGTATCTGGACATCCCCGTTCCGGCCGGTATGAGCTTGCCTATGATGACATTCTCCTTAAGGCCGATGAGCGGGTCGATCCTGCCCTTAATTGACGCATCGGTCAGCACCCGCGTTGTCTCCTGGAAAGACGCAGCTGAAAGGAAGCTGTCGGTCTGGAGCGATGCCTTAGTTATGCCCAACAAAATCGGCTTGAAAGTGGCGTCTTCCATGCCGTTTGCCCGCGCCTCTTCGTTTGTCTCCTCAAATCTGAACACATCGATGGTCTCTCCCGGAAGCATGCTGGTTTCGCCCGGATTCTCCACTTTGACCTTGCGCATCATCTGCCTCACAACGACCTCGATATGCTTGTCGTTGATCTCCACGCCCTGCGAGCGGTATACGTCCTGCACTTCCCGGACGATGTACTGCTGAACTGCCACCGGCCCGCGAATGCGCAATATATCATGGGGGTTCAAAGAACCCTCGGTGAGCTTGTCGCCGGCAACCACCCTATCGCCCTCGCGCACCTCGAGGCGCGCGCCGAACGGCACCGAGTATTCATGTTCTTCGCCGGAATCGGTGGTGATGATTACTTTGCGGACGCCTTTGACCTCCGCTATGCGCGCTACACCGTCGTACTCCGTCACGGTGGCCAGCCCTTTGGGTTTTCTAGCCTCAAACAGCTCCTCCACGCGGGGCAGGCCTCGGGTAATGTCGTCGCCCGCGACTCCGCCCGTGTGGAACGTTCTCATCGTGAGCTGCGTGCCGGGCTCGCCGATTGACTGAGCCGCGATAGTGCCCACAGCCTCGCCCACTTCCACCAAGTTGCCTGTGGCCAGGTTCCGCCCGTAGCAACTGACGCACACGCCATACCTGGTGCGGCACTTGAGCACTGAGCGGATGGTCCACGACTTGTAGCCGGCCTGCTCGATCTCCTGAGCCTGATCCTCGTTGATCATCTCACCGACCTTGAGGAGCACTTCTTCTGTATCCCGGTTGATCAGTTCCTTCAAACTGACCCGCCCGGTTATGCGCTCAGCCAGGCTCTCAATGACGGTGTCGCCTTCCATAAGCGCCGTGGCTTCGATGCCCTCGTCAGTGCCGCAGTCGTCTTCACGGACTATCACATCCTGCGCCACGTCCACCAGGCGGCGGGTCAAGTAGCCCGAGTCGGCGGTCCTGAGAGCCGTGTCGGCCAGTCCCTTGCGCGTTCCATGCGTGGAAATGAAGTATTCCAGCACGGTGAGGCCCTCACGGAAGTTGGCCTTGATGGGTACATCGATGGTCCGCCCTGACGGGTCGGCCACCAGGCCGCGCATGCCTGCCAGCTGGTTCAGCTGCTGCACGTTGCCGCGGGCGCCTGAGGTGGCCATCATGTAGACCGGGTTGAGCTGGTCCACGGTGAACTCCTCGGGCCTGCCCGCGCCGCTTTCACGCGCCTGCTCAACCCTCTCCCTCATGATCTCCTCCGGGTTGAGGTGCCTCAGCATGGCCTTCTGGACCTTTTCGCGCGCTTCGGTCCACACATCAATTACCAGGCTGTACTTCTCGTCCTCCAGCAACAGGCCCCGCCTGTACTGGCCTTCGATCTGTTCGACCTTCTTCTCGGCTTCACGTATGATCTCCACTTTTTCTTCGGGGATCGCGATGTCGCCGATTCCCACGGTGGTGCCTGAGATAGTCGCATAGTGGAATCCCAGACGCTTGAGGGCGTCCAGAACACTGGCAGTCATCGCGTTACCGCTCGTCCGCCTTATCTTGCCCACCAGCTTGCTCAGGAAACTCTTGCTTGCAGGCTTCCTGCTGCGTCCGCCGCCCGATGCTAGAAACTCATCGAACGACACTCCACGTGGCACGAAATCGCCTGCTGTGAGCTGATCGTCGAACGAGGCCTCGGCCGAGTTGATATACGGGAAATCATCCGGGAAAATCTCGTTGAACACGAGTTTTCCAACGGTCGTGACTATCCTGCGGGTATCGGCTTCCTCCGCACCGAGCACCTTCTTGCTCTCGGGCATCCGCACCATTACCCGTGAGTGCAGCGCAACCACGCCCGCATCGTAGGCTGCCCTCGCGGCGTCCGGATTCTCGAAGATCTTGCCTTCGCCGCGGGCGCCCACGCGCTCAAACGTGAGGTAATAGCAGCCTAGGACCATGTCCTGCGTGGGCGTGGCCACCGGGCCGCCGTGAGCGGGCGAGAGTATGTTGTTGACCGACAGCATCAGAAGCCTCGCCTCGGACTGGGCCTCAGCCGAGAGCGGCACGTGCACGGCCATCTGGTCGCCATCAAAGTCCGCGTTATACGCGGTACACACCAACGGATGGATCTGAATCGCCCTGCCCTCGACCAAGACGGGTTCGAAGGCCTGTATCCCCAGCCTGTGCAGGGTAGGGGCACGGTTGAGCAACACCGGATGCTGGGCGATGATCTCCTCGAGCACGTCCCAGACCTCGGACCTGACGCGCTCCACCATCCGTTTGGCGCTCTTAATATTGTGCGCTAAGCCCCGGTCGACCAGTCGCTTCATGACGAACGGCTTGAACAGCTCCAAGGCCATCTCCTTGGGCAGTCCGCACTGATGCATCTTCAGAGTGGGGCCGACCACGATCACTGAACGCCCCGAGTAGTCGACGCGCTTGCCGAGAAGGTTCTGGCGGAAACGCCCCTGCTTGCCCTTGAGAAGGTCGGATATGGACTTGAGCGGCCTGTTGCCGGGGCCCGTCACCGGCCTTCCGCGGCGGCCGTTGTCGATCAGAGCATCCACTGCTTCCTGCAACATCCGCTTCTCGTTGCGCACGATGATATCCGGCGCCTCGAGCTCCAGGAGCTTCTTCAACCTGTTGTTGCGGTTTATCACACGGCGATACAGATCATTCAGATCGCTGGTAGCGAACCTACCGCCATCAAGCTGCACCATAGGGCGGAGATCGGGCGGGATCACCGGCACGACCTCCAGGATCATCCACTCGGGCCTGTTCCCGGACTTGCGGAATGCCTCGGTCACTTCCAGGCGACGGATCGCTCGGATTCGCCTCTGGCCGGAGGTACCGTCGATCTCCTCCCGCAGTTCGTGAGCGAGTTCATCCAGGTCGATCTGGCGCAGAAGCTCCTGAACTGCCTCTGCCCCCATCAACGCCCTGAACAGCTGCCCGTACTTATCCCTGTAATCCCGGTACTCCGCCTCGGTCAAGAGCTGCTTCCTGGCCAGCGGCGTGTCGCCCGGGTCGGTTACTATATAGGAAGCAAAGTATAGGATCTTCTCGAGAGCCCTAGGGGACATATCCAGAAGCAGCCCCATACGGCTAGGAATGCCCTTGAAATACCAAATGTGCGAGACCGGGGCCGCAAGTTCAATGTGGCCCAGCCTTTCGCGGCGCACCTTGGCGCGGGTGACCTCGACTCCGCACTTGTCGCACACGACTCCCTTGTAACGAATGCGTTTGTACTTCCCGCAGTGGCACTCCCAGTCACGCTGGGGTCCAAATATCTTCTCGCAGAATAGTCCCTCGCGTTCGGGCTTGAGAGTGCGGTAGTTAATGGTCTCAGGCTTCTTGACCTCGCCGCTCGACCACCCACGTATCTGTTCCGGGGATGCCATTGCTATCCTGATCCGGTCGAAATCATTGACGTCCAGCATCCGCCTCTCCCCCTTCTTCGCCCACGGGCTCCTTATCTATGCTATCGTCAGCACTATCTTCAGCACTATCTTCATCGTTATCTTCAACATCCGGCTCGGAGCCATCGTCCTCGCCATTGCTCTCCTGGATATCCTGGCCGACATCCGCGCCTGCGTCCTCTTCCGGCTCTTCGTATGCCGGGGCAACGCGGTCAATCCTGCTGGACCTGTCGCCAATGTCGATCCCAAGTTCCCGCGCAGTGCCCTCGATATCTTCGTCGGGCTCGCGGATCTCGATCTCCCGCTCATCGTCCGACAGCACCTTGACGTCGAGGCACAAGCTCTGCAGTTCTTTGATGAGCACCTTGAAGGACTCCGGCACTCCAGGCTCGGGCACATTGTCGCCCTTGACTATCGCTTCGTAGGTCTTCACGCGGCCCGCGATGTCGTCGGACTTCACTGTAAGCAGTTCCTGAAGAGTGTACGCCGCGCCATAGGCCTCCAGCGCCCACACCTCCATTTCGCCGAAACGCTGCCCGCCGAACTGCGCCTTGCCGCCCAGCGGTTGCTGAGTAACGAGCGAATACGGCCCGGTGGAACGGGCGTGTATCTTGTCGTCCACAAGGTGCATGAGCTTCATCAGATAGGCGTAGCCCACGGTGACCTCGCGATCGAAGCGATCTCCGGTTCTGCCGTCGTAAAGCACCATCTTGCCATCTTGGGGCAGGCCGGCCTTCCCTAGATATTCGAATATGTCGTCCTCGCGCGCCCCGTCGAAGACCGGAGTGGCGATGTGCATGCCCAGCGTGGCAGCTGCCCATCCCAGATGCGTCTCGAGCACCTGCCCGATGTTCATTCGCGATGGAACTCCCAGCGGGTTCAGGACTATCTGTATGGGGCGGCCGTCGGGAAGGAACGGCATGTCCTCCACCGGCAGGATCCTGGCTATGACGCCTTTGTTCCCGTGGCGGCCGGCCATCTTGTCGCCCTCGGAGATTTTTCGCTTCTGAGCCACATACACGCGCACCAACTTGTTAACGCCCGGCCCCAGCTCATCGCCATTTTCGCGCGAGAACACGTGAACCGCGACTACCTTGCCCGCCTCGCCATGAGGCACCTTCAGAGAAGTATCGCGTACATCCCGCGCCTTCTCGCCAAAGATCGCCCGAAGCAGTCTCTCCTCCGGCGTAAGCTCGCTCTCGCCCTTGGGCGTGACCTTTCCCACCAGGATGTCGCCGGTGCGAACCTCGGCGCCCACGCGGATGATCCCCTCGTGGTCCAGATCCTTCAGGGCGTCTTCGCCCACGTTGGGGATGTCGCGGGTTATCTCCTCCGGACCCAGTTTGGTGTCGCGAGCCTCAGACTCGTACTCCTCAACATGAATGGACGTGAACACATCGTCGCTTACCAAGCGCTCCGATATGAGAATCGCGTCCTCGTAGTTGCAGCCTTCCCAGGGCATGAACGCGACCAGCACATTCCGCCCCAAAGCCATTTCGCCCTGGTCGGTAGACGGGCCGTCGGCCAGCACATCGCCGACTTCCACACGCTGCCCAACTCTTACGATGGGGCGCTGGTTCATGCAGGTACCCTGATTGGAGCGGGCGAACTTCATGAGACTGCAATGGTCGAGTTCGCCATCGTCCCTGCGCACTCTTACAAAGTCGGCGCAGACGCGCTCCACGGTTCCGGCCCGCTTGGCCGAGAGCACCACGCCTGAATCAACAGCGGCCTTCAGCTCCATACCGGTCCCCACAAGCGGCGCCTCCGTTCGGATGAGCGGCACAGCCTGGCGCTGCATGTTCGAACCCATCAGCGCGCGTCCGGCATCATCATTCTCCAAGAACGGAATGAGCGCAGTGGCGATCGACACCAACTGCTTGGGGGACACGTCCATGAAGTCAACCTGTTCAGGCGAGACAATGAGAATGTCGTCCCTAAGACGGCACGTGACTCTGGGATTGACGAAGCTTCCATCGTCCTTCAGACGCTCGTTTGCCTGGGCGATTGTGTATCTGTCTTCAACATCGGCAGTGAGATACTGGATCTCGCTTGTGACCTTGCCCTCTTCGACCTTTCGGTAAGGCGTTTCAATGAAGCCGTACTCGTTGATCCGAGCATAAGTGCACAGCGACCCGATCAGGCCGATGTTGGGTCCTTCAGGGGTTTCAATCGGGCACATCCTGCCATAGTGGGAGTGATGCACATCGCGAACGTCGAAACCCGCCCTCTCACGCGACAGCCCTCCGGGGCCCAGCGCCGACAGGCGTCTCTTGTGGGTCAGCTCCGCCAGCGGGTTGGTCTGGTCCATAAATTGCGACAGCTGGCTGGACCCGAAGAACTCCTTCACCGCCGCCACAACAGGCCTAGTGTTGATGAGCGCCTGCGGAGTGACGGCCTCTACATCTTGAATAGTCATACGCTCCC
Organism: Firmicutes bacterium UBA5389; assembly: GCA_002409965.1. GTDB lineage: Bacteria > Bacillota > DTU025 > DTU025 > DTU025 > UBA5389. Next base: position 85,386 of record DHON01000116.1, read on the forward strand.
GTATGACGCGTTCCATACGCGATAGCCCTATCCTGAACTGATTTTGCAGCAACTCGCCGACCGACTTGAGCCTCCGGTTGCCCAGATGGTCGATGTCGTCAGTGACGCCGATGCCGTGCTGCAGATTGACCAAGTAGTTGACTGCAGCCACGATGTCGGCGGGCGTGATGACCTTAACATCGGACGCCAAGTAGCCGTTGCCCAGGACCTTGGCCTCCTTGCCATCAGCATCGAGCACGTAGGCTTCGGTGAGATGCCGAGCGCGCTCGATCATCCTTGCCACCTCTGCCTTGCGCGCCGTGATCTTCTCGCCCGCGCGAGGGGCCTCAAAGTCGGCGGCGTCGCCCAATACCTCTCCGGTATCAGGGTCCACCACAGCGCCCAGCACTTCCCCGGTGTTGGGGTCAACAGCCGCGACACGCCCGATGCCGGCCAGCCCTTGGCGGCCATCGTCGCTGAACAGAGACCTCGACAGGGCCTTGCCGATCAATCTGTCGGCAAGCTCGAGTTTCTTGTTGAGCTTGTAGCGTCCGACCCCTCCAAGGTCATACCGCTTGGGGTCGTAGAACAGCGACTCAAACAGAGACCTGGCGCTCTCCACAGCAGGCGGTTCGCCTGGGCGAAGCCTCTTGTAGATCTCTACCAGAGCCTCCTCCTCGTTGTTGGTATTGTCGCGCTCAAGCGTGTTCCGGATGAACTCGTTCTCGCCGAACGCCTCCATAATACGCTGAGTCGAACCAAATCCAAGCGCCCTCAGAAGAACCGTTGCGGGTATTTTTCGCGTCCGGTCGACGTGCACATATACGACTTCGGCCGCGTCGGTCTCGAATTCCAGCCAAGCGCCGCGGTTGGGTATTATGGACGCGCTGTACAGTGTCTTACCGGAAGGGTCTTTTGCCATGTCGAAATACGTTCCCGGCGACCGTACCAGCTGACTAACGATGACTCGCTCAGCCCCGTTGATGATGAAAGTGCCTGTTTCGGTCATCAGAGGGAAATCTCCCATGAAGACTTCCTGCTCCTTGACCTCGCGGGTATCGTTGTTGATCAGCCGCACCTTCACCTTGAGCGGAGCCGCGTACGTCACATCCCGCTGTTTGCACTGGTCCTCTGTGTACTTGGGCGACCCGAGCGAGTATCCGGTGAACTCGAGGGCAAGGTTTCCCGTGAAATCCTGCACCGGTGAGATGTCGCGGAACGTCTCGAGCAGGCCCTCATCGAGAAACCACTTGTAGGACTTCTGCTGAATCTCGATGAGGTTGGGAACTTCAAGAACGTCCTTTATTCTGGAGAACGATATCCTCTTGCGCACCATCGGTCTCTCGGCAATGCCCATGCAATCCACCCTGCTTCCTTGTATGATTCCCGGGCATAACGAATAGCGCGGACTTCAATGACTTTTGGCGCCCCTCCTCCAGTCAAATCCGCGCTCAAACTAGCACACCGAACCTGTAAATATCATGCTTGTTCATTTGTCCCCTTATACCCCATTGTGACAATGAGTTATGTTATCACAAGACCGGCCCTGAGTCAAGGCAATTCGCGAATTGTGGATCGCCCTGGGGCCCTGTTGCCGGGGACTTCCGATCCCTCCCGGCGCGGCGCGGCCCGGCCCGTCAAGACTCCTCGCGGATGTCCATCGATGGACCGGGCGCGTTTCCGGCTACTGCGATACTGCAACATGCAGCATCGCAAGCTACTTGATCTCGATCTGCGCTCCAGCCTCAACCAGCTTCGCCTTGACCGCTTCGGCCTCTTCCTTCTTGACGCCTTCCTTGACGGGCTTAGGCGCGTTGTCGACGAGGTCCTTGGCTTCCTTCAGGCCCAGACCGGTCAGCTCGCGGACCACCTTGAGCACGGGGATCTTCTTGTCGCCGGGGCTCACCAGTATCACGTCGAACTCGGTCTTCTCCTCGACTTCAGCGTCCGGAGCGGCGGCGCCGTTGCCGGCCGCAGGCATAGCGGCCATGGGCATGGCAGCGCTGACTCCGAACTTCTCCTCGAGAGCCTTGACCAGTTCGGCCAGGTCGAGGACTGTCATGGTCTCAATGGCGGAAAGGATTTCTTCCTTAGTCATAGCGTAAGTTCCTCCCTCTTACTCAGCCTCGACGGCCACAGTGCCGCCCGCGGCTTCTTCCTTCTGCTTTCTGACTGCTTCCAGAGCCCATACGAGCTTGCGTGCGGGACCAGCCAGCACGTTGACAAGCCCTGCGATGGGCGATTTCATCGAGCCAACAACCTGAGCCAGCAGGATCTCCCTAGACGGCAGGGCAGCAAGGCGGGCGACCTGATCACGGTCGATGGTCTCTCCTCTGAGGACGCCGCACTTAATCTTTAGGATCTTGCTCTCCTTGGCAAACCCAGCAAGTATCCTCGCTGCCGCAACTGGATCCTGACCCGAAAACGCAATAGCGGTGGGGCCCTCCAGATACGGATCGAGCCCATTTACCCCCGCGTTGTCAGCTGCGATCTTGATCAGCGTGTTCTTATAGACCTTGTACTCGACTCCGGCTTCGCGCAGGCTGCGGCGCAACTTCATAACCTGGCCCACGTTGAGCCCTCTGAAGTCGGCGAGCACAGCCGCAGTCGACGAGCCAAACCTGGTTTCAAGCTCCTGAACGACCTGGGTCTTCTCGGGTGTAGGCATTCTTACACCTCCGTTCGCGTCAATCTACACCGACTGGTTGCCACTGGCCTCGAGCGTTCCGAAGCGGGCTTCTGCGCTGCCGCCTCGATTGACAACAGAAAGGGACCTCGGCGCGTATGCGGCCGGAGGTCCCTGAAATGTCGGGATTTGTGGCTCTCCTCCGGCCTCGGCTGGCGGACACCTCGCGATACCTCGCTGTATCCATTAAGCGCGCGACCCGCGTCGCTCGGGCACCTGCTGTCTCTGGCCTGGCGCTTCTTTCTATTGTCAAGGCAGAAGAATGCTACCTCTCGACACTCATCGTCGCTGCCGACTGCGGGCTGATATAGATGCCCGGGCTCATGGTCGCCGCCACCGACACGCTCTTCACATAGGCGCCCTTTGCAGCGGCCGGACGCGCCTTCACGATGGCGTCCATCAACACTGATAGGTTGCCCATGAGCTTCTCGGCGCCGAACGAAGCCTTGCCGATGGGCACATGAATGATGCCCGCCTTGTCCAGTCGGTACTCCACCTTGCCGGCCTTGATCTCGGAGATCGCTCGTGCGATGTCGAAGGTCACCGTGCCGGTTTTGGGGTTCGGCATGAGGCCCCTCGGGCCCAGTATCTTGCCGAGCCTGCCCACAACGGACATCATGTCGGGAGTTGCAACGGTGATGTCAAAATCCATCCATCCGCCTCTGATTTTCTCAGCCAATTCGTCTGCTCCCACATAGTCAGCGCCGGCCTCTTCGGCCTCGTGCGCCTTCTCGCCCTTGGCAAATACGAGGACTCGCTTGGTCTTGCCCGTTCCGTACGGGAGGACCACCGCGCCGCGTACCTGCTGGTCAGAACGGCGGGGGTCTACACCCAGGCGGATGTGGGCTTCGACCGTCTCATCGAACTTGGCTCGGGCGACCTCTCCGATAAGCCTGACAGCCTCGGCGGGCTCGTAGAGCTTCGCCCTGTCGATCAGCTTTGAAGAGTCTTGATACTTCTTTCCTTTGGACATCCGGGTTTACCTCCTTCGTGGTGCTGACGGACTTGATCCTCCCACGATTCGGGCCGGGGCCCGAGGACTACTCCTCGACTACCTCCACGCCCATGCTGCGGGCGCTCCCGGCCACCAGTTTCATGGCGGCCTCAATGTCGTTGGCATTTAGGTCCGGCATCTTGATCTTCGCGATCTCTCTCACCTTGTCCATCGTGAGTTTGGCTACCTTGTCCTGGTTGGGCTCGGCTGAACCATGTTCCAACCCGGCCGCCTTCTTTATCAGGAAGGAAACCGGCGGCGTCTTGAGCACGAGCGTGTAGGATCTGTCGTCATACACAGTGACCTCTACAGGTATAATCGTGCCCACCTGGTCAGCGGTGCGAGAGTTGAAGTTCTTGCAGAACTCGACGATGTTGATCCCGGTAGGGGCCAACACCGGTCCCACAGGCGGCGCGGGAGTAGCCTTGCCCGCGTTCAGTTGAAGCTTGACCACAGCTGTGACTTTCTTCGCCATAGACTGACACCTCCTCCCCGAGTGGCGCTATAGCTTCTGGACTCCCGAAAAATCGAGTTCCACCGGGGTTTCGCGTCCGAACACTGAAAGCAATACGCGGAGCTTGCCTTTCTCGGCGTTGACCTCTTGGATGATGCCGTCAAAGCCCTGGAATGGCCCGGATACGACTTTGACCTGCTCGCCCGGTTCGAAGTCCACGCGGATCTTGGGCTCTGCCTCCACTCCCATATGCCTGAGAACAGCGCGGGCTTCATCCTCAGTGAGGGGAATGGGCTTGTTGCCGGAACCGACGAACCCTGTTACGCCCGGAGTGTTCCTCACCACGTACCACGAGTCGTCGCTCATCGACATCTCCACCAGAACGTAGCCGGGGAATCGTTTCCGTTTGACGATCTTCTTCTTGCCGTCCTTGAGCTCTGTCTCCTCGTCAGTAGGGACAAACACGCGGAAGATCTTGTCTTCCTTTTCCATGGTCTTGACGCGGCGTTCGAGGTTGGCCTTGACCTTGTTCTCGTAGCCGGAGTACGTGTGTATCACGTACCACTCTGCACCATTCTGGCTCACATCAGCGTTCATTCGCCCTATGCAGCTGCCTTGATGATCTTGTCGATCACGAACGACAGGCCCAAGTCAATAAGACCTAGGAACACCGCCACGATCGCCACATACACGACGACAGCGACAGTAAAGGATGTGAGCTGTTTTCGGTCAGGCCACTGGACGCGCCGGAATTCCGCCCGCACTTCCCGCAGGAACTTGCCGATTCCGCCGAAGAACCCGCGAGTCCGCGTGAGGAGAGTCGGTTTGGCCTCAGAAGCCATGATATGGATCCCTCCCCTGTGAAACACGTCTAGATTATACCTAGCGGGTTTCCTTGTGTAAAGTGTGAGCCCTGCAGAACTTGCAGTACTTCTTCCGCTCAATTCGGTCGGGATCGTTCTTCTTGTTCTTGGTCGTCTGGTAATTGCGGTTCTTGCACTCACCGCACTGGAGGGTGATTCCTTCCCGCATTTGACTGGACCTCCCTCATGTCGTGGCGCCTGTGCCCCGCGCTGCGGACCCTCGGCCGCTCGCCACGCTGCGACCCCTCGGCCGCGGCCTTTCGCTTCGAGCCCCAGCCGCGGTCGCTCCCCGACAAGCCGATCCCGCGCATCTCGTCGCCTGTTGGAGACGTTCCGCATCAAGGGCGTGAAACGCGCCCCACATCATGGGGGCGCAGGCATAGTCACTATTAGAAGCTATCATACCTCGCGGAGCCTGTCAATTGCCATCCAGAAAGCGTTCTTGCTTTTAGTCGGGGGCGCGCTCCTGATCATCTCGCTGGCGGCGGCGGGCCGACCGGCAGCGTGGAGGGATCGTAGCCAATAGCCGGGCGATGGAACGCGCGAGCATCGACTGCGCACCCAAGCGGCTTTTCTTTGGACCCCCCCCTCCCCGCCCCCCCCCCCCCCCCCCCCCCCGCGGGGGCGGGGGGGG
>DHON01000116.1:91077-94442 GCA_002409965.1 Firmicutes bacterium UBA5389
CGCGCGAGCATCGACTGCGCCCCCAGGCGGCTTGCCGTGAACCCCTCGTTCACGGCCAGCCGCGTCGCCCATGTCAACCGCAATCCTCCGCCTACCTCGCCACTGTCGCCTCCAACCCCGGCGCTCCCACGACTAGGCCTGAGTCAGTGCTGATCTCCCCCGACACCGGGCCGACCCCCATCGAACTAGACCAATCGCCGCTGATATCCGACACCGAGCCATCTCTGTCGAATGTCAGCTGTGTCCCCCATTTGGTCCCGAGGGATAATGGGCCCGCGCCCATCTGCCCGCCTACGCCTACGAACACACTGGTAACGCGCTTCTCCTTGAAGTTCCATTTGAGCGAACCCGCAGCGATGAGCGCAAAACCAACCTCCACTGTGGAACAGTCCACCTTGTACTCTACAGGGCCAAGGCTCAACGCGAACTTCCGTCCACCCTTGAAGGGGCACTTGTCGCTGCTCTCGGGCGCATTCGCCGATCCACTCTCATTTACCGCACGCCCCGTTCCGCCGCACCTACTGCAATGGTTATGAATCACGGGCAACTCTGCCAGCAGCCCGCCCGTGCCGGCGATCTGCGCCAACATCCCGTAAGTGTTCATTCTGCGGTTAATCTCTTCGCGCTTGTATACCAGCGGGTCGTATATGGAGTCGAGCACATTCTGAGAGAAAGCCCAGTAATCCTCGACGGCAGACGCCGTCTCGCTATACAGCTGCGTCCATATGCCCTTGTTCTTGGCGAACTGCGCTTGCGCGAAAGCGCTCGCTTCCTTGCAGAAAGCCGCGTGAGCCGCCTCGATCTCTGGATCGGTCTTTGCAGCCTCCACACGCTGAACATACCTCTCCCCGATCTCCTCCCAGTCGCTCCATGCCTCATCCTGCCGCATTTCGTCCAGAGCACGCGCCATGGCCCGGCCCGCGATAGCCTTGAAGTGCTCTTCTATCAGTCTCAGATGAAACACCTGGTTCTCGAAACTGATCATGCACAGAGCACTGCCGGCGCTCCGCCTCTGGACACTCGCGCGCTGTATCTCGGTCGCGAGTTGCTTCAGCTGCGCTGTGCCGGCCGAAATCTCACGGCGGATCTCGGCCTCGACCTTCCGGAACCCCGCGCTCATGTAGCCGGCGAGGGTCGCCATCGAACTCCAGTCGGCGATCTGAGGCACAGTGAAGGTGGACTGAGCCCCGGCTCCTCCCCCGGGCGCCGGCGGCGCCGTCTTGATGCCGCCCTGCCACGGCGGAGGCAGCGGCGGAATGCTGCCCGGACTGCCGTACTCCCCCGCTATCGCCTCCGAGCACGCGCTCTTTACGGTGCCGCAAAACCCCATCTGCGCGCCCCTGAGCATAACCTCCAGCGCCCGTCCATAGTCTTTGCGGTCCATATAGATATTCCCAAGACCCGTGAGAGCCGGGCCGAAGTCTCCGGTCGCCATAAGCGCTTCATTGTACATGGTCTCAGCCGCGTAGGAGTCGCCCAGCTCATACACGGAGTTCGCTAGGTTAGTCAGTATCATGGGAGACCGGGGTTCAAGCTCCCTCGCCGCCAGCAGCACGGTAATCGAATCGCGCAGCTTGCCTATGAGACGGAGCATCGCCCCGAAGTTGTTGACCGCCAGCGGAAGCTCGGGCATAGCGATGACAGCTCGCGCGGCCAGTATCACCGGAATCTCCCGCGACGCCCCCGGCGCCGCAATCGCGGCGGCCGCCGTCGTTACTCCCGCAACATCTTCCTGGGTGGGGGTCAAACCCTCTCGGAGCCATATCCGCTGAGTCATGCGTTCAACCATCCACTGTTCCTCGGTGCTGAGCTGGGCCCAGAACTCGTCATGATACCTCTGCGCCAGCTCGACAAGTTCGTCAATGGTAGGGATGTAGTCAAGATCCACCGGCCCGGCGCTTCCGCCTTCCTCACCAGTACCGTCTTCGAGATCTCCGAGATCGGCGAAATCGCCAAAGCTGTCTGGGTCGCCGAACGTGCCCCCGCCACTGACATCGGCGACCTTGCTCACTCTTTTCCCAGCTGTGATCACCACGTTCAGCATCGTGGGCATCACTGATTGCATCTGGCCCATCTGGCCCGTCATCGCCCCTGGATTCTTCGCGGCGTCTGCCGACATCACCACAATCATATACTGCCCAGCGGGCAGATCGGCCACTAGAGCCCCCATCGGCGAAGGCGTCAGCACCACCGGCATCGCTCCCGACGTACTCGTGGCCACTGCCATGTAGTCGGAAGTCACGTCCGCCCCGTCGCGCAGAACGGTCAACTCCAGACGACCTGTCCCGGGCGCAGGGACCGCTGCCCCGCCCGTCATTTCCGCAACTGCCGGAGTGCCAACCACCAACCAGCACAGCCCGAGTAACATCAGCGATAGGGCCACCCTGCCCCTGCCCAGGCTCATCATGCAGGTCTCCTCCGTTTCAAAAGCTTCTCTCGTCATCTCGCGTAGCTTTAGGCATTCTACAGGCCACCCGGAATCCCTTCGGCCAAGGGTGATCGACTTGCACCCGGGCTCATTGAAGAGCGCGTAGCGGCGACGATCTCGGTGCCTTAGGAGGTGCCGGTCTTGAGCACCTGCTTCTGGGTACGGTCAAGCTGGTAGTTCTCAGGGTTGGTGATGAAGTCGTAGGCTGCCAGGAAAAGGCCGCCCGTTCCACAGGCCGGGTCGCAGATAGTCCGGCCGGGTGAGCTGCTCCAGATAGTCCCCATAGCTCAAGCCAGCATCCCGAAGAACGCGGCAGAAGCTCCAGACCTTGTTCACAAGTGTGCTCGTCGGCGTCATTCTGCTTCACTCCTAGTCTGAGGAGCATTGCCCTGTGGTCCGCTCAATCTCGCAGACTTGGCTCTTGACGAGCCTCCCAACACCATGCAGCCCGCGTCCGAACATACCGGGATAGCCGAAGTCGGATCATGGTATCGGGGAATACTATAGGTTTGGGTGGATTCTGAGCCAGTGTACCGCGTCCAACGAGGTCGAGACTCCCGTTACCACGGGAGACGAAGAAATCGCCAGCGACAACATGCAGCGAGTCCTCCTTCTGCCTCGAAGCGAGACGGCTTAGGCGAGTGGAACCTCGAAAGCTCAAGGATCGTTGCGGGACCGGAGGCGCATCCGTGAACTCGGAGAGGGGCCTGCGGAACATCGCCTATTGGCCAGACCACATACGCGAAAAGCCCCCTGCACCAACACATGCAAAGAGCTTCTCGAAACAAAGGCCGTACTCTTGCGAGTACGGCCCTTGACACTGGAGCCCGCGATCGGAATCGAACCGATGACCTCATCCTTACCATGGATGCGCTCTACCGACTGAGCTATGAGGGCATATTCTGTTTTGCTGGAGCGGGTGAAGGGAATCGAACCC
>DHON01000091.1 GCA_002409965.1 Firmicutes bacterium UBA5389
TGCAGCGTTCGCGTCCGAATGTGAGCACATGGCCCGTACCTTTTGTCAAAAATGGCGCACCCCAGTTCTTACCACATGCCCGGGCATGCAGCCAACCGCGCTCAGCCACGCAAACATGCAAAGGACGCGGACCTCATCTTCGTCTTAGTCCCCGTCCGTGCCGTTGGCAGGTGCCGTGCCCAGCCTGATACAGATGGTGACCGGGTTGTGGTCGCTGTTTTCGAAGCCAAGATCGTGGCCGTACACACTCACGATCTCGACACCCGGCGACACCAGGAATCCATCGATATTGACTGCGATATTGGCGGCGGGATCATAAGGCCTGTCCAGCGTTCTGCAGGATGGAACGGTTTCGTCCACCGCCCATCCAAATCCTTCGATTGCGAAATCATCGGGAAGAACCTGCAGCCAGAAGGGCCACGCATCACCGTATTCCGCCTGCTTAGCCTTTGGATCCGACGAGAGCAGATGATTCCAATCGCCGCCTATCACGAGGTAGTTGCCGGACTTGAGTTCGCGACCGGCGTACTCCTTGAGAAACGCGAGTTGCTGAGCCCTTATGACACCACCTTCGTCGAACGCCGACAAGTGCACGTTAGCAAGCACCAGCTGCCGGCCATCGCTTGTAGGCAGTCTGCTCTCCATCGTGCACCTGTCCAGCATGAAAAGCTGCTTGATCCAGGGATACAGCCCTGGAAGCGAGTACCGTGCCGCGGAATTCACCCGATATCTCGACAACGTAGCGATGCCTGAGTAGACGTTGCCGTGCGGATCGGCCAGAGGGACCGGAACCCAGGCCACTCTGTAGTTCGTGGCGAAGCTACCGCTGTATTCGGACAGATCCGAGCAGAAGCGCGTGTACTGCTCCGTTCTGTAGCTCCGGCGCGAGCGGCGGTCTACCTCTTGGAGAAAGTAGATGTCAGACTTCTGCTCAGTGAGAAAAGCCGACACCCAGTCGATATTGGCAGCAGTCTGTTCCGGGCTGATGGCTCTGGACATGGTTCCGCCGTCCATAAAGAAGTCAGCATGCTTGTCCAGCCCACAATAGCCGATGTTGAAGGATGTAATCGTGATCTCGCGCCTGATCTGAACGACATCCTCTTGTGGGTTGTCTACTTGTATCTCGGTGATGGTGGCAGGACGATAGTCTGTGACGGCAACTAAGCCCAGAAAGCCGGCGAATGCGGCAAACAGGATGATCGCTATCGTCAGCAGGACTCTCGCGACTTTGCGCATGCGGCTCACCCTCCCTCTGCTATTCCGATGGTATCGAGGCACGAGTTCGAGGTCGAGTTCGGCGCGGTCCCGCCAAATCCTGCCGTTTTCTGCGGTAGAGAGGTCATAGCGCAGACCTGCAGATGTAGACGATGTCCTGACTGGTTTCGACTAGTGGACCTCGGCGATAGCCTTTCCATGTCTTCGCTATCGTGAGTCCGCTGTACCTGAGAGCCAACGCCACCTCGCGCGGGAAGTATATGCCCCGCTCCGTGTGGGAGCGGGCCGACCTGATCAGCGAACGCTCGTCCCACTCCTGCAGGTGGGTGTGGATGGTTTCGATCTGTCTGGTGAAGTCGAAGCTAGCCTTGTACGTGTCCACTATCCTTGTGCCGCGCACGGGGTGGATAACTTCGAACACTTCCTCTTCTCCGCTGGACTCGATCATGGCCTTGACATTCGGGATGCAGAAGTCGACCACGAACACTCCATCGTCCGCCAGGTGCTCACGCGCTTTCGCGAACACTGCCAGCAGGTCGGGCGTGGCGGTGCAATGGAGTATAGTATTGCAGGCAGCCATTATCAGGTTGAACTTGCGGCCAAGCTCGAACCGGCGGATGTCGGCCTGAACCAGGGTGACGTGCCGGCGCGCCGCCTCACCCTCGATATCGAGTTTCTCCTGACACCTGGCCAGCATGTCGCGGGACAAGTCGACCCCGGTTATCTCGTGCCCAGCCGCAGCCAACGGGATCAGCAGTCTGCCCGTTCCGCACCCCAGCTCGAGCAGTGGATCGCCGTACTCTCTTGCCAGACCCAGGTACATCTGCAAGTCAGCATCGTAGGATGAATGCAGTATGTCGTAGAATTCGGCAAAGAACCCCTCGTATTGCGATAACGCGTCCACGGCCAGCACTCCTCATTCTCCCAGCACGAAGCTGTCGGCTCTCGGCGCAATGATCTGCCTTTGGTGAGTTCCGCTCTCACCAGGCGGATTCCTTCCTGAGCATGGGCGCGCAGAACGAATGAGAATGCTGCTATAATAGTCACAAGGGAGGTTGCAGGATGCGCAAGGAGCCAGCATCTGCCGACACTCTGGGCATTATGGATTCCATACACCACACCGGGTTGGTAATAGTGAACACGCTAGATCGGATCGTCTGGGCCAACAGCGCCGCTCGGGCCTTGCTCGGCGCTGCCCTAGATCCTGGTACGCCGCTTTGCGAGGCCTGCCCCGGTCTGCCCAAGGCGGGCGAGGCAGCGCGAGGATCCAGAATTCTGGACGTGACGCAGTCTCCTATCATGGGCCCGAGCGGAAGTCCAACAGGCGAGGTCCTGGTTTCCCTGCGCGATGTCACACACGAGAAACAGCAGGAAGAGCGGATTCGCTTTCTCGCCTCTGTGCTCGACCGGGCCGCCGGAGGCATCACTATCATCGACCCGAGTCTGCGGATCGTCTACGTCAACGAGGCCCAGGCCGCTATGCACAACTACAGCGTGGGCGAGTTAGTCGGAAAGACGATAGATGTTTTCTGCGATCCAGGCGAGATCGGGCGCCTGGAAGAGCTGATCTTCGCAGCCGGCGAGCAGGAGGGCTCCTGGACCGGCGAGGCGGTCAACTACACCAAGGACGGGAGAGCCATTCCGGTGCTCCTATCCGTGTCCATGCTGCGCAACGCCGATGGAAGCCTCTCGTCCATAGTCGGCGTCGCCAAAGACATCCACACCTACAAGGAACTCGAACAAGATATGCGTGCCTACAGCGACAACCTGGCCCGCCTGGTCAGCGAGCGCACCCGGCAACTGGAGCGCTCTCGCGACGAGCTAGAGATGATGTTCGACGCTGTATCCGACTTCATGTTCGTGGTCGACAGAAGTTTCAATGTAGTCAGAGCCAACAGGTTCTCGGCAGCGTTTTTCCACTCCCGCCGACGCGATCTTCTGGGTAAGCAGTGTTACCGCGTGTGGGCAGACAGCGATCATCCCTGCCCGGGCTGTCCGGCGGCGCGCGTGTTCGAGAAGAGCAAGTCCGCTTTCGCCGCCAGGCTAATTGGGGACGAGCGCGTGCATGTGTGGGCTTATCCGATGAATGGCAGCGATAGTCGAAGCCAAGACGCGCCCTCGCTGGCATTCTGCTATGGCAAAATCATGACCAAGGAGCTGGCCGTCGAGGAACGCATGCAGCAAGCGGAGAAGATGGCGAGCCTGGGCTATCTGGCCGCCGGCATAGCCCACGAACTCCGCAATCCGCTGGGCACGATACTGGCAGCGGAATACGCGTTGCGCTCGCGCATTGCGAGCCATGATCCAGAGGTAGCTAGGGCGTTCGACACCATCGAGAGGAGTATCGACCGGTCAACCGGAATCATCTCCAACCTGCTCGACTTCAGCAGGAAAGGCGACTGGTCCATGCGTCAGCTCAACCTGTCCGAGATCATAGGCCAGGTATTGGCGCTGGAGCAGGACTCTCTGAAGAAGCAGGGCATTGAAGTTGAGATGAGTATCCCCCAGTTGCCCGAGATCATAGGCAGTCCCGATGGACTTCGGCAAGTCTTCTTCAATATCGTGCACAACGCAGTGCAAGCTATGCCCGAAGGAGGGCGTCTCACCCTGACAGCCAAGAGCGTTGGGCAGACTGCTGTGCGAGTCGAAGTATCCGACACGGGAGCAGGAATCAGCCCAGATGATCTACCGAGGGTATTCGACCCATTCTTCACTACCAAAGAGCCGGGCCAGGGCACAGGTCTAGGTCTGTCCATCTGCTACCGCGAGGTAGAGCGGCACCGTGGACATGTGCGGGTATCCAACCGTCTCGGCCGCGGAGTCCGCGTCGAAGTGGAATTGCCGTGCACACGCGCCCGAACAGACGGGGAGCGAAAGGAATCGACGTACAATGACTGACGAAAGAGCCACGATCCTTCTCGTCGACGACGAGCCGGATTTCCTGCATTTTGCGCAACTCAACCTGGAAGACCAGGGCTACGCGGTGAGCACGGCTGAGTCGGCGCGCATGGCCCACGGAGTCTTGGCTGACCGGGAATTCGACGTGGTCGTGGTGGATGTGAGGATGCCCGGCGTCGACGGCATTTCGTTCATGGAGAAGGTTAAGGCCGGCGGATACGAAGGCCAGTTCATAGTGTTGACGGGCTTCGGTTCAATCGATGGGGCTGTGCAGGCCATGCGAAAGGGTGCCTTCACCTACCTGACCAAACCGATAAACCCGGGCGACCTGGCCATGGAAATCGAGAAGGCAGTGCGAATGAGCGCCGTAACCCGCGAGAACACGCGCCTCCGTGAGAAGCTGGCCGAGCTGACCTCAGGCGACACACTGCTCGGCGATTCCCCGGCCATGCGGCGCGTGAAACAGCTGGTGTCGGCGGCGGCCGCCTGCGATTCGCCAGTGCTCATTACGGGCGAAAGCGGTACCGGAAAAGATGTGGCAGCCCGGGCAGTGCACGGTCTCAGCTTGCGGCGCTCGTTCCGAATGGTGACGGTGAACTGCGCCGCCGTCCCTGCTGAACTGTGGGAAAGCGAGATGTTCGGATACGAGAAGGGAGCTTTCACTGGGGCGACAGGCCGCAAGCAGGGAAAGATAGAGCTGGCCGGTCGCGGGACGCTGTTTCTGGACGAAATCCTCGAGCTCCCGGGACAGGTCCAACCCAAGCTGCTGCGAGTGCTGGAAAACAAGTGCTTCGAGCGCGTAGGCGGCGTTCAGACAATCACTGTTGATTTTCGTCTGATATGCGCAACCAACCGCGACCTAGAAGAGGCAATCCAGGCTGAACGCTTCCGCAAGGACCTGTTCTATCGCCTGAACGTCATCCCGATCCATATTCCGCCGCTGAGAGAGAGGCGTAACGACATCATGCCTCTGGCACAGCATTTTCTCTCTCTGTACAGCCAGGACATGAAGAAGCGACTCGAATTCACCTCCGAGGCGGAACAACGGCTTGAAGATTACGATTGGCCCGGGAATGTCAGGGAGTTGAGAAACGCCATTGAGCGCGCTGTGGTGTTTGCCGCCGGCAACCAAATCGGCCATCTAGACCTGGGTCTAGGTTCCAACCACACCACGCACGCCAGTATGCCGGCGATCTACTCGCCTATGCCCAACGCCGCCAATGAGACCATGCCACTGCGGGAAGCCATGGCCGAATTTCAGCGAGATTTCATCCAACATGCGCTGAACCAGAACAACGGCAACATCACGGTCACCGCCAAGCAACTGCAAATGGCCCGAGAGACTCTTCAGCGTCTTGTCAAGAAGCACCGTCTGTAGGTCTGTAGTATGAAGGTTCAGTCACAACTGTGACGTCTGCATCACACCGCATCATCCATCTGCTCGGCCGGCCGATAACAGCCCTCTCATCACGCAGCTCAGAGCGGGTTATGCGCGACAGTCCAGCGTGGCACGGTTATTGCAACGGCATTGTTGCAGCAGCCATGCCGCAGCAATCCTGCTGCAGCGGCTGCGACACTCCTGAAGGGGGTTGGCGCATGCCAGATCCAATTAGCTATCTCAAGAAAGAACCTTACCCAATGTACATCAATGGTCAGTTCGTACCCTCCGGATGCGGCGACACCTTCGATGTCGCAAGTCCCGTCACCAACGAGACCATTGCTCAGGTCTATCGGGGCGGGCGAGCTGACGCCCAGAAGGCAATCCGGGCTGCTCGAACAGCATTCGACCACGGTCCATGGGGACGAATGACCCAGCTCGAACGGAGCCAGTTGCTGCTTCGGGCCGGGGAGATCCTCGCGCGGCGGCAGGATGAGTTCATCGCCATCGAGGGTCTCAACTGTGGAAAGCTCTGGCCCAGCCTAAAGTACTACGAGCTTCCCAGCAGCATCGACGCATTCCAGTATGCTGCCGGCAGGGCGCGTTGCGTGGAGGGCAAGACCGTTCCTGTGGACGGCGGAGGACACTATCTCAACTACGTTGTGTGGCAGCCTTACGGCGTTGTCGCCGAGATACTGCCGTGGAACGGCCCTCTGATGATGGGCTGTCAGAAAGTCTCCTCCATATTGGCCGCCGGCAACACCGTCGTTATAAAGCCTCCATC
Source organism: Firmicutes bacterium UBA5389 (assembly GCA_002409965.1). Lineage (GTDB taxonomy): Bacteria > Bacillota > DTU025 > DTU025 > DTU025 > UBA5389. Next base: position 6,276 of record DHON01000091.1, read on the forward strand.
GTGGGCCCCTCTCTCCCTGCTCGAACTGGCCACAGTCTTCGACGAGGCCGGTTTCCCGCCTGGAGTAGTCAATATCATCGCTGGTCCCGGTTCCTCAGTCGGAGATGAACTGGCGCAAAGCAGCGAGGTGGACATGCTGTCGCTGACAGGCGGCACGGACACCGGCAAGCGCGTGTATGCGGCAGCGGCCGGGTCAGTCAAGCAGATCGCGCTGGAGCTCGGGGGCAAGAGCCCCAACATCGTGTTCGAGGATGTCGATGTGGACAACACAGTCCGATGGGCATTCTTCGGGTTCACTCTGAATTCGGGCCAGGTGTGCGTAGCCGGAACCCGCCTGATACTGCACGAGTCCATCTACGATCAGTTCATCGAGGGCCTGCGGCGCATGTGCGAGTCGGTAACGCCGGGCGATGGATTCCAGCAGGGCGTCAATTTCGGCCCCCTGATCTCCCGTGAGCACTACGAACACGTCCTAAGCTACATCGAGCAGGGCAAGCGCGAGGGTGCCCGTCTTGTGACAGGCGGGTTCAAGTACACCCAACCCGAACTCGCTCGCGGCAACTTCATCCCGCCGACCATCTTCGCCGATGTCGCTCCCGACATGCGCATATTCCAGGAGGAGATCTTCGGACCAGTTCTGTGCGTCAGCAAGTTTGGAACTGAGAAGGAAGCCATAGACCTGGCCAACGCCGTGAAATACGGGCTGGCTGGCGCAGTGTTTACCCGCGACGCCCGACGAGCCCACCGCGTGGCGGAACAGCTGAGAGCGGGCCAGATCTACGTTAACACCTACTTCAGCAAGGGCATCATGGAGTCGCCCGGCGCCGGCTGGAAAGAGAGCGGAGTGGGAGGCGCAGGCATCACCAAGTACATGCATCCGAAGACGGTCTTTGTTGAGCTAACTGATAGCGCGAATCCGCCAGTCTAGATAGATGCCGGCAGATGTCGGCAAGCGCCAAAACCGGCAGGACGACTATTGAACGCGAAATGGAGGAACAAGACTAATGAGCGGACCAGAGAAGACACAGCTCAAAGCCGGAGCATTGGGATTCTGGGAATGCGTCATGATCGGAATCGGCGGCATGGTGGGCAGCTGCATCTTCACTCTATCGGGCGTAACGTACGGGCTGGCCGGACCGGCCTCGTTGGCGGCATGGATCATCGCAGCGGTGATAATCCTGCTCTATGCGCTCAACATCGCAGAGCTGTCCAGCAGGTTCCCTCATGCGGGCGGGCTCTACACCTATCCCGCGGAGACCCTGGGCGCCACGCCTGCCGTGCGCCAGTTCGCACCCGGCTCGCCGTGGATCGGAGGGTTAGCTATCTTCTTGGTCGGCAAAATGGCATCGCAAAAGGCCTCCAAGTAGTCGACAGGAGCTGATACGCGTGGCTGTGAAACTGAAAGCCATCTACTATATCAACCAGTTCTATGCAGGAATCGGCGGGGAGGAAAGAGCCGATGCGGGCCTCACGATGTTCGACGGGGTCCGCGGACCCGCTATAGGAGTGGCGAAGTTCTGGAAAGACGAAATGGAGGTCGTGAAGACGATCGCCTGCGGCGACAATTTCGTCAACACCGAATCCAATTTCCCGGAAATCGCATCGGCCATCCGGGAGCTCGTGGACCAGGTCAAGCCGGACGTGTTCATTGCAGGCCCCGCGTTCAACGCCGGCCGCTACGGGGTCGCGTGCGCCAGAGTGTGCGACTACGTTCGGCACGAACTCGACGTGAGCAGCGTCACCGCAATGCACCATGAAAACCCCGCGGTGTCGATGTACGTCAAGAACAACCTCATCGTAGCAACGCCCGAGACCGCTGCCGGCATGTCAAAAATCCTTCCTCGCCTGGCCGCGCTGGCCCTGAAGCTGGCACGAGGCGAGAAGGTCGGACCGGCCGCAGTCGAAGGCTACATCCCCACCGGCCACCGCTACAACGAACTGCACGAGAAGACGGGAGCTCAGCGCGTGGTGGAGATGCTTCTGGCGAAGCTCGGCGGACAGCCTGTCGCAACCGAGATACCCATCAGAACCTTTGAGTCGGCCCCTGCCGCGCCGCCCATCGCCGACCTCGGCAGCACGCTTGTGGCCTTGGTCACAACAGGCGGACTGGTGCCAAAGGGCAACCCGGACGGCCTGCGTCAAGCATTCTCCACCACTTACGGAAGCTACTCCATTGAGCAGCTTGAGTTCATACCGTCCGGCGACTATGAATCCATACATGGAGGCTACGATACCACAATCGTAAACGATGATCCCAACCGATTGGCGCCCCTGGACCAGTTGCGCTCGCTCGCCGCTCTCGGCAAGATAGGCGGCGTATGGAGTCGCCTTCTGACTACATGCGGAATAGGCACCAACGTTGTGAATGGAGTCAGTATCGGACAGCGCATGGCGGTTGAGTTGAAGTCGGCGGGTGTTGGGGCTGTCATACTCACTTCCACCTGAGGGACTTGCACTCGTTGCGGTGCAACGATAAGCAAGGAACTTGACCGGGCCGGAATCCCCAATGCGCTCATCACTGCTTTCACGTCGATAGCCGTCAACGTGAAAGCCAACCGCATCATCGCCGGCGGCCATTTCACGAGCCCTGTGGGCAACCCCGATCTTCCTCTTGACCGAGAGAAGCATTACCGGCGCAGCGTCCTGGAGGCGGCCCTCACTGCCCTGTCCACAGATGTGGCTGAATCAACTGTGTTCAACCCCGGTACGGGGAGGGAGGGTTAAGACATGAGGCTAACGCGACAGTATTTCTGCGTAAGGGATGTAGTCTGGTCGACCTCCACAGAGTTCGCAGACGGAGTGCTCTATGTAGACCGCGACGAACTCAAGCGTGTGGCCGATTCGGCCGCTCAGGGAATTGCACAAGTAGACTTCGATATCGTCGCGCCTGGCGAGAACGCTCGGATCGTGCATGTCCTCGACACAGTGCAACCCATGGTCAAAGTGGAAGGCGCGGGGATTGGCACAGCGTATCCCGGATGCATGGGCGATCCTGAAACGACGGGAGAAGGCGTAACCAACGTCCTGGAGGGTTTGGCTGTTATGGAAAGCGCCCCTCTGCCCTGGGAGAGCGCCGCTGCCAGCAGCGGTCTGCTCTACCCGCGCGATGCGATCGTCGACATGGTGGGTCCGATTGCCGAGTTCAGTCCGTTCTCGCACACGTTCAATCTGGTCATCTGCTACAGCCTGGTAGAAGGCAAGTCGTCCGCCGAGTACGACCGGGCCATCAGAACCTGCGCTCTTAGGGTCAGCGACTACCTGGCCCGAGCTACCGTGGGCAAAGTGCCGGACCGATCCGAGGAATTCACCACCGACAACGTCAATCCCGATCTGCCCAGTGTAGTGCTGGTGTGGCAGTGCCAGAGCCAGGGCGTGTATGCCAGCACATTCCTGTACGGGCACCCCATCGACAATCTGGTGCCAACGCTGCTCCATCCCAACGAGATGCTCGATGGTTGCATCGTCAGCGGCAACTACGTGTGGCCCGCTTTCAAGGTGCCAACGTATCTGCATGTGAACCACCCGATACTGCTTGAGCTGTACAAGCGTCATGGCGTGGATCTCAACTTCGGCGGCGTGGTATTCAGTCGGAGCCACAACCCAACCCACTGGCACAAGCAGCGCTCCTCCAGCTTCTGTGTGAAGCTCGCCCGCTGCCTCGATGCAGACGGGCTAGTCATGGCGTGGGAAGGCGGCGGCAACGCTGCAGTCGACGGCATGCTGACTATACGGTATGCGGAGAGGATGGGGATGCGCGCTGCCGGCATCACCTTCGAATTTGGCGGCCCCGATGGCACTGAAGGCGATCTGCTGGTAGACAGTGTGCCCGAGGCCAACGCCATAGTGAGCGGCGGGAGCATAGAGAAGTCCCTCGTTCTGCCGGATGTCGCGCGGGCGATCGGCGGCGATTGTTTCAGGCTGAACAAGGAGTCAGGCGGATGGTTCCCGCCTGCGAACAGAAGCATCGCTTTCGACACGACAACGCACATCTACTGCTCCGGCAATCAGGCCGGCCACAGCCGGCTGCACGCAGCAGCATACTAAACTGATACCGGACCAGCGCATGCATCCATGACCAACTTGCGCTGGTCCGGCGTCAGCTGCGCATGATCGGAGTTTCCCGCTCCCGTATCGCTGTTCTCGATCACCAAGACAATGGCGTCAGGGCCAAGCGCGCAGGCGTGCCACACGCCCTTCCTGACATTGTAGACCCTCAGGGAATCCATTCTCGCGCAGTCAATCGCGCCAACGCCGCACCCGCCCTGCCCGTCCCCTGCAAACAAAATCGACTCTCCCTGCAGCAGTACGAACACTTCGTCAGTCTCGTTGTGTCGCTCCATCTGACGGATCGCGTCCCCCGAGTTGTACTCGGACGCGCATATGGAAGCCACGCGCCACTTGCCGAAATCAACCAGGGGGGAATAGTCATCCACAAGGCAGCTACATACCTCAACGAGTCGCGGATCAATCGGCTCGACATCATGCGCCGTCATGCTACATCGTACCTCCTGCAGCGCCAAAGCATTTGAGCATCGCTGTGTCTTGGACAATGCTATCTTCGCCCGCTGTCGACAGCTTCCTCCTGCCGACTGCCGAGCGCACGACTGCCGGGCGCACAACACCAAAGACTCCGCCGAAGCGGAGTCTTCTTGAGCGCACCACAGCAGTCCACCATGCACTGTCGCAGCCTAACACGGACTGCTTCCCTGCCCTCACCTGCCCGGGCGCCGAGGAATGCATATCAACTGCCCAATCTGCAGTGTGTTGGGGTTGACCCCCGGGTTAGCCCTGAGCAGAACAGGCACGGCTATTCGGAAGCGCCGCGCTACGCCGTAGAAGGTGTCGCCGCTGCGGACAATGTATGGTGTCGCCCCGGCAGGGCACGCCGCCTGCGAGGGGACGCCCGGAGCAGGGGCGGTAGGAATGCAGATGAGCTGCCCCACACGGAGCGAGGCGGGATTCACTCTCGGGTTAGCTCTCCTGATGGCATCGACAGTCGTTCCATGCCTGCGGGCAATCGCGTAAAAGGTATCGCCCGCCCTGATCTGGTAGAGGAATCCGCCGGGACACGCCGCCTCTGGCGGAGGGCCAGGCGCTGCGCCGCGCGGGATACAGAGAAGCTGTCCGACACGGAGCGAAGCCGGATCCGTTCCGGGGTTGGCTCTCCTGATGGCATCGACAGTCGTTCCAAACCTGTTCGCAAGCGCGTATAGGGTATCGCCCGACCTGATCTGGTGCAGGAATCCACCCGGGCAAGCCGGCGCCTGCCGGGTACCGATGTCTTCCCTGTTGTCGCCTGCCATTACCGTTCACTCCTTAGGGTTGAGTCCACTGCACCATATGCACACCCACGCTCACCTGTCCCCAAGCCGGAAGTACATATGCTCCTTGGGCTGTAACGGCAGTAACAGGGCTGATTGCCCCAGTCAGCACAGCGCCTCGCATTCGCTGCACACGGTCAGTCCCATCCGCGCCAGTCGGGCCGCAACTTCGGGGAAGTACTGACCGACACTGGACGCGTTATGGGCGTCCGAGCCCATGACCACCCGGGCGCCTCCGAGTTCCCTGTAGAGCTCAATCGCCTCCCAGTCAGGATATGGTCCGAACCAACGCCATGTCACCCTGATGCCCCAGGTCCCCGTCAAGTCCGTTTCAGGACTAGGCGGCATAGCCGGCGGGGACAAAGCGGACTCCGGGTTTGCCGGAGATGTGCTGGGTTTTTGACGAAAGCTTGCGAGATACGCGCAGAAAGTGAACAGGCGATGCTCATAAATTGACATATGCAGCAATGTATAGCCATCAGTTGGGATGTCGATGGCATTATATGGCAGCCATTGGGGCTCGAATCTGTTAAAGGGCGCGCGAAGCGCCCCGAACGCGCTCGAAGCCACCATCAAGCGACCATCAGCGGTTCCCCGGAGGCTCGCCAAGCGTTGTTGTGTCAAAGCCCGCTTCGAAACTGAAACCCATGTGTCAGAAAGTGAGCATATCTCAAAAACCAACGTCAAAAACTGCGCATACCGTTTCCTCCCATTCCTGCATACTCCACTTGCTGGGAGAGGTCATCTTGACTACACTACGTCTGCCAAGAAGACGCCTCGTTCAACGCGCGAATACGCGCAACAGCCGCTGACGACCGGCTGGGCCGCGGAGGTCGACCCCAAGGGAGCGGCATCTCACTCACCCCACCACGAACCTCGATGTGCTTCCCCGGTCGGTCATGCGTATCTCCAGTCGCGCATCGATGCGCTCACCCAGCTCGGGCACGTGGGATATGACGCCGACCAGTCTACCGCCGTCTCGCTGTAGCTCCACCAGAGTATCGATAGCGAGATCAAGCGATTCGGGGTCCAGCGTGCCGAATCCCTCGTCGACGAAGATCGTGTCCAGCCTGATCCCGCCGGCGTAAGACTGCACCACGTCCGCCAGACCCAGAGCAAGCGACAGCGAGGCCATGAAGCCTTCCCCGCCCGACAGGGTGGTCACGTTGCGCTCTCTGCCCGTGTAGGTATCGAATACTTCCAGGCCCAGCCCGGCCGCGCTTCGGGACGTTTGCCGTTCCATCGTGCGCCTCAGAGCGTACCTGCCCCTGCTCATCACCTGCAGACGCTGGGTCGCAGCCTCCGTCACCTGGTCAAGCATGGACGCGAGCACAAACCGCTCGAAGGTCATGCCCAGCTTGTTCCGGTGACCTCTGCCGTTGGCAACATCCGACACACGGGCGATCACCGTGTGTTCCGCTTCGATCTCCCGCATCTCGTGCGCCAGCTTATCCAGGTCGTCCAGCTGCCTGCGCGTCTGCGCCATCAGGTTTTCCAATCCTACGCGAGTCTCGAGGGCTTGCTTGGCTGCCAGGCCCAGCGCAGCGCACTCGGCCTCGGCGGCAGACAGGTCCGGCTCACGGATCCCGGCCGCCTCGCCTTCCGCTCGCGCCAGACGCTCGGCAGCGGCATGTAGCTCCCTCTGGAACTGCTCTATCCTCCGCTGCAGGCTGTCAGCGGCATCGTCGCTCATCTTGGAGTCCTGATAGTCATCAACACTCTCAAATCCAGCCTCAGCCACTTTCGCGTCGAACTCCGTCTGCCTGGCCTGCACTGCACGGATAGCGCCCTCCAACCCCTCAGCCGCCGCGCCTGCACGGGCTTGGGCCCCCGACACAGCGCGCCCGGCGTCTGAGAACGCACCCTCGGCGACCTCCAGAGCCCTGGCCAACTCATCCCGCACATATATCGCCGCAGCCTGCGCAGCTTTTAGCGCATCCGGCGACCTGAGGTACGCAGGCACATCCAACTCCTTCTCCTCAAGCCTGGCCTTGGCCGCCGTTAGCTGGCTCGCCGCTTCAAGGCTCGCAGTCTCAGCCTTACCTAGCTCGGCCTCGTCCGCCGCCAGCTGCCGTTCCAACTGCGCGATGTGCTCGTCAAGAGCCTGCGCCCGGCGGCCCGCGGCCTTCGCCTCCTTCAAGCTACGCTCAGCCGCGCCCAGCTCGGATTGGAGCTGAGCGATCCGGGCCAGAGTCGGGATTGCGATGGTTGCAGCTCCGCCGTCATCATCCACGCCCACCCCCGCCAGCTGGCCCTGGACTGACGCCACCCGCTGCGATGCCTCCGAACTCGCATTGCGCAGGCGCAACCACTCCGTCTCGGCCGCCACCGCCGCCGCGTCCGCGTTCCGCAGATCTTTGTGAGACGGAGCCTGCTTCAGGGCTCCAACGCTAGCTGCGTGCGCAGGCGATGGGTGAGATATTGATCCGCACACAGGACAGGGCGCCCCCGGTTCCAAGGCCGCCGCGAGCGCCGCGGCCTGTCCCGCAGACCAAGCATCTCTCAATGCCGTTGCACGCCCCCGCGCTCGCTCCAAGCGTGCGGCCGCGGCATCGGCCAGTTCATTCGCCTCCTGCGCCGCGCAAATGGTCCTCTGCAGTTCCTCTTCCAGCTGTGCGCGAACCTGAGCCCGCTTGAGCGCCGCGCCGGCCTCGCTCATCTGCAATTCCCACCGCGCCGTCTCCGCTGCATGCGCGCGCGCCTCGTCGCGCTCAGCCCGCGCTCCGGCCAGTCCGTTCGCGGCCTCACTCTTTCTGGCTGCCGCATCGGCAGCCAGATCGCCGGCTTTCGCCGCCGCCCTGCCCGCCTCGATTACTGCCTCCCTGGCCTGGTCGATCTGCTCGACTTTGGGGGCGAAGCTGTCCAGCTTGAGCAGTTCGGTTTCCACCTGCCTGCGCTGGCCTGCACGCTCGGGCGAGTTCTCCGCCGCCAGCGCAGCCGATGCTGCACAGGCCATCGCCTCTGCCTCGGCCAGGTCCCTCTTAGCCTGCTCGGCCGCGTCAAGCCTGGCCGCCTCCTCCGCGCAAGCCTGGTTCAGAAGCGCTTCTGCGCCAGCGCAGCCCGCCGCCCGCCTAGCCCTGTCGCGCCTGTGCTCCATGGCGTCGACCTCGGGTGCCTTCGATTGCATGTCCGCCACGATCTGCGCCGCAACCCGGGCCTCCTCAAGTCTGCGTGCATCTTGTTTCACCCTGACCAAAGTCTCTGCCGCCGCATCGGCCGCCTTGCTGGCATCATTCTCGGCTTTGCGCGCCTCCCCCAGCCTCTCGCGCTGGGCTTCGAACGTCGACTGGAGTTCCTCCAAAGACTCGGCACCGGCTGCCCGAAGAAGGGTCTTCTGGCGATCATCCAGGCTCCCGAGGCTCTTGGCCAGCCTGTCTGCCTTGTCTTTCAGCACTATTTCTATATGCCTGTAGGCTTCCGTGCCGAACAGAATCTCCAATATCTCCTGCCGTTTGGCAGAATCGGCTGTGAGCGCCTGCCGAAACTGCCCCTGCGGAAGCAGGACCACCTGGCGAAACTGATCGGCCTCAAAGCCAAGTGTCCCCTCGATTCTGGCGGTGACCTTCGTAAGCCCAGTCGCGACCACCGAGCCGTCAGCCGAATCATCGTCTATGCCTGTACGCTGCCACAGTGTGGCGTCTGCCCTGATGGGAGTGCGCCTGCCCGGCACCTCCTGTTCGGGCCTGCGCCAGACGCGGTAGGACTCCCGCCCCGCCGAAAAATCCAACACCACTTGAGTCGAGAGATTGTCCGACGAGTGATGCGACCTCATCTCCCGAACATCGCGCTCCGCCCCGCTGGACTTCCCATACAGAGCGTAGCAGATGGCATCGAGCACGCTCGTCTTGCCCGACCCGGTGGGGCCGTGAATCAGGAAGAACCTGCGCTCTCCCAGTCGGCGGAAATCGACCACTTCGTTGCCTGCGTAGGGCCCGAAAGCTTGCATTTCCAGACGTATAGGCCTCATGACGCCGCCGCCTCTCTTTCCGACTTGGCCTGCTCCAACAGCGCCGTCAGGGCAGCGATCTCGTCCTCGCTCATGGCCTCGCCCGTAACCTGTTCGTAGAACTCGCAGAACAGCTCAAGCTCAGTGCGGTTGCGATGGTCGACGCCGGCCCCGGCCAGGCAGCCCAGACCGTCTCGTCCAACCGCTCCCGCGCTCCACTCTATTTGCATGATATTGGGATACACCTGTCGCAACCTGTTCATGCCGTCCCATACCGGGTCAGGATCGGACAGACAGGCCATTATGTAGTCGTCGCGGTTCACTCCGGGCGCCGCACCTCGCGCCACCTCTTCGAAAGTGCCCTCAATCCTCCGCACATCGCGCCTGGACCCAAGGGCCACGGTCCTTACAGATGCCAGACCCGCCCCGTCAATATCTGCAACCGTCACCGACTTGGCGTGGTCCGCCTCGTCAAAGGAGTACTTCATGAGCGACCCGGCGTAACGCACCCGTTCGCCGGCCAGAGTCTGCGGACGATGGAGGTGCCCCATGGCCACGTAGCTGAAAGGCGCGAAATGCGCCAAGTCGACGGCTCCTGTGCCTCCGAGCGTAAGCGGACGTTCCGACTCCGACTGCTGACCTCCGATTATGTAGGCATGAGCCAAAGCCACAACCCTATCGCCGCCGCGCGCCGTGCCGCCGTTGCAGCCGGGCGATGCCGGGTCCATCCCCGTTGCCTGCAGCGCCGCCCTCACCTGGGCGGCCATGGCGGCATCATGATCCATAGCATCGCCGGCACCCAACCGATCGCGGACCACCGCGGGCTCTGCATACGGAATGGGCGTGAACCACACGGGGCCGTGCTCGTCAGACATGCCAATAGGGCTACACGATTCAGGCAACCCGACTATGTGAAGGCCCTTGCCCTGCATCAGACACGAACCGAAGCTGAGGCGCTCCGGGCAGTCGTGATTGCCGGCGATCATTATGACCGGGATTCCAAGCCCCAGCACTATCCGCGATAGAGTGTCGTCCAGCAGCTGGACGGCCTCAACGGGCGGTGCCGACCTGTCGTACACATCGCCCGCGATCAAGACGACATCCGGACGCTCGTCGCGGACTACGTCGATGAACTGATCAAGCACGTAAGCTTGGTCTTCCGTCAGGTGGGTCTTGTAGAATATTCGCCCCAGATGCCAGTCGGACGTATGTATCAGCTTGATGCAAATCCCTCCCTCCATTCCTTACATGAGGATTCGCCCCACAGGTGAAACCCTCCTCTCGGTTCTTCCATCGGGCGTTGTGTCCATCGTGCGTTGTCGCGGGCAGGGCCAACATAGTGTATAATCTGGATTGAGCTGCACAATCGAGTGGGCGACATTTTCTAGTCGTAACTGAGTGCAGTGTAGGTGTGCCGTACATGCACGCCGTACACGGCCAACCGAGGAGCGATCCACAGTTGAAGCCCGGAAAGCTGCAAAGACAGATCCAGCTTACCATGCTTGTGGCAGTCGCGCTTGCGCTGCACGTAATCGAATCTCTGATTCCGCCGCTGCCGGTGCCGGGCGCAAAGATAGGTCTCGCGAACGTAGCGACTCTGGTGTGCCTGCGATACATCGGTTTCTGGCCGGCCGTTGGGGTGAGCGCCGTCCGAAGCATACTCGGGAGCGTGATCACAGGCAAGTTCTGGGGCCTCGGGTTTTGGATGAGTTTCGTGGGCGCTACGACAAGCGCCCTTGGCATGGGGATCTGCCTCCGCCTGCTGCCCACCGGTGCATCGATGGTCTGGACAAGCGTTGTGGGCGGAGTGGTTCACGCCAGTTGCCAGCTGGCCATCGCAGTCATGGCGCTGCGTCAGCCGGCGCTCTTTTTCGCAGCCCCGGCGCTGCTAGGGCTGTCCATCATCACGGCTGTATTCACAGGCCTGGTCTGCGACAACCTGGACGGCCCCGCCAAACGATTCTTGCAGACGACAAAGAGAAGGTAAGGGTTCTGAAACAATGCTGAAGCGCAGAATCATCCCTGCAATACTCATGCTGCTCCTGGGCTCCGTGCTCATCTTCGCGGGCGCCCGCGACCGACAGCGAGCGCCCCAGGGTTCGGTGTTGACCGTGACATCGATCGGCGAAACTCGCGACAAGGTCGTAGCGAAGATAGTCCTTTCACCCGCCGAGAAAAAGACAATTGAGGTCGAGGGCCCGCTTGGGACAACGGTGGTGGAGGTGGAGGGGACGAGGGCCCACGTGGTTTCGTCCCCATGCCCCGACAAGATATGCATACGAATGGGATGGCTGGAGCGCGCGGGCGAATACAGCGCATGTCTGCCCAATCGAGTGCTCCTGGAAGTGGGCGAAGAATAGCTGAACAGCCGGATGACGAATTAGGGCGACACTCTGCGCGTCCCCGCTCTATCCGACAAGTACGAGATCCCGGGCAAGCTCGGCCGCCGCCGCTAGCTCCGCGATAGGCTGGCTCTCCCGAGTGGAGTGAACATTCTGGCACCCAACGCCCAGCACAACGCTGGCAATTCCGCGGGCATTGAACACGTTTCCATCGCTGCCGCCCATGGTGGACTCGAAAACCGCTTCCCGTCCCGTTGCTGCCAGCGCCCGCACAACACGCTCGACTACAGGGGCGTTGGCCTCAATCGTGAAGCCACGGTAGTCGACTGTCGTTACAACGTCAGCGCATGCGCCGAGGCGGGCAACCGTGTCGCGTATCTTGGCTGCGCACTCCTGGGTGAGGCCCAGCGCCCGCTGTTCGTCTAGGCTACGGATCTCCGCCCTGAAGCGAGCCCGCTCACACACGATGTTGGTGGCAGTGCCGCCTGACATGATCCCAACATTGGCCGTGGTCTGCTCGTCAATACGACCGAATGGAAACCCGATGATGGCTTCGGCGGCCGCCTGGATCGCGCTTATCCCATCTTCCGGGTTAGCCGCTGCATGGGCCGCCCTGCCAGTGACCTCCACTTCGAGACTCACATGTGTGGGACTCGAAAGGACCACCGTGCCCACGGGACGGCCCGCGTCGAAAATGTACCCCATCTTGGACGCGAAACAAGAGCAATCAAGCTGCTTTGCGCCTCTGAGGCCCCGCTCCTCGCTCACAGTGAACACCACTTCCACTGGAGGCAGGCACTCTCGGGCGGCCTTCACCATGCGCAAGCCGGCCAGAATAGCCACCACGCCGGCGATATCGTCCGCAGCAAGTACCGTGTCGCCGCTGGAGTAGATAACACCGTCCCTGATCACCGGGTTGACGCCCCGGCCCGGCGGCACACGGTCGAGGTGGGCGCAGAGCATGATAGAATCGTCGCATGAGCAACCCAAGCCGCAAGCGGGTGAACGCGCCACTATGCTCCCTGCATCATCCTGGATCACTTGCAGCCCGATACCGCGAAGCTTATCCGCCGCGCGTGCGGCCAACTGCGCTTCGTCGCCGGATTCGGCGTCGATCTTGACCAGTTCGATGAACTCTTCCACAATCATCAACGATCACCGTCTTTCGCCTTGTTGTCATAAACTACATCGCCCATCTCGTCCTGCAGCAGTTCGCCGCTGGCTGCAAGCTTCCGGGCGGCTATCTCCCTGTGTCGCACTTGACTCTTCACGCCTCGCTGCGCCAGCTGCCGCACAAGTTCCTCGGCGATCACCACCGAGCGGTGCTGCCCGCCCGTGCATCCGATCCCGATGGTCAGCCGACCTTTGCCCTCTGTGCTATAGTGAGGTATCAGACTGAGAATAAGGTCGCGAAACGTCTCCATGAAGCCGACCGCGATCGGCGACTCCAGGACGTAGGCGGCGCAAGCCGGGTCCAGCCCGGTGGTGGCTTTCAGCTCGGGGATGTAGAAAGGATTGGGCAGGAATCGCACGTCAAAGACGATATCCGCATCGATAGGAGCTCCGTATTTGAAGCCGAATGAGAATATATCCACTACCATCATCTCATGAGCGGATGTACCCATTACTGCCGCGCGAAGATGCGCCTGCAACTCCACGGGCTTAAGATCGGAAGTGTCGAGCACCAGGTGCGACCGCTCCCTGATCGGCGCGAGCACCCGACGTTCCAGAGCTATGCTGTCGTATATGCTGCCGGTCCCCGACAGGGGATGCTGGCGCCGCGCCTCGCTGAACCTGCGCACGAGCACCGAATCCCTGCACTCGAGAAAGACCACCGTGTAGTGATACTCGCTTCGGGCAAGCCAGTTCAGCGCATCCACCAAATGGCCGAAGTACTCCTTGCCGCGAACATCCATGGCCACCGCGTACTTGCGGTGCTCGGCCGTGTCGGCGTGCAACTCAACCAACTGTGGTAGGAGAGACGGCGGCAGGTTGTCTATGCAGAAGAAGTCCAAGTCCTCCAGGGCTTTCATTGATTGAGTCTTGCCCGCGCCGGAAAGCCCTGTGATTATCACGAACGATACATCGCCGCCAGTCATCTTGATTGCTTTCTCTTTCACTCGTATCGCTCCCCGCCGTTCCGCATCTCTGTCGAGTTGCCTGTTTCGACGGCCGGTCACACAATCCCTCCACGCCTGCACGTGTTCGTGTTGGCCTATACTGCTTGCCCTGCTATCGAATGAGGTTCTTTTGCAGCGCCAGCGCAACTGCTTCGGTCCTGGTCTGTACGCTCAGCTTGGAAAGGATACTGCTGACGTGAAACTTGACTGTGGCCCGACTAATGAACAGCATGTCCGCAATCTCCGGGTTCGTGAGGCCCTGCACCAAGGCGGCCAGCACCTCGTGTTCACGATCAGTCAGATCGCCGCCGACTTCAGGCTCGGGCGGCGCCCCGATGGAAGCCCTGATAAGCGCCTCGGTGGCCTCAGGCGCCAGCGTAGGCCGTCCTGCATGGGCAGCGCGGATCGCCGATGCCAGCTCGTCGGCGGATACATTCTTCAGCAGGTACCCGATGGCGCCGGCCTGAAGCACTCCCTGCACCAGGTCCTGCTCCTTGAAACTGGTAAGCGCGATGACCTGCACACTCGGGCAAGCCCTGCGAATCGCTTTGGTAGCGGAGGCGCCGTCCATGTCGGGCATGACGAGGTCCATGAGCACGACATCCGGCCCGATGCTCGGGCATGTCTGCACGGCTTCCCTGCCGTCGCGCGCCTCGCCGGCGAACTCCAAGTCCTCATATGCGTCCAGGAATGCTCTCAACCCACTTCTTACCATGGCGTGATCATCCACGATCATGACACGGATCCGGCCGGTATCGCTCAACTGCCTTCCTCCCCTCGCGGACCGTTCCAGGCCAGGGCGACCTCCGTACCCTGGCCGATGCCGCTGATGACAGCGATATGCGCCCCTATCGCTGCCGCCCGCTCCTGCATGATTCTGAGCCCTAGATGTTCAGGGGACACCACATCTTGGTCAAACCCTCGACCATCGTCGCGGACTCGTAATTCGATCCGTACTTCATCAGGTCGATCCGTCGAACACGTCAATCTCACCGTGGCGCAAGTCGCGCCTGAGTGTTTGGCCACATTGCTCAGGGATTCCTGCGCGATTCTGTAGAGCCCCACACGCACCTGCGGAGGAAGCGCACACGTGCCCGAGCAAGCGGCTCCGCCCAGTTCTACGTGGACCGGTATGCCTGACCGCCCCGTCATCGCCTCTGCCAGCTGCCGCAGGAGGTCCTCCAGCCCAACCTCCATAAGCGTGGCCGGCCTCAGCTCCAGAAGGAGCGACCTCATCTCAGCCAGAGCGCCCCGAGTGAGCCGCCTCAGCTCCTCCAGGCGCCTCAGACCTTCCTCTTCATTGTGTGTCCACAGCCTCGGCAAGACTTCGGCGATTAGGCTGGCTGAGAAGAGGGTCTGCGTGACTGCATCATGCAGATCTCGAGCAAGCCGGCTCCGTTCTGCGGCCGCCGCCGCTTCCTCAGCCTTCGCCCTGAGCGCGGCGTTCTCTATGGCCAGAGCGGCCTGGTCGCCAAAGGACATCGCCAGCTTCAGCTCTTCGTGGGAGAACCCGCGAGACTCAGAGAAACACAGTGCGATCACGCCATACATATGGCCCTTGCCCACCAGCGGGACAGCCATCAGACTCCTGAATCTCCCTATGGCCCAATCGGGCAACTCATCCCATTGTGATCTGTCCAGCCGCGCTCCGAGCTGCCTGGCATGACCCCTTCCGGCCGTCGGGCGATTTGCCGATGCCCGGTCAGTCCGCCGCCCGTCCGGCGTGCCGACTCCCGACACAACCACAGGCCGCTTGGCCATGACGGCCCAGCCAACGACTCCCTCTCCGACCGCAATCGGGCCGCAGCCCGCCTCGACGAGCCCACGCGCTGCGGCGATGTCCAGCGTTTCGCCGTCTGGGCCAAGTCGGTAAAGCGCGCCGGCTTCCGCTCCCAGAAACTCCTCAGCCTGCTCCAGTATGAGATCGAGTATGGTCTCCAGAGGCCGGCTCGAATTGAGAGACCCCAGGATCTCGCGCAGGCCCTCCGCCACCCGGCGTCGCTGCTCGATTTCTCGCGTGCGTTGTTCGATACGCCGCTCCAGCTGCTCGTAAGCAGCTTCGACTTCCTCTCTGGCGTGTCTTTGCTCGATTGCCACACGCACCAGCCGGGCGGCTGTCTCGATCGCCTTCAGCTCCACCGAAGACGGAACTCGGGACGTCCGATAGTACATGGCGAACGTCCCCAGTACAGCGCCGCTGTCGTCCACAACAGGCTGCGACCAACATGCGCGCAGACCATACTTGGCCGCCAGATCCCTCAGGCCGTCCCAGCGTTTGTCGTTCATGATGTCTTCTGCTATGACGCGCTCCCCTGTGAAAGCCGCAGTCCCGCATGAACCCACCGCCGGCCCGATCAGCAGTCCGTCCAGAGAATCGACGTACTCCCGCGGCAGGGTAACGCTGGCCCCAAAACGCAGCCGCCGTCCGTCCGCATCGAGCAGAAGTATCAGTCCCGACATCCCCGGCGACTGCTCCTCAAGAATGCGGATGAGGGACGCGAGCGTCTCTTCAAACGCGCCTCCCTTCGCGAGAAGCTCGAGGAACCTGTTCTGCCCAGACTGGATGGCCAACGCCCGTTTGGCCTCGGTTACGTCTCGAACAACCACTATCGTGCCGGCCTTGGGAAACGGAGCGAACCGCGCCTCGAAGACTTGAGCGCCCGCCCCGCGCCCTACCACGAATTCCAGACTGGCGGCGGTTTCGATCTTCGTGTCTCCCCCGCCGGCTCGCCTTGCCTCCTCGCCCGTCTGGACGCCCCAGGCTACTTCGTCCAGCACAGCCCGGATCCTCCGACGTTCCGCCTCCGGCGCAATGTCGGTGAAAGGCCTTCCGATGAGCTTGTCGGGGCTGCCGAATACATCGGACAAGTTGGCCCCGTGACCCCCCGCCACAATGCCGTCGGCATTGAGCACGAAGCAGATGTCGGGCAAGGATTCAAGAACCGCCGCCTCCACGACGTGGTCGGCGCGCACCGCCAGCTCAGCCACGCCCACCACCTGCTCGCCAGAGGTGAGCGGGAGCGCGTACAGATCCCAGCTCATAGCGGTTGCGCCCGCGGGCCCACCGCCCGCCTCTCCCCGGAGGACGACTCGGGAGTAGCCAGATTGGCCCTCCAGAGCATCGCGATAGCGCTCTACCCATTCGCCGCCCCGATTTCCGGCAAGTTGGGGCAAGCTGGCTCCACGGACTATGCGTTCGACAGGCACCTCAGCAACTCGCGATATGATCCTGGCCCAGTCATCGTCGAAATCAACCACAGTCAGGTCGCGATCGAGCCTGGCCGTGGACGTCGATATGCGTACAGCTCCCGCGCCGCCGTCAGGCATCCAACCACCTCACAGCTGGTGGATTGTATTCTAGGTCATGCCCATGCCTGTGCCGACACCTACGTCTGCGCCCAGACCTATATCTGCTCGAACCGACCGGTGAAGAAGCGAAGCACCGGAGGCTCATACACCCACTTGAGCCCGCGGACCTGGTCGCGGCGGGCGTAGACCTCAGCAATGGAATCGGCCACATAGTCAAAGTGAGCATTGGTGTACACCCGGCGCGGTATGGTCAGCCGCACAAGCTCGAGCTTGGGCGTGTAGTCCTTGCCCTCTTTGTCGCGTCCTGCCGAGATGATTCCCCTCTCCATGGAGCGCACTCCCGACTGCTCGTAGATGGCGGCCGCCAGCGCCTGCGCCGTGAACCTGGGCTGCGGAATATGCGGCAGAAACGCCCTGGCGTCGAGAAAGACCGCGTGCCCTCCGACTGGCCGCACAATGGGTACGCCCGCCTCGATCAGCCTGGTGCCCAGATAGCCCACCTGCTCCACGCGATGCTCAATGTAGGCGTAGTCCATGGCCTCGCGCAGGCCGCGGGCGAAGGCCTCCATGTCGCGGCCGGTCATCCCGCCGTAGCTGGGCATGCCCTCGTACACCACTACCTTGGAAGTGGCCTGTCGGTACACTTCCTCCTCGTTGGTGGCCAGGAAGCCGCCCATGTTGACGATTCCGTCTTTCTTGCCGCTCATGCTGCAGCCGTCTGAATAGGAGAACATCTCATGCACTATCGAGGCGATTGTGCGGTTCTCATATCCCGGTTCGCGCTTCTTTATGAAGTACGCGTTTTCCACGCAACGAGTGGCATCAAAGATCACCCTGACTCCGTACTTCTTCGACATTTCGTAGACTGCTTTGAGGTTGGCCATGCTCACAGGCTGGCCTCCGGCCATGTTCACGGTGACCGCAACAGAGATGTAGGGGATCTTGTCGGCGCCGACCTTCTTGATCAGCGCTTCGTACTTGTCGAGGTCGACGTTGCCCTTAAACGGCACTCCCTCCAGCTGCGGATCGTGGGCTTCGTCGATGATGACATCGACGAACGCGCCGCCGTTCATCTCCTGGTGCGCCCGGGTTGTGGTGAAATACATGTTGCCCGGCACGTACGTTCCAGGCCTCACGAGAATCTGCGAGATGAGGTTCTCAGCTCCCCTTCCCTGGTGAGTGGGGCAGACATACTTGTACCCGAATAGCTCGCGTACAGTCTCCTCCAGGTGTAGCCAGTTCTCGCTCCCCGCATAGGCCTCGTCGCCCATCATCAAACCGGCCCATTGATTGTCGCTCATGGCATTTGTGCCACTGTCGGTCAGGAGGTCGATGTAGACATCCCTCGACTTGAGCAGAAACGTGTTGTAGCCAGCCTCCCGAATCCTCTTCGCCCGTTCCTCCTTGGGCAAGAGGGTGATGGTTTCGACCATCTTGATCTTGTACGGCTCGGGCAGATACTTCGCCATTGCCTGTCATTCCTCCCTATTCAGTCTGGCATGGGATATACACTATGGTATATTCGCCGTCGATGCTCTTGAATTCCTTCTACTTCTCTGCCGATGTGTCAGATGTGAAAACCACCGTTGACATTCAGTGTCTCCCCAGTGACGAACTGATTTTCCGCAAGGAATAGAGCTGCCTGCGCAATATGATCGGGAAGCCCGATCATACCGAGCGGCGTCTGCTCAATTATCAACTGCCGGTCAGAGCCGGACAGATCCCTGTTCATGTCTGTCTCTATCACCCCCGGTGCGATGCAGTTGACGCGTATTCCAGACGGAGCCATCTCCTTGGCCAGGGCCTTGGTGAAGCCGATCACTCCGGCTTTGGCAGCGGAGTAGTGTACCTCACATGATCCGCCGGTGACACCCCACACTGAAGAGATGTTGATGATGACCCCATACTTCTGCTTGATCATGTGTGATATGGCGCAGTGAGTACACAAGTAGACGGACTTCAAGTTCGCAGCGATCATGCTATCCCAGTCAGCCTCAGACATGTCGATGAACTGCTTGAATTGCGCTATCCCCGCATTATTGATGAGGATGTCAGTGCCGTTCATCTGGGAGATCATATTCTCCACATCGTTTCTGCTCGTGACATCTGCATGCACAGGGATGAGAGTACACCCGCATTTGGAGAGGTCCTCCGAAAGAAGGTTCAGGGATCGGGGACTGCTGCGGTAGTTCGCGTATACCGTGTATCCGTTGGCCGCAAACAACCGCGCAGTGGCATAGCCGATGCCCCGCGATGCTCCGGTAACCAGAACAGTCTTTACCATGGCTCTATGCCACCTCCAGGCGGTCTTTGCAACATCGGCCCCCTATGCCCATTCAGGCCTAGAAGCAGTAGAACTCCCAAGACGCATTGCACGATAACCGCAGCAACACATGCCGCACCTCCCTTGTAGGACTAGACACATCCGAAGTTGCGCACTACTTCCGTTCGAGCAGACAAACCGTCTCCACGTGGTATGTATGCGGGAACATGTCCACCGGCTGTATCTCGACAGTTCGGTATCCCAGGCGCGACAAGACGGCCAGGTCTCGCGCCAGAGTCGCCGGATTACAGCTTATGTAGACCAGTCGGGACACGCCGCCGGCACCAGCCGTCCGACCGTCCCCGATTGCCCCGCCGGACAGAGCGCCCAACGCTTCCGGATCGCACCCCGCCCTCGGAGGGTCCACCACCGCTACATCGAAGGCTATGCCGTCGCGCGCCAACGCCGGCAACACCCGTTCGACCCTGCCCTCGATGAAGCGGGTGTTAGCGATGGCATTGAGCGCCGCATTGGCCTGTGCATCGCGCACGGCAGCCCGAACCGACTCTATGCCGTACACCTCGCGCGCCGCTCGCGCCATGAACAAGCTCACAGTACCCACGCCGCAGTATGCGTCCAGTACACGCTCGCCCCCTGTGAGATCCGCGTATTCGATGGCCTTCCGGTAGAGCGCGACGGTCTGAGACGGGTTCACCTGGTAGAAAGAGGTCGCCGATATCCGGAACCTGAGGCCGTCCAGAGTGTCGACAATCGACGGCTCACCCCAGAGGACAATGCCGGCGCGCGCCTCGTCGTGCGCCTCGTCGTGCGCCTCGCCATGCGCTCCGCCCTTCGAGTCCACGATCAACTGGACAACGCTTTTGACCTCTGCAAACAGGTCTGCGATCCTCCGTCCAAGTTCGCGCCCGCGCGCCCTTCCTCCCGGGAACCGCGCGCCGTTGGTAGTCAGTATTACCATGGCCTGGCGAGTGCCGAAGGCGTTCTTCACCGTGATATTCTTCAGGAACCCTGCCCGTGATCGCGCATCGTGGATCGACAGCCCGAACTCAGCAGCCAGGCGCCGCACCGCGTCTGCTATCCGGCAGTTCGGCTCGTGCTGAATTGCGCAATCACCGGTAGGCACCACCCGGTGAGTGCCGCGGGCCAGATATCCCGCGACTATCTCCCCGTTTCGGACTGCCATCGAGTACTGCGCCTTGTTGCGGTATCGCCACGGCTCGTCCATGCCGATCACCGGATGAACCACGGCATCATCAAGCTTGCCTATCCTTTGCACGGCATCCACGACACGCTGGCGCTTCATCTCGAGCTGGGCAGGGTAATCCAGGTGGAGCAGCTGACAACCGCCGCATTCGCCGAAAACGGAGCAAGTTGGGTCGACTCGATCAGGCGACACGCGCAGCACCCGCTCTAGCCGAGCCCGGGCGTAACTGTTCTTCACCTGTTCCACGCAGGCAGCAACTTCCTCGCCTGCGAGCGCCCCCGGCACAAACACGGCGAATCGGTCGAGATGGCCCACACCCTCGCCTTCGTTCGAGTAGCCATCGATGGCGAGGTTCACGCAGTCGCCGGCTCGCACTGGGAGATTCGGTTTTGTGGTCATATCGGTCCTCCGTTTCGTTCAGTTGGAGTTCAACCTGATGCACGCTGCCCTCATCATTCGCATGGTGGCCTCAGCGATTGGGCCCGTCAGGGCCGCGCCCAACAGCGTGCCCACGCCAATCCTGGCACCCAGAGCCACTCCGATGAGGACTGCCGCAATATCCATTCCGATGCGGCTCAGCCGGACCGGGATCCGAAGACGGTCGCTCAGAACAAGCATGACGCCTTCCAGAGCGCCCTCGCCCAGACCGCCGCTAACGTACAGCCCTGCACCCGCGCCCATCATCACCACAGCAGCGGCCATCGTTATGGCGGTGGGCGCAAGCCCTGCAGGCTGAGGAGCAAACCGCAACACGATGTCGGCGAACCCTCCGACAAGCACTGCATTGAGCAGAGTCCCGATGCCGATGTGGCTCCGGTCCGCAGCAAGAAGGGCAACAAGGAGTCCCGCGCCCACGGCTTGCGTAGCTACGCCCACTGTAGCTCCGGTCCGTCTGCAGATGCCCAACGCAAGCACGGTAAAAGGGTCAGCCCCCGCATCGGCCCGAACGTAGAGCGCGATACTCGCGCCCAGCGCGAACAGCCCGACCAGCACCATCGCGGTTCGGGCCAGAAGGCTCAGGCTCGATGTCTGCTCCGAGTTCGAGTCCGGACGGTTCATGGAAACCGCTCCGCGAAGAATCTGCTGCCCTGGGCCTCGTCCAGGGCACGTTCGAGAGTTTCCGCCACGTACTCCACTTCTTCGCAGGTGATGTGGTTATGGAACGGGATTGCGATGCTGGTCCGCCCGGCTAGCTCAGTCACGGGGAAGTCGCCGTCCTTGAAGCCGAAGGTATCACGGTAGAAGGGCTGCAGGTGAATGGGGGTGAAGTAAGGACGGCATCCTATGTTCGCCTCCTGGAATCGCCGCATCACGTGATCGCGCACTGCGGACTGGCGATCGCGCGACTGCTCGTCCAGCGCCACGCGTATGACGTACACAAACCAGCTCATCCTGGTCACGTCCGGATCCACCCGAGGCAACTCAACCCCCGGTATCTTGCGGAGACGTTCGTTGTACATGTCGGCCACTCTCTGACGCTTGGCGATGATCTCCTCGATCCGCGACGTCTGCACTGCCCCAAGTGCGGCCGACAGCTCATCCATTCGGTAGTTGTAGCCCAGACGCTCATGAGAGAGCCACACTCCCGCCTCTCCGCGGCCCTGATTGCACATGCTCCTGGCCAGGAATGCCGTGCGGTCATCATCGGTAACCACCATGCCGCCCTCGCCCGTTGTGATCTGCTTGTTCGGGTAGAACGCGAACACAGCGCCGTCGCAGAAAGCGCCATTGCCAGTGCGCGTTCCCTTGTATTCCGAGCCCAACGACTCGCAAGAGTCCTCAATGACCCTGAGCCCGTGCCTTGCGGCGATCTCGCGCACAGCGTCGAGCCGCGCGGGCTGACCGAACGCGTCTACAGGCAGGATGGCCTTAGTATGGGGAGTTATGGCGTCCTCTATCAGAGACGCGTCCATGTTGGCCGTGCTGAGATCGATATCTACAAACACTGGCCTTGCGCGCTCATACATGATGCAGTTGCTGGAGGCGATGAAGCTAAATGGGGTGGTTATGACCTCATCACCTTCGCCGATTCCAAAAGCGCGCACCAGAAGGTGCAGCCCACTGGTACCGCTGTTCACGGCGATGGCATGCTTTACCCCAACGTAGCTGGCTATCGCTTGCTCAAACCGCATGGCCCAGGGGCCTAAGGCTAGGATGGGCGAGTGCATGACTTCGCTGATTACGTCGATCTCAGCCTGCGTGATGTCGGGACGCGCGAGATGAACCTGCAATCGGCAGCCCTCCTCAGCTAATGAAGTAGCAAAATCGCCCGGCGGTCCACCGAGCGGATTCAACTCAGGCAGAAGCCTATATTTGCAATTCGACGAAAGACCGCCCTATCCTCCAGCTAACTGTGCAAAGCGATTCCTTGACCGGCTGGGCGAGATCTACTCCGCAATCCAGCCTAGAATGGCCGTTGACGTGCTCGTGTACACTCCTGACGAGCTGGAGCGACTTGTGGAGAACAGCTCATTCGTGCGTCAGGCTGTACTCAGAGGGAGGGTCGTATATGAGAAGGGCCCCTAGCGAAGAGGCGGACAGATGGTTCCTTCAGGCCGAACGGGACCTTGACGATGCCAGTTACTCAGCTGCGGCAGACGCTCAGATGGCGATCTCCATGGCACAGCAAGTCCTCGACACCGTATCGTCGCGCCTCCGCGGTGTCTGCGCTCAACGCGACCGAGATGTCGATAGCAGGCTGTAGTTGAACTCGACGTCAGGTAGAATCGTCGATTTGAACGCCACGACGCCCAGCCCTTTCTTGAGAACCCTGGTCTCGCGGTACACTCCGTCGGGCATGCTCGGGTCTGGGATCGTGTACTCGACCTCGCAGTACGCCAGATCGTCTTGGGGGTCTTTGCCCATCCCCGTCACCGCGGCATCCACCCGGCTCCCGTCTTGGGCTTCGAAGCTCCACTTCTGCCCCTCTTTGATCGGCGCTCTGAGCATGATCAGCCCGTCTATCCGGTGTGGGAATACGTCCTTGTGCAGTATTCTCTCGCGCACATCTTCCTGCGTAAAGACGTACTCCAACCTGAGGCTGAAGTCCCGCTCGGATTCGCCGTCAGACATATCGAAGACAGCGCCCGAAATCTCGTAGACTACGTTGCCCGGCGACTCTGTGCTCGTTATTCGGTCGATACTCATCTTGTGCCCGTATTCGGCAAACCCGGTGTAGACCCAGGTGAAACCCTCGTTGGCCGGAAAGTACGACATGACTTCGTCGCGCAACGCGGATCGCCCGAGGCACCCCGCACACAGCAGCGTTGCTGCAGTTGCCACGACAATCACTGCGCGGTTCATGAGTTGCGCTCCTCTCTCGGCTCACTGCGAAACGTCGCAAGAGCGATGCACAGATTCGAGTGCCTCCGACAGCCCTTCCGTCTTGGCCTAGCAGTTCAGGTATTCCCAGTCTATCGAGGCTTCATGCAACGCGATCATCCGGCCCGACTCCGCCGGCGAATTCGCAACACCTGCCGTCCAAAATGGCCGCATCGTGCAGAGACTTGGAGATTCGCTGGAAACCAGGGGGTCACGGGGAACGGCGGGAAGGCGAACTCCCGGTCCGACCGGAGCGATGCGAGGGGCGTGCAATTGCGGAGCCTTGCTCGGAATCCGTAGCTGGGCAACCCGTTCGGTTTGGAGCAGGTCGGGGGAACCGCAGCTCAGCGTGGGTGTATTTGGACCGCGCCCCGGTCCCGGCCCAGCGCCAACTCCTTTTGATCGAGGTCCGCGGCCGTCCGCGAGGCACATGAGCGGCCAAGACATGCGGTCTGCAGGGCTAGCACGACTCTGATGGGGCCCCGGGTTCCCGGTACAGGGATCCGTCAAAGTCCTGTTTCGGGGTCGGCCCAGGATGGGCGGAGTGCAGCGGCCCATCTTCAGAGACTCCGTCCGCGACTGCCCGCAACGGATGTATACGGCTGTACGCTGGCAGGTTGCTGTCAACAGCGGGTTTAGCTGGCTTTTAGGATTCGCCGGTTTTCGCGGCGCTTTTCTCTCTATGTGTCGCAAATCGCACCAATGGTTGATGCATAAGCGGTTGTATGGTCGCATAGACCGCCGATGGCCTGGAAATCGGAAGACTACGGCGGCAGGCACCCAGGTTCTGAGGTTCGAAAAGGGGCGGTGTTGCCAAGTGATGCCGTGTTGTGTCGACACTAGAGGGATTTGATGGTATGCGGACTCCGTCCGGTTCGTTCGATGGGTCTATACGCACGACTATGCATCAACCATTGTCGAGAAACCTGGCATATAGGCGAAAATCCGCCGCGAAATCCGACAGATAGCTGTTCGCGCATCGCCTGCCTTTCGGGGGAAGAACTTTGACGGGGCCCTCGGTTCTCGATCGATGCACTCTTGCGCAATTCGCCCGCAAGTGCTATCATCATGCTTAACATCCAGCCATATGTTTCAAAGCGATGATCGGGAAGAGTAGGCGCAGCGATTTCGGGCAGCGAGCCGGGGGCGGTGCGAGCCCGGTCCGAAACAGCGACCGAACCACACCCGGGAGTGCGGACTGAACGCGGCAGCAATAGCGGCGCCGCCAGTAAGCTCCGACGGAGTCTTTCACCGTTACAGGAAAGGGGATATAAGGCAGCGGCCGTCTGGGAGGACCGCCTGGGCCGTCCGCGGCAACACGGCACGCACCGCTGTCCGTATCCTTGATGAGTGAGCCTCGGGCGTAAGCCTTGGGCTAATTAGGGTGGGACCACGGGAACATCATGCTTCTCGTCCCTTTTGGGGGACGAGAAGCTTTTTTTGTACAGCAAGACTGCAGGACAGCAAATCAGCAGACGGGAGCGTGGTGTAGAATGGACAACCTGCTTCTTTCGGGGAGATACTACCTCCCCACAGATGCTCTCATCCGGCGGAGCATTGAGAGCAGCCTGGCGCGCACTTTCGAAACCCGGGGCTACAAGGAGATAGTCCCACCAATGCTGGTGGGGTTAGGCATGGCCCAACTCGGCCCTGACGGCCCCCACGGTGCGGGCGGCCCAGATCAGCATCGTGAAAGCGCGCGCGCGTCTTTCGTAGTCCTGTCCAGGGACGGCAACCTTCTGACCCTGCGATCGGACCTGACCGCTCCAGTGGCCGCCCTGGCCGCGCGCCATCTGCTATCGCCGGACGAGCCGACGCGCCTGTACTACTCCGGCAGCGTGTTCCGAGCCCAAAAGCCAGGAAGCGGCAAGCCGGAGGAACGGCGTCAGGTGGGAGCGGAACTCATTGGCCAAACCGCCACCGGCAGGCAGACCGATTCGGAGATCCTGGCCATGGCTGCTGAAGGCCTCATCAACATAGGGTTGCGCGATTTCTGCATCGGCCTGAACGATGCACGACTGCTCGCGACGATACTTGACGCCGCAGGGGCTCAGGGCGATATGAGAAGACAGATCCAGTCGGCGCTGGCATCGCGCGACTACGTCCAGTATCGCGAGTTGGTATCATCCCTTGAAGATGCCGGCGCCGGCGATCTTGCTCGCGATGCCCGCGGCATCGATCTGCTCAAGCGCCTACCTGACCTGCACACCGGCCCGGAGGCGCTGAACGCTCTGCAGGTCGCAGGGGTTTACGAGGCAGCCGACGATCTCGTAGGGATCCTAGGAACCCTGGAAGACCGGGGCCTGGGCAGGTATTTCAGTCTGGATCTCGCCATAACGCGCGAGTTCCACTACTACACCGGGGTTGTTTTCGAAGGATATGCCCCCGGCGCTGGAAACGCCGTAATCGGAGGAGGGCGCTATGATGACCTGCTGGCGCGATTCGGCAATTCCGCGCCTGCAGCCGGATTCGCGGTGGATGTGGATTCTGTGGCGTCCGCGCTGGAAGCACTGGAAGCATCGGGAACCCCAGAAGGGAGCGTGCAGCGATGGAACCGGCAGCTCGGGCCGAATCCGGATCTATGCCAAGCCGTCAGGTCTCGCCACTGAGGATTGCCCTTCCCAAGGGCAGGCTGCTCCAGCCGGCCCTGGACGCTCTGGCCCATGCGGGGCTTGACTGCCCTGACCTGGACGAACTTGACCGAAGGCTGGTGCACACGACCCCAGACGGCAGTGCCAAGTTCATAATCGCCCGTCCCGCGGACGTGCCTGCTTACGTGGAGTACGGCGCTGCAGACCTCGGGATAACCGGCAAGGACGTACTGCTCGAAGGCGATTGGAACGTGTGCGAACTGCTCGACCTGGGCTTTGGGAAATGCCGCATGGTTGTCGCCGCGCCCGAGTTCGCCGTCGGCCCCGGCCCCAGCACCGGCCCCGGCCTCGATTCCAATCCCGATCCAGCAGCTCGCGAACTACGCCCGCCGTGTCTGGGGCACACCCTGCGGGCGGCCACTAAGTTCCCTGCCATCGCCAAGCGCCACTTCGCGCCCAGACGAGACCTGTGCGTTCAGATTATCAAACTGAACGGGGCTGTGGAGATAGCGCCAATCGCAGGACTGGCCGATGTGATAGTGGACATCGTCGACACCGGTCGAACGCTGGCCGACAACGGGCTGGTAGTGGTGGAAGAGATCATGCAGGTATCGGCGCGCCTCATTGCGAATCGAGCGAGCTTGCAGCTAAAATCCGCTGTCATTCACCGAATGACGTCAGCTCTGCGCAGTCGCAACTGATGACCGGGCAACGACTGGCTGAGGAGACTGCTATGCCGGGAGGTGTTCATGTGACTACTCCAATGACAATCAAGACTATTGCCGCTGCCGACTTCCTGCAACAAGGAGTCCGCTGCGGACTAGAAGGTCTCAGCGAAATCGAAGACACGATCCGCCCCATCATAGAAGACGTCCGAAACCGCGGCGACCAGGCCATCCGAGAGTACACCGCAAGGTTCGACGGCGCAGACTCCGTCCCGGGCAGTGTCGAGGCAACGCCCCTTGAGATCCGCAACGCCTACTCTGCAGTGGATGAGTCCACCGTGGGGGCGCTTCGTAAGGCAGCCGACAACATCCGATGCTTCCATGAGCGGCAGGTGCAGCAATCATGGACCTGCGTTCTGGACGATGGCACGACGATGGGGCAGCTAGTCCGACCGCTCGCGCGAGTCGGCCTGTACGTGCCGGGCGGCACTGCCGCTTACCCGTCTTCCGTGCTCATGGGCGCAATACCGGCTCGAGTAGCCGGCGTGCGTCACATAGTCGCCTGCACGCCGCCTGCCCCCGGAGGCGCAGCCAACCCGCATGTGCTGGTCGCGGCCGACATCGCCGGAGTCGACAGAGTGTTCAAGGTCGGCGGATGCCAGGCCATCGCGGCAATGGCGTTCGGAACCAACTCCATCGCCGCGGTCGACAAGATCGTCGGCCCGGGCAACGCCTACGTAACCGCAGCCAAGAAGCTTGTGTTCGGCTACGTGGACATCGACATGCTGGCCGGGCCGAGCGAGCTGGTCGTGCTGGCCGATGCTTCGGCAGATCCGCTTCTTGCAGCCGCGGACCTGCTCTCCCAGGCAGAGCACGGTCCGGACTCACAGGCCATACTGGTGACGACCAGCCCCGAACTAGCCGCAGACGTCGAGCGGGAGGTGCTCGCCCAGGTCGATGCCTTGCCCCGGCGCAACGTGATCACGCAGTCGCTCAGCGATCATGGTCTCATCATTATTGCCGACAACCTCGGCCAAGCCGTAGACGTAGTCAACCACTACGCCCCAGAACACTTGGAGATACTAGTGGATCGCCCCCATGCCCTGCTCGGTCAGGTTGAGAACGCAGGCAGTGTGCTCCTAGGCCCGCTCACGCCTGTGGCGGCCACCGACTACGCCGCCGGGCCCAATCACGTGCTGCCCACAGGCGGCACCGCCCGCAGTCGGTCTGCGCTCTCCGTGCGAGACTTCGTGCGCGTGCAGAACATCACTTCGCTCTCGCGCACGTACCTGGACGATATCCTAGATGCAGCTCACGCCATAGCGGAAGTTGAAGGTCTGGACGCGCACGCGGCGGCTCTTGCCGCAAGGAGGGTTATGCAATGATGGAGACCGCGACCGGTTCACGTTCGTTGAGGGGCCTTGCCAGGCCCGAGCTACAGGCACTCCGTGCCTACGAGCCCGACTCAGACGGAATTCGCGTGAGGCTCGACAGCAATGAGAGTCCCTTCGACTTGCCTGCGCGCCTCAAGGAAAGCGTCCTGGATCAGCTGCGGGCGATCCCGTTCAACAGGTATCCGCAGAGACTCGCCGCAGCTCTGAAGGGGACGATCTCGTCTCGGCTGGGAGTGAGCGAAACCCAGATAACCATGGGCAACGGGCTAGACGAGGTGATCTACATCATCCTGCAGACCTTCGGGCCGGGCAAGAAGGTCGTCATCCAAAGGCCTTCATTCACTACGTATGGGTTCGCCGCGCTCGCCGCCGGCGCCGACCTTCGGGCAGTGCCCCTCGGCCCCCGGCTCGAACTGGGCGTGGCGGGAATCATCGAGGAGGCGAACGCGAGAGCGGGCGCACCGGCGGACGGCCCCTGTATAGCAATCCTCTGCAACCCGCACAACCCCACCGGCGGGCGCATGGCGGAGGACGAGATCCAGGCTGTGCTGCAGGCCACTGCAGCTCTGGTCGTGGTGGACGAAGCCTACGTGGAGTTCGCGGGCGGGAGCGTCCTCCGGCTGCTCGAGCAATACGACCGTCTGATCGTGCTCCGGACTCTGTCAAAGGCATTCGGACTGGCCGGAGTGCGAGTGGGGTACTCAGTATCAAGCTCAGAAATCGCGGCTGAGCTGGCAAAGGTCAGGCAGCCCTTCAACCTCGACTCGCTTGCCCTGTCCATCGCACAGACCGCCCTGCAAGACGGCGCATACTGCCGAGAGGCGGTCGCCCGGATCGTGCAGGAGCGTGAACGGCTCGCAAGCCGTCTTGCGCGCATTCCAGGAGTGACCTGCCTGCCGTCTTGCACGAACTTCATCTTGTTCAGGACGGACCAGCCAGAGGCGGCAACAGTTCGAGACGCCCTCCGCCGGCAGGGCGTCTCAGTCCGCATCTTCCCCGGCGAGCCAATGCTTCGCGGATATCTCAGGGTCAGCTGCGGAACTGTAGAGGAGGATAACGCTTTCTTGGCCGCGCTGCAGAACGCGTTGGCCGATGCAAATCATGAAAGCCTTGAGGATGGTGAGTGAAATGCCCAAGCCCCGACAGGCCGAGGTGCACCGGGAGACAACGGAGACGGGCGTGGACATGGTCCTGAGCCTCGACCCCGATGTTTCCGTCGAGTTCGTCACCGCCCGTGCGCCCGACATCTCCGTCAGCTGCGGGTTTCTCGAACACATGCTCCGGATACTGACGTTCCACGGCCAGCTGGACCTGAAGATACACGCCTACGGCGACACTGAAGTGGACTGCCACCACCTTGTCGAGGATGTAGGCATCTGCTTTGGGCAGGCCCTCCGCGAAGCCCTCGGCGACAAGCGGGGCATCGCGCGCTATGGCAGCGGCCTGGCGCCGATGGACGACGCTCTGTCTATGGTAGTGGTGGATCTTTCCGGACGCCCCTACCTTCATTTCAACGTACCCATGCCGTGTGCGAAGGCAGGCGACTTCGATACCGAACTCGTGGAGGAGTTCATGCGCGCCCTGGCCAACCATGGGCAGCTCACTCTGCACATTGACCTGCTCCATGGATCGAACACGCACCACATCATCGAGTCCGTGTTCAAGTCGCTGGCGCTGGCCCTGCGGCAGGCGGTGGCGCGTGATACCAACGTCGATGCCGATACAGACGCCGGCACCGGCGCCAACGCTGGCAGCGGTGGGAAGTCGTCCGGCAGGACAGCCCGACAGATCCCGTCCACGAAGGGAGTGCTATAGGTCCCAATGCTCGTAATCCCGGCTATCGACATTCACAACGGAAAGTGTGTTCGCCTGTTTCAAGGCGACTTTAGGAAAGTGACGGAGTATTCAGATAACCCAGTTCAAATCGCCCGAGGCTGGGCAGATCAAGGGGCCCAGATGCTTCACGTGGTCGATCTGGACGGGGCCAAGGCGGGCCAGCCTGTGAATCTCGACGTAGTAAGCCGGATTGCGGGCGAGACCGGCCTGCCTGTGCAGCTGGGCGGGGGCCTTAGGACGCCAGAGCACGCGGAATCGGCTTTTGCGGCTGGAGCGACCCGCGTCATCCTGGGAACAGCGGCGTGCGACGACTCGGGCATACTCCGAGAGCTCATCCGCCTATACGGAGACAGGATCATGGTCAGCATAGACTGCGACCGCGGCATGGTCATGACAGACGGATGGCTGCGATCTTCGAGGCTCACAGCTGGGGAGCTTGCCCGCCGCATGCTGGATCTGGGGATCCGAACTGTGGTCTACACAGACGTATCCCGCGACGGCACCCTGCGCGGAGTCAACGTCGACGCCATCGCCGATCTCCTGTCAACCGGCGTAAGCGTCATCGCTGCAGGCGGAGTCGGCTCCCCGGACGACCTCCGCCGACTGAAACCCCTCAAGCGGCAGGGTCTGTTAGGAGTGATCATCGGCCGCGCCCTGTATACCGGGGCAATCAAGCTTGCGGACGCGCTTCGAGTCGCAGGCAGCAGAAGGATCATCCCGTGCCTGGACACGAAGGACGGCCGTGTGGTCAAGGGGGTTGGCTTCAAACGCCTGAAAGATGCGGGAGACCCGCTTGAACTGGCCCTGGCCTATGAGGATGAAGGCGCCGACGAGCTGGTACTGCTGGACATCTCTGCGACTGAAGAAGGTCGCGGTACTTGCCTGGATGCGGTGCGTAGAATATCGTCTGCGCTCTCAATCCCGCTCACAGTGGGCGGAGGTATCGGAAGCCTGGATGATGCCCGGCGAGTGCTGGACGCCGGAGCGTGCAAAGTCGGCATCAACACCGCCGCTGTGCGAAACCCCGAGCTGGTGGAAGCGGCGGCCCGCGCCTTCGGATCCCACCGGATCGTAGTCGCCATCGACGCTGCCGCAAGTCCGGATGCAAATCCGGACGCAGGCAGGTGGGTCGTATGCGCATCTGGCGGCAAGCGGCGCACGCAGCTCGATCTGGTCGAATGGGCACGCACCGTCGAGCGTCTGGGCGCAGGCGAAATCCTGCTCACCTCCATAGACCGGGACGGCGCCACCGGCGGATACGACCTGTGCCAGATTCGCGCAGTGAGCCAGGCCGTGAGCATCCCGGTGATCGCCTCGGGCGGGGCCGGCGCACTGGAGCATTTCCGCTCCGCATTCGTTGAAGGAGGCGCAGATGCTGCCCTAGCAGCATCGGTGTTCCACTTCGGAGTGCTGCGCGTGGGCGAGGTCAAGGAATACCTGGCCAAGGAAGGAGTTGACGTCCGGCTATGATCGAACAGCCCAAATTGCCTGGCTGCCAGGCACAGAAGCAGGACCGCAACCGTTGCCTCAGCTGCGACTGGGAGGCATGGATCGCCGCGCTCAGGTTCGATGCCGATGGACTAATACCCGCCGTCATTCAGGACGCGCAGACCAATCAAGTGCTGATGGTCGCGTACATGAACCGCGAATCCATCAGCAGAACGCTGTCGGAGGGCCGCACGTGCTTTTGGAGCAGAAGCCGCAAGGCACTGTGGGTCAAAGGCGAAACCTCAGGCCACTTTCAGGAGGTGCAGTCGGTCTTCTGCGACTGCGACCGAGACTGCCTCCTCATACGGGTAGAGCAGACCGGCGCGGCCTGTCATACAGGCCAGAAGTCGTGCTTCTTCACACAGCTCCCCGGCAGCGCAGGGGCCCGGTTCAGCCTGGACGATCTCTACCGCATAGTGCAGGACAGGAAGGCCAGTAAGCCGGAGGGTTCCTACACGGCCAGGCTGATCGCCTCGGGGCAGGATCGAGTGCTGAAGAAAGTAGCGGAAGAAGCCGGCGAGGTAATGCTGGCCTCAAAGAACAACGACAGAAACGAGATCATCAGCGAGATGGCCGACTTGTGGTTCCACTCCCTTCTCGTCCTGGCCTACCACGACATTCCCCCGCAGGCAGTCGTGGAGGAGTTGGCCCGGCGCCACGAAAGCAGATAGGGACACACCCGGGCTATTCAGGTCTGGGCCGCCCGCGCGCCGCGCGAGCCCCCGTACGACCCGAATTCGAGCCCCACGGCGGCGCTCTCAATCGTAGTCAACCTCGCCCACGCCGCCAAGGTCGAGATACTCGTCGTCCGACAATGAGATTACAGGGAGAACCTCTTCATCGAACGATGCTTCGCGGACTTCATGCAGCTCGCGGGCATCCAGGGGCGCCTTGAGGTGCCCGCGAACGATCCCGCACAGGGGCGCGAAGTAGCACCTGTCGCATTCCGCGATCCTTTGGATCGGCGTATTGCGCAGGTCATGCCGGGCTGCCCGAACCGCAAGCTCCTTCAGCTTCTCCGCAGCCTCCCGCAGCTCGTCAGGCCCGTATGATCTCTCGCGCACCTCGTCGGGGTAGAGGAAATGCAGCCTGGCAGTTACGCAGTCTGTGCCATGCACTCGCCCTGCGGCAACGGCATATGCGTCCAGCTGCACCCCATACCGGGCCATCGCCTCATCGACTGCCTGGCCGCGAACGCGATTGGTCTTGAGATCAACTACCAGAACGCTTCCGTCTGCCTGCACATCGACACGGTCCATAACCCCGGAGACCACCGGCCCCCCAAGGTCCATCAAGAACCCCACTTCCTTGTCGCCCTCGCGAGCAAGCCCCGGGTAGCGCAGGAGGAAGGTGTCGATCATCGGCATGAGCTCGTCCGCAACCGCCTCGGCCCGGCCGCGGCGCACCCCGCGAAAACGCAGTTCCTCAAGCACCAATGCCCTGGCCTGAGCGAGATCCGTCTCGCGCCCGCATCTTTCGCACGCTGAATGCACTATCTGCCCACGGACGGCCGCGTTGAGCTGAAGCTCAGATCCAAACGCCCGCGCCGTGTCGCGCGGGATGCGCCCCAGCCTACACACATACTCATACAGATACCAGCGAGGGCAATGAGAGAAACACATCAACGCCGACACCGAGAACTGGCAAGGCGCGCAGGCCGCAGTCGCGCCCCCCGCGGCAGCAGCGGCTTCGGCGGCAGCGGCAGTCCCGGCAGCCGCGACAGACCACACGGGCCTGACCAATGGGGCGAACTCAGAGATGTCGGCAGATTCGCCTTCGCACTCCCCTTCGCCGTCCTCCGCCCCCGCAAGCGCTTCGCCCTGCGCCCGCATGGCTCGGCGCACAGCCGACTCCTCGTAGCGCCTGACGAGTATCGCGGCGCCGGTCTGCTCATCAAGAACCACCGTGTTCGCCGCATCGGCTCCGCCGGCCCCATCAGCCCCGCAGGCGCCGCGCTCGTCTAGCCCGGGGATGGCTGACGACAAGTGCTCGTACCAGCTAGAACCCCCGCCCGACCGCGCCCGGGCGCCCGGACCAGGCAGGGTCGCGCTCATCACCAAGTAGTCAGACGCTCTGGTCGCAGCGACGTACAGGCAACGCTTGCCTTCCTCGTCGTCGCCGGCCCTGATCTCATCCGCCACAGCCTGCGAGTGGCGGGTCTTGTCGCACCACTCATCCCCCACCTGCACAGGGATGGCCAATCCAAGTGGAAGACTGTATTCGAACAGCCCGCCGCCGGATCTGCGCGCCTCCCTGGCCAGCTCGGGCAGGAATACCACGGGAAACTCAAGCCCCTTGGACTTGTGGACAGTCATGATCTTGACCGTGTCGGCAGACTCCTCTTCCATGGCCGCCTCAGCTTCGCGGGCGCTCAGATCGTCGGCGAGGTCCATGTCCACTATGAAGTCGCGCAGACAGGATCGGGTGGATGCTTCGTCCTCCGCCATCTGCACCAGCTTGCGCAGGTTGCCAATGGACTGAGCGCCCTGCTCGGCGAAGGCGAAGTACTCTTCGAACCCGGCCAACTCAATCGCAGCCTTCATCAGACCGCCCACAGTCATCCGACCCACCGCGGTTCCGAGCTTAGTGAGGCAGGCGCGCGCCCTGTGGAACTTGTCCAGTTCAACACCTGTTAGCGCGTCCGCCGCTCCGACCACGCCCGATTCCGCACCATCGCCCCCGCCCCACACCGCCAGATCCAGCCCGCCGGCGGCGGTCTTCAGCCTAAGCAGACTCTCGTCTGACAGGCCAAACACCGGCGAACGCAGAACTGCGGCCAAAGACGTGACATCCGACCTGTCGTCTACGGCCCGGAGCAGGTCCATGAGCCACATGACCTCGGGCCTTCCGTAGAACCCCGTGCCTGCGACGACATAGTACGGAATCCCAGAGCGCGCCAGAGCGGCTTCGAATTCCTTCACCCGAGTCATCGCCCTTAGCAGCACCGCGATATCGCCGTACCGCACCGGACGGTCTGTTACCCTGGGCTCGTCTGCCCCGGCGGAGGCCTCGCACACCAGTCGCTCTCCATTGTCCACCATGTCCGCGATCCGCCGCGCCACGATCTCGGCTTCTAGCTCGCCTCTGGGGCTCTTCTCCCGGCCCTCCAGATATGCCAGCATCAGCTCAGCATGGAGAGGTTCTGAGCTCGGCGTCCTTCTGTGCGATTTCGCAGGAAGAAACCGCTCGGGCCCCAGAATCCCAGTGAACAGGGCATTCGTAACATCCACAAGCGGCCCCACAGAGCGGAAATTCGTCCCGAGCTCCACTCGCCTGCATTTGTCGGCATCGCCGCCGGCGGCTCGCACGGCCTCCTCGAATACCTCCACGACCGCGCCGCGGAACCTGTATATCGACTGCTTGGGGTCGCCTACCAAAAACCGCCTGTTACCGTATGGATCGCCTGTGATCCGGGAGATGATCTCGTCCTGCAGCCTGTTGGTGTCCTGGTATTCGTCTACTAGGACGAACTTGAACCTGCTCCGGCACGCCTCCCCCGCCGGAGTATCGCGCAGCAGGTCTCTGGCGGCAATCTCAATGCCTGTGAAATCCACTAGAGCGCCGTGGCCGCGCTGAGCCCTGTATTCCTCGTCCATCAGCGCACACGCGTCTATCACCGAACGCGCGCCGTCTTGCGCATGCCTGTCCAGAACGCAGTCCTGCAAGACCGATGTGAGCTGGTCGATCTCCTTCTGCTCATCTGACCGCTTCTTCAGTTTCAAGGCAGCGACAGCCGCGTCTACTTCGGCCATGAGCCATGAGGCGCCGAGCTGCAGGTTGTCCACGCTTATCGACACGCCCCCGCTCTCGGCCAACGCCATCAAGCGCGACTTCAGGTCAGTGAGTGACTGCTCGGCCTGAGCCTCGGATCGGTCCAGGCTCGCCACGGTGATTGACAGGTGTTCCTTCCACGATCTGCCAGTCATGCGCATCCTCTCGTAAACCCGGATGAGGCCCTGCGCCACGCTTCCAAACCCTTTCTCCACCGCCAGGCTTGTCAAATAGGGGTCCTTGCGCTGGAGCATCTTGTCCACGGCCGACCGGGCAGCTGCGAGCAGCGCCCTGTGCGCATCAAACTCGTCCATTATGACGAACTCCGGATCCACGCCGGCCTCAACAGGGTAATCCCTGACGAGCTGTGCACAGAACGAGTCGATCGTGCTGATCCGCGCAGATTGAAGCCTCCTCGCAAGCTCCCTCCACCTTCGCGCTTCCTCCGGCGAGCAAGATTCCTTCTCTCGCGCGACTATGGCCTCCCACGCCCGGCCTTTCATCTCGCTCGCGGCCTTTTCGGTGAAAGTGATGGCGATCACTTCATCGATGTCGGCGGCCTGCTGATCGAGGATGTTCACATACCTTCCCACGAGAACCCGGGTCTTGCCCGATCCCGCGCCGGCCGTCACCACCAGGCTCTGGTCGAGATTGAAGATGGCCTGCTGTTGCTCGGGAGTGTAGCTAACCACGCCCGTCACCTCCCGAGCCCCGCTCACCATCGTTATCATTGTCGGCAGACTGGCTCAATGCTTCAAGATCGAGCATGTACACGTGGCACACACGCCGGAACTCGCACCAGCCGCAGCTAGACGGTTTGCGAGGCGCGATGTGGAACACGCCGGCGGCGGCCTGGCTCGCCGCATTCAGCGCGGAGGCGCGAACCCGGTCCACATATTCCCGCCACTGCTCGCCCGAGAGCCTCCCGCCCCTTCTCCTCTCGGCCGCGAACTGATCGTGGTACTCATCGCGCCATACTCCCGATGCCAAGCGTTTGTCGCGCAGGCTGTAGTACCACGCGCCCGCCACCTTCTGGGACTGTGTGGCGAGCAGGTTCTCGACAGCCATTATGTACACGCCGAGCTGAATCTCATCGCCCTCTTTGATCTGCGTGAACGAAGGCAAGTTCGTGCTGCGGCCAGACTTGTAGTCGTAGATAGCGAATGCGCCATCCCGGCTCACATCGATCCTGTCGACCCTGCCTCCCGCTCGCAGGCCATACGTGCCGCGCGTGCCGTCCGCCTCGCTCGGTTCATCGCCCGACAGCATGAGATACTCCCGCACTGAGCTTGGCGCCGCCTCCGGCCGCGGCGCGAGGCCGAAACTCCATTCCAGGTGAGCCGGGCTCCAGAACCCATCGGTCTTGTCGGCCAGCTCTAACTGCGCATCGAGGGTCTGCGCCGCCTGCGCAAGGATGGAGCCTCGGTATGCCTCCCACGCCGGCCCTGACATGTTAGTGGCTTCGACGTCCACCCTGTCCAGCTCTTCCAGGGCAATCCGGCGCATCTGGGAGTGGTACTCGTCGATCTTGGACGGTACGAGCGGCGACCCGAGGTGCGCAACGAAGAACTTTCGCAGAATGGCGTGCAAGACAGCCCCGCGCGTAAGCGCGGTCAGCTCGTCCGGCGCCTCCTCGACCGCGCCCAGCCCCAGAACCCGCGAGCAGAAGAAGGCGAACGGACACCTGAGGTAGTCGTCGAAATGCCCGGCCGACCAGACCGTATCGCGCAGCATCACAGATCGCAGGCCGCGCAATAGGTCAGGCGCGGTGATGTGGCCGCTGAACACTGAGTATCCGGGGCCGAGCGTCCGATCCAGCCTCTCTTTCCACCAGGAGGCAATCTCCCACATGTCAGGCCTCTGCCTGCCCCATTCCCGCACCCGCGACGACTCTGCACCCAGCTGCACGCCGCCCAACGCGCGCGCGTGCGCGAGGGCGCACAAAGACAACTCCCTGGGGCTCGCCACCATGTCCCACCTGCGCGGAAAGACATCGCGGGGCGATACGAACGTGGTTATCCGTTGCTCATCTTGGCGCGAGACGCCCATAGAATCCAGGAGTTCATCCACGAAGAACGATCGTCTCACCGACGATCCGTCAGCCCCGCTCGACGGATGGGTTATGTACAGCCGCTCGCTCGCAGAGCCCACTGCCGAGCTGAAGATGAACCGCTCCATGGCCGCATACTCCCGAGCCAGCATGATCTGTGCCCCGGAGCGCGCCAGCCGTTCCAAGTCGTCCTCTTTGAAGATCCACGACCGCCGCATCTTGCGAGGGAATCTGCCCTCAGCCATTCCGCTCAGGAAGAGCACCGGCCATTCGGACTCGGCGCTTCTAGCCGGCCCAACGACCTGAACGCCTGCAGGGTCCGGGCGTTCCAGCGGAAACGAGCGCCGCCTGATCGCAGAGCCCAGGATGCGAGCGAATTCGGCCCAATCGCCCTCGCCTCCCGCGCCGTTGTACGCATCCCGAGATCGGGCGATCTCATCCAAGAGCGAGTTGAACGCTCCCCATGCCGCCCACGACTCGACCGCCCAGTCCAGGTTGTCGGCGGCCATGATGGATCCCGGCGGCCCAACCGATGCGAGCAGCGCGCGAAACTCGTCTACGCAGGTCGCAAGTCCCCTTGACTTGCCGAAGTCACCACTCCACGCTTCAGCCAGCGTCTCAACGAGCAGGACAGCCTCCCCGCATTCATCGATCCCCTCGCAACGCGCCTTCCATCTACCGGCCGTCAGCTCGAGACCCTTGACCTTCATCGCCCTGATGACCCGAGAGGCACAGGCGGGCCCCCGGCCAATGTATGGACTTGCCAGCAATCTCAGGAGATCGAATCCCGCATGCCGCGCCACCGTCGCATCGGCCAGAGCCACGCAGTCAAGGACGAGCGTCGACGACGAAAGCAGGCGTTTCCGCGGTGCAGCGCACGGCACGCCAAACTCCGCGAACGCCTCAAGCAGGGCCGGGATGAACTCTGCCGAATCGGCGCTGGCGACGCAGATCTCCCATGGCCTGCGCCCTTCCTCCACTATCAGCCGTTTGATCTCCCGGGCCGCTTCGCGCGCCTCGGCCGCAGGGCCGGGCGCGGTCATGATGGAAAGCCCGCCGGCGCCGATCCTCGGCGACCCGCTGCGGCCGCGCACGTTCACCTCGACATTAGCCGGAGCCGCAAGACGGCGGACTCTCTCGATCACCATATCCGCATCATCGCAATCAGCACAGGTGAGCCTGACATACGTCGCAGGGA
The DNA here is from genome assembly GCA_002409965.1 of Firmicutes bacterium UBA5389. Classification (GTDB taxonomy): domain Bacteria; phylum Bacillota; class DTU025; order DTU025; family DTU025; genus UBA5389. The sequence goes on from DHON01000091.1 coordinate 45,116, forward strand.
CAAGCCGGCCCACGGCGGCCATCACCGCCGCCTCGGCAGGCGCGGCGTCGAAGAACTGATCGAACCAGACCCTCTGCAGATCGCCCAGCGCCTGCCTGCCCTGGGCCCTGAGCGCCCCGGCGGCGGAGGCGTACAAGTCCTCGCCATCGGCCAGGCCATGCTCTTTCAGGAAAGCCTCGTAGTCGCGCCAGACCGCCAGGAAGTCAGCGTGGGTCTGCGCGAGCCCCGACAGCGCCTGCTCCACCTGCGCGGGACTGACCATCGCCCGCTTCATCTCGAGAATCGCGCCGGCGAACGCGCGCGCGACCCCCGGTCGATCGGCACACTGGCTGAGGGCGGCCAGCTGCCCCAGCCTGCCTCGCCTCATCAGCAGACGGCCTATGACGATCTCCCGCTCCAGCTCGCCGATGGGCCTGTGCCGCCCGCCCGCCCTGCGGATGATCGCCGCCGCGAATTGGTCCAGCGTGTAGACGGGGATCACGAAAGCGGCACCGGCCCTCGTCATCGACAAGACCTCACGCCGCGCCCTGGCCGCCATGTCGCGAGACCGCACTACTAGCGCGAGTCGCTCCGGCGAGCCGCCCGCGACCGCCTGAGCAACGCGTTCAAGAGCCGATGAGCATGCCATGAGCCCAATACACCACCTAAGAGCATTGCGTTTGACTGTCTGGCTATATGTTTCACCTTGAGGCGATTCATTCCTTCTCGATTACGGCATGATCGGGGTGACTGGTGCGAGCACACAATCGATGGTAGTATGGATTCATCAGAAACTGCCGGAGGAACCGCCAATGCAGATAGTTACGGATCATGGCGCAGATATCTGCGCCGAGCAGCGAGATGAACTGAATATTCACTATGTTCCGCTGACGATCACCATCGGAGGACGAATGTACCGGGGCGGTGTGGATATCAGCGTCGAAGAGTTCTATGAACTCCTGGCGCGGACCGGAGAGATGCCCAGCACATCGCAGCCGTCTCCCGGCGACTTCGCCGAGCTATACCGGAATCTGGCCCGCACCGACCCGGATATCCTGTCGGTCCACATATCGTCCGGCCTGAGCGGCACTGTCAACACTGCTCGAATGGGAGCGAGCATGGTTCCCGAGGCTAGTGTGACGGTATACGACACGAAAACCCTGTCGGGGGCGCAGGGATGGCATGTGGAAGCGGCCGCGCGCGCCGCTCGGGCAGGGTGGAGCGCGGATAGAGCAGTCGCCATGCTGCAGCAGATAACCGCGGCCACCGACACTCTTTTCACGCTCTCCACCCTGAAGTATCTCATATACGGCGGCCGCATCAGCCATCTCAAGGGGCTAGTCGCGTCGATACTCAACATCAAGCCCATAATCGGGGTAGAGAAAGCGGGCGGCACCTATGTCACGCGCGGCCAGACGCGCACATTGGACCGGGCAATCGACGCCATTGCCAGTGCAGTTGCGTCCATCTACCCGGCCAACACAGCCATGCGAATGCAGGTGCTGCACGGCCTGTGCCCCGAAGGCGCCGCGCGCTTGCGTGCAGGCCTTGACCGCATATTCCAATGCCGCTGGCTGCCCGTGGGTCCGATCGCCCCGGTGCTGGGCGCGCACACCGGCCCTGGACTAGTCGGCGTGGTGTTCGCGCCCGAATCTCAGTTTCCCCAGTTCTAGCAGTCGGCGGGTCAGGCGACCGCCCGGTCGCCCGACCCGCTAGAAGTCGATGCCCAGCATGAACCTGACCATATTGGCCACAAGCATCTTCGCCGGCTCTTCCTGCAGCACGTCCCAGCAGAGCAAGTCTGCGCCGATGTACAGGACGGAGCCGTTCAGCATCATGGCGGCGTTCACCGGCAAGGGTCGAGACGGTGTTCCGTCTCTGTGGGACCACTGACCCAGCACCATGCAGCCCGGCCGGGCCTTCACGACCATACCTTCGGGCACAGGCAAACTCACCGGGGCCTTGACGCCTTTCCAAATGGCGTCCGCCGCAGCCCCAGGCTCTCCCCGGCTCGCGCCAACCGGCGCAATCGCATCATGCATCGGCGACACCCCGGTCCACCCCGCCATCTGGGCTCCAAACAGATCGGCCAAGCCAAAACCGCATTCTCCGGCTATAGCCTCAGTCTCTGTCTTGAGCGAAGTCTGATAGGTAGCAATCACCCTGCCCCCAGCGGCGACGAAGTGTCGCACTGCCTGCATTTGGCGGCCCGACATGCGCCTGGCGTTGGAAAGCACCAGCAAAGTCGGCCTCTGCGATGCCGCGCTAACCAAGCCCTCAAGATCATCGGCAGGGACGAGCACGCACTCCAGCCCGGGAAGCCCGATGCCCGACACCGTCTCGAGTATCATGTCGAGGTCGTCTTCGTAGTACCATCCCATGTCCTCATACCAAAGCGCCACATCCGGGCTGTGCATCACGGCAACCAGCGGCGCGCGGCCATCCTGCGAAGCCGGCGGCGAGGGGAGCGCGCCGAGAGCGGCATCCACGGCCGGCGCCGACAGATCATGCGCGGCCTGCTTGCGAGGAAGTTCCAGCGCAACGGCGTACGGAAGGTGGTCTGAAGCAAGGCTGTGAGGCACGCGGGCCGCGCCGGCATCGCTCGCCACGCCGATGTCGCAAGAGGCGAAGATGTAGTCGATACGGGCGCTGGGATCGAACACGCCTATGGTGTATCCGCCCTTGAGATAGTCTCGTTCAAACCGTCCCTGTGCAGCCAGCCAGGCGCTGTCGACCAGGACGCGGTGGAGAGGGTAAGTGTCGTTATGCTCGCGCAGCATCAAGGCTGTCTCCAGCGCGTGAGTGGGGGTGGCGTTGAAATCCCCCATGATGATCCGCGGCGAAGGCACGCGCGATGCCATGCCGGCCAACGCCTTGGCCTGTGCCACTCGCGAGCCCGAATCGGCCACCTCCAGGTGCGTTACGAACACAGTGACTACCGTCCCGTCCACGTCCACCTGCGCTTCCAGCGCAGCCCGCGGCTGGGTGTGGTTGGGGTTGGGCAGCAGGTGGGTCTGGTGCGACAGTATAGGAAAACGGCTGATCAAGGCGTTGCAGAAGAAGCCGGCGCTGCGCGCGAATATGGGGCCATACGCATATTGGAAACCCAGCTTGTCGGCGATGCGCTTTGCCTGGTCATCATAGTTGACCTTCTGGGTCTTCTGCTCGACCTCGCAAAGGCCTATGATGTCCGCGCCCTGCTCGCGAATGAGATCAGCAATGCGGTCTATGTCATAGGTGAAGTCCACACCCATTCCGGCGTGGATGTTGTAGGTCATGACTGTGAAGCGCTGCCCGAATCCGGCGGGCTCATCAGCTTGCGGCGCCGCCTGGCCGCCGGCGCGCGAGGCGCTCATTATAAACGCGGTTACGGCAACAATGGACACAACAGCAAGACAGTGCATCGACCTCGAATTCAATCGCATGATCACTACCCCCTCGACTGCCATCTCTACCGAAAGGCATGATATAATATGGAAAACTACACAGAGGTGGTCGACGTGAACCCGACTCTGTTCAGAGCTGTCGCGGTGTCCAGAGAACTGAACCTCACCGCCATCGCTTCACAGTTCGGCATCGAGCGTCCGTTTTCCTGGGAGGACACTCTGGTGCTTTCCGAGAAACACCTGGAGGGCATCCTTCCCCAGCCTACGGGCAAAGGAGTGTTCGCGTTCTCCTTCGGCACGCTGGTCTTCGTCAACTGCGCCGACACCGACATCAGCGACGTCATCAGCTACCTGAAGAGACTCGACCGCAATCTGTCCGACTTCAGCTCAGTTGAGTACGCCGATGACTACCGGCTCACAGTGTCCGGAGAGGAGCTCTCGGTAACCTACGATGAACTCATAGTGCCTGAGACGAAAGACTATTACCGCGAACTCGTGGCAGTCGCGCTCGCCAAGTCGACTGCCATGGAGCGAGTGGAAGATGAGATTGGCAAGCTATTCGACGATGTGGAGCAGTTCATCACCCAGCTCAAGAAGGGCAAGCTGTCCATCAGCGACGAGCGGCTGGCTCGCCTCTCGGGGCGGATCTTGAGCTACCGATACAGCAGCATCTCCTACATCATGATCCTGGAGAAGCCGGACGTAGTGTGGCGAATCCAGGAGGCGCAGGAGCTGTATTCGGACTTGGAGCGCCTTTTCGAGCTACCCGACCGTTACGAGAAGATATCCCACAAGACCCAGACACTCCTCGACATGACACAGGTATTCGCCGACTTGTACCACGCCAAGCGAGGCACCCGCCTCGAGGTGGCGGTCATAATGCTGATCGCATTCGAGATCATCCTCAGCTTGGTGGAGCGGTTCTGGCCGCTCTGATCGTGGCTCAGTGACGGCTGCCAATCCTGTCCCATAGGGTCTGAGCCTCGGCGAGCTCCGCAATCGCTCCGGCGCGGTCCTGAGCCCTGATGAACCCTTCGGCGCGGGCTATGGCGGTTCTCAGGTGAAGTATGTCGTGGAGCTGGGCCGAGAACTGTACCCGTACAGTCACCCTGCTGAACGCATCCGCCAGCTCCTTCGCGCCTTCGAGCGCATCGTCCCACTGCTCGGCCATGACGCGCTTCTCAACCCGCGAAAGCCATTCAGGCACGTCATCTTCGGCGCCCGTAGGAAGCTTGAGCACCACGGCCGACAGCATCACTGCGACAAACAGCGCAATCAGACCCACTGGCAATGCAACAAGAAGAACGCGCTTCAGCACGGCGCCAGCCTCCAGTGTCAATACGGTCCCGGAAAGTCGCCTGTGTCCACCGGGCTCTCCACACGGTCTCGGTAGGTGTCTACATACAGGTTGCCGGAAGTGTCCAGGACAGCCAGGAAGACGTCTGAAGAATCGACTACCCCTTGCTTCCTGAGTTCCGCCTCAAGCCACGGGCGGTCCAGGTGCACCTGCTTCAGGTTCTGGTCGAATATCACGCCGCTGTATATCAGCTCGGTGCCGATGCCCTGGTAATGGGTGGCGATGCTCATGTCGCCTCGAGTTACCGGCTGGAACTGGGTCTTCTTAAGCACCGACAGCGTCCCATTGGTCTCGAATATTGCGAACTCCACCTCTCCAATGTCGAACACGTCCTTCACGCGCAGCTGTTCCATGAGATCGGACGCACGATAGCGTAGCTTCCTCATGGCGCCCTCCATTATCTTCCCGTTCATGATCACCACCGTGGGCTCGCCATCGATGTACTTTGACGCGAACCTCCACTTCAGCGTGACCCACTGCATCGCGAGTCCCGCCGCCGTCCACGCGGTCAGCCCGACCCAGTGAGGCCACGCCGTCGATGACAAGTCGGTTGTGAGCGCCGCAGCCATAGATCCTATGGTAATGCCCAGGATGTAGTCGAAATACGTCAGCTGGCTGAGCTGTTGCTTGCCTAGCATCCGAGTGTAGATCAGGAGAGTGAAGAAACCGATCATAGCCCGAACCATGACCACCAGCGTCTCGCTCAAGGCCCTGCCCCCGATCCCTGTGGCTTGCTGTGGCTGACGCCGGACGAAACAGCCTGCCCTGCACACGCCTGCGACTGCGATTATGTTCCCCCAAGGCACAGGCTGGCAATCAGCGCGCAGGCCGCCGGCGCAAAAGAGAGCTCAGCGGCCCGCGTCTTGTAGCTGGGCTTCGAATATGGGAAGAACTTTGACGGATCCCTGCTCCCTGGACGGGTGCGTGCAAATTCTGTAAGCAATAGCAATTGGAATGGCTAGTGAACATTCCCAAACGGGATAGTGGGCGGGAAAAAGAAGCGCAGATTTTATCGGAAGGAATAGGCGCTGAGATGGACTAGGAGTTGAGGGCCCAGGCCCAGATCGCTGTCGCCTATGGGCTGGACTCGGCGTCCAAGCCGAACAGGCTCTACGTTACTATCGATGGAGTGATGGCAAGAGAGCAGGACAGGTGGCATGAGAGTAAGGTATCTGCGATGGGTATCACGCATCGGAGCGATGCGAGGGGCGTGCAATTGCGGAGTGTTGTTCGAAAGCCATCGTGGGGCAACCTGTCTCGTTTGAACTATGCATTACCCACATCCACGGCAAGGCCTGGGCGCAACGTCTGCTTACGGGCCTCAAG
>DHON01000029.1:0-21500 GCA_002409965.1 Firmicutes bacterium UBA5389
AGGTCGCCGCCGGATTTTTGATTTGTCCCTGCGTCATCGCGGGGCTTTTCTGTTGTGCGCCAAGTCGCTGGCGTTCTGCACCTATAGCACGATACCGAGGATACAATACATGCCATAGATGGTGACAAATAACAGTAGCTTTCAGACGACGAGCCACGCTCTTAAGCATAGCGTGCTAAGCCATAATACCTGGCTAGCACGGTCTACACAATTTGGGTCAGTCATCCGAAATTCGGTCTTTACGAATCCGGATAAGAAGAGTAGTATGGAAGAAGAGTAAGTTATTAGAACTACGCACGGTAGAGGAGGTGATACCGGTGATCGCCGATACGGACGGGGACCGTGCTCTTCTGGAGCAGATGGTTACGGACGCGTGCTCGTCGGGGATGATCGATGTTGCGGTGTTTCTGATGAAGCTGATGGTCAAGGACCGAGCCGCCGGCGTGTACGGGGCAGATGCGACAGGCGACCTTCCTGCTGAGCTGACATCTGTGCTTGAGCAGATCGTGTGTGAAGATGGGTGGAGGGGGATTGAGGCTATGGAAGCCAGGATGGATCAGCTAGTTGTTTCGCGCATGGCCAAGAGCTGCATCTAGCGGTATCCTGGCGCCGATACTAGCTGGCAACAGGACGATCGCGATCGACTTCGCTATCGTACGCTCACCAATTGAATCGGAGGAGGGCGCGGCGCGCCTGTTTTCCAGGGTGCGCGTGCCGCCTCCGATCAGAACGTTCGCTTCGATCCCCGTATTGCACTGTGGTTTCCTTGGATCAGATGACGCTGCTTGTGGCGGCCTTCGCCAGCGCTGCCGACAGATAGCCCGCGAAGGTCGCAAAGGCGCAGCCTGTAGCCGCTTTGCCGGTGGTCTCGTATACGCTTTCGCAGGCGAGCTCCCCATCGAGGGGAGCTGCGGCTATCAGCTTCAAGGCCTCGCGGTCTGCAATGCCGGCCATCACCATGTTGCATGCGTGCATTGGCCAGGGCCGCGTTGCGTGGGCGCACCCGACTCCAGGATACTCTCCGCCTTCAAACCGGTACGGGTTGTGCCTCGACATTATGAACTTGACGGTGTTGGCGAACCTGGGATCATTGCGTTCGATGAACTCGTAATGCGGAAGAAGCAGGAGGCTGCCGGGAGGATCGTCGTACAGCTCGAACCCGCCTTCCAGATTGGCCGACCATGCAAACATGGGCCCGAACGGACCCTCTACCACCAGGTGCTCACCTACGGCTCGGTGGATTGCACGCGCTGCATCGGCGTATTCCGAAGCGGCGCCATCGTCTCCCACCGCCCGCGCGATTTCCGCCAGGGATGTGAATGCCCGCCAGAGCAGCGCATTGTCGTAGGTGAGATACGGATACTTCACAGGGTCGTCGCTGGGATCCAGAAACGTGCGGTAAAGAGCGGCCTGTGGATGGCGCAGCTCGGCCAGGGATTCCTGAAACCGGACGAGTCCAGCGGCTACTGCCGGCTCTCGGACTATGGACATGTCGCGGGTGCGCTGCACGTAGCTTCCCAGCGCCACATGGTAGGATGCATGCTCGTCCAGCTCGAACCCGGGGTACAGCAGCACGCCGTCTATGTAGTGGGCGTGGATCCCCATGTTTCGGGCATGCCGAGTGAATCCCGCGAGCAGCACGTCTCGGGCGAAGGCAGGGTCGGACGCCAGCATGGCTGGGAAGGCCCAGAGGAACGTGTCGCGGGGCCAGAATGCGGCGGACACGTAGTACCTCGGACTGCGCGATGTCAGCATTATCAGCTCTTCGGTGTCGATCGCCCTGCCGTGGGCGAAGAACCGGCAGAAGTGCAGGTTGTAGTCGGCTCTGGACAGCACGCCCGGGGCCTTGTCCGCCGCCTCTGCCGGCATGCGATTCCGATGCGACCGGCTTTGCAGCCAGCCGAGTGTGTGCGAAAGCGCCGCCTGGTAGCCCACGCGCCTCAAGTGCACTGCGGTGGTGGCGGCCCCATCGGGATCGGCGTTCACGGCCAACCAGAAATCAACTGCGCATGTCTGCCCCGGTTGAAGCGCGGCGCGGGTCCACACCCGGAATGTGATCTGCTCCGAGCCGTCTGGGGGCGCCTGCACTGCTTCGAGCGGTTGCTCATCGCTCCCGCTCAGCGACCACTGCATGGACCTATCGCATGAGACCGCGAGGGCCGCTACGCTCGACGCGCCTCTGGCCTCAAGCACCATCGAGTTGGTCCAGGCTGAGTAGGAAGCGTGGTTCACTACGTGCATGACCCGTCTGGTGAAAATCGTGTTGAGGGTGGCTCCCCAGCGTCCGGCCAGTCCCACTTCGAAATCCACACTCGGCTCTTGTCCCTGTTCGTTCACAGCCGTAACCAGGTCAGACAGTTCGAACCTGACAACGAACCCGCGCTCACCAACGGGGGCGCAGATGATCAACGTGAGCGTGCATTCGTCGCCCGCGGCTCGCCGCACCCGCGTCCGGGCGCACGGGATCCAGTCCGCCATGCGTTCCCACGACACGCAAGGCCCGGGGGCGGCGATTGCGCCTGCACTATCCGCGATGTAGGGGACGAGGAAGGGAAGCCGCTCGGATTGCCGGCACCCGGGCGACCTCTCCGGGCCGACCCACTCCACAATGCCTCTGCACCCCATGTGTATGACGTTCAGACTGGCTATGCTGGCGTCGGCCGGCGAGATGTCGGGGAGCGAGACCCATTCATTGCCTGTAACGATGGGCGACCTGATATCTCCGAGCTCTTCGGGAACGGTGAGGATTCGTTCGCCTCCGGACTGCATCGGGTCAACAGCCCTCCTCTTCGAGATCCCAGTCCGCGCTGACCGGACCCATGGGAACGAATATGCGCTTGAAGGCTTCGGCCATTACATGTCCGCTTGCGCGTCCGGCGCGCTCCGCCTCCTGCCGCAGTGACCGGGCGGTATCATCCCAAATGGACTCCCACTGACTGCGGTGCTCAGCTAGCGCCGAGAGCTTCGCGTCGAATGTGCCTGTGATGTCCACGTAGCAGTCGGGCTCGTCCGTGTTGAAGAGCAGAATCTCCCGGACCGTGCAGACCCGGAGCCCGTCGCGGAGCTGATCCGCATAGTAAAGCGGCAGCCTGGCGGCCAGCCTTGCATCGAGCGCGGCGAAGCCGATAGCGCGATGGTCGGGATGGAGTTCGTATCGGCGCCACGGGTCGAAGGTGATCAGTCGATCCGGTTGCACCTTACGATACACGCGGGTCAGGTCGCTGCGGAGGGATGGGTCCAGATACAGTTCGCCGTCTTCTTTTCCGAGGAAGACTATGCCTGAGAGCCCCAGCGTTTGCCCCGCTCTGCGTGATTCCTCGCGTCTTTGGGCTGCCAGCGACTCCCGGGATACTGCAAGGTCGTGCGCGCCGCGATCACCATCGGTGGCAATCGCAAGAAACACGTCCCACCCGTCGCGGGCCATGGCAATCGTCGAACCGCCGCAGAAGAACTCCAGATCATCAGGGTGAGCGCACACGGCCAGTGCTACCTTTCCCAATTGACATCCCCCTCTTCGACCGACCGACCGGCGTCCTGCCGTCGAGCCGCCTGGGCCGACCTGTACATGGCCGGCAGGTACTTGCGGTAGAGCGGAAGGTTGAACCGCAAGGGATTGTCGGCCCGGAACTTGCGAAGCAGCGGGATGTCGATTTCGGCAACGACTATCTCCTCGCTGTCGTAGGTAGTGGCCTGAGCCAGCATGCCGTCTCCGCCCGGCGATAGCTCCAGCGGGGCCAGGATTGCGCTCCGGCCGGTGAAGGTCTGGCCTGCGAATTCTCCCACCATACACGCTCCGATGCCATAGGCCTGCGATTCCTGAATCCGGGGCCAGATTCCGCGCAGCGCATACCAGAGATTATACGGTTCGTTGTTGGCGGAGGGCACCACAACCAGGTCCGCTCCTGCAAACCGCGCAATCCGAAACGTTTCGAAGTAGGTGGCGTCCATGCAGACCGGTACGGCCACGATCGCCCCTCCAACGTTGAAAGTGGACAGCGAGTCGCCAGGGGCCACCCCCCAGGCGGCCTCCGCCGGCATGAGATGAGTCTTGTAGTACTTGCCGGCTAGCTCTCCCCTGGGCCCGAAGATGTAGCCTAGTGAGCGCATGGCAAGCTCACTGCCGACGTCGTCGGGAAGCACCATGCTGCCTGATACTATGTAGACGCCCAGTTCGCGGGCGACGGACGAGAATGCCCCGCGATATGCTCTGTCGGCGTATGGACCCAGAAATCTGAACACCTCCAGAACACTGCCGGCAGGCCCCACGGCCTTATCCAGCGAGCCGGCGCGGGCGAGAGTTTTTTCTATGCCTGGGATCATTCCCAGGAGGGGCAGACCGCTGTACTCCGGGAACGCTACTATGTGGGCGCCGGCAGCCGCGGCCTTGCCGGCGAGCCTGTATACGAGGTCAACATAGTCACGGCCCGAGCGCGACAGTGTGGCCTTCATCTGCACCGCGGCGCACGTAAGGCGCTCAGGCACGGGTCTGTCCGGGCTCAGCTTGGCTCCGAGGTCGCGGTGTTTGAATCTGTCGTCGGACTGCTTCAGCCACGCGGCGCGCCGGGAGATGCGCTCAGGATCAGACGAGCGAGCCAGCATGAAATGGACCAATCTCTTCACCTTGCGCTACCTCCCTTCAGGTTTGACGCGCGTTGGACGTCCTACCAGGTACGCATCGATCAGCCGTGCTTCGTAGACACTTATGTTGAAATGGTCGAATATCGGAAACGTTCGCCTTGCAGCGCGAAGATCGGTTGGATCCAGCAAGACAGTCATCTCTTCTACCATTGACGTCGATGTGACTTCCGCAAGCACGCCGCGCCCGTCGGGGGTGGCTTCGACGGGAGCGAATACGCGCGATCGTGCCTGGTAAGCCACGCCCAGCCACGATCCTCCCAGCGAGGCCTCGATGCCGAATACCTGGTTCTGCTGGATGATCTGCCAGAGCCCGCTGGTCTGGCGCCAGACAGTGTATGGCGCCGGCACGGCCGTGGGAGCCACAATCGCGTCTACGCCCAAGAGCGCCAGGATTCGACCGACCTCCGGGTACCATGCGTCAGTTCCTACGGCTATGCCGATTCTGTACCTGCCTATGTCGATGGTAGCAAGGTCAGTGCCCGCTACCATGCCCACCTGGCTCTCGGTTTCCGATAGGTGCGTCTGAAGCTGAGACGCTATCAGGTCGCCCTTCGGCGAGAAGACCGGGGCGCGATGCTGAAACCCGCCGCCCACGGGCGCAATGAACGTGCCGGGAGAGAGATAGACTCTGTTTGAAAGAGCGGCGGCGGCGAAGAAGTCCATCCACTCTGAAAACCCGTCCGGTTCTGCCGATCTCGCGAGCTCGAACGGGTTGCACGGCGAGCGCCCCTCCGATTCGAGCTGGAGCGCGCGTCCGATCATGACCGAATACGCCGGCAACACTATCAAGCCAACTCCCGTTTGCGCAAGCGACGATATCCGCGCGGTCAGAGAGATCCGGAAATCGTGTGCCGAATTGAACCGGGACGGGTCTATCTGAAGAAGACCACATGCAAGCATCGACATGAAGGTCACCTCTTTGGAGAGATTATACACGTTCTCCTCCGTTCCTGCAGTCGAGAGCAGGAAGTTGCACTGAGACGTGTTACAGGTCTATAATTGGTTTAATTCTCCCCCGGATTGATTATTATCGAGGTGAGTTTCTTGCTTCGCACACACACTTGTGGGGAACTGAGAGCCTCCCATGTTGGCCAGACGGCCACTTTGTGCGGTTGGGCTCATTCAGTGCGCGACCATGGCGGTCTGGTCTTCATCACACTACGCGATAGGTACGGCTTCACCCAGGCTGTGGTGGAGCCCGGCGCCTCGCAGAGCGCCGCCGATTGCGCGCGTGGCATTCATCGCGAAAGCGTGCTCAGGATCGTCGGCACCGTGTCCAGCAGACCTGTTGGGACTCGAAACAACGCCATCGCCACGGGCGACGTCGAGTTGGTTGCCAGCGATATCCAGGTTTTGGGCGATGCAGCGCCCATCTTGCCCGTGGAGGTGTCCGATGACAAACTGGCCAATGAGGAGGCCAGGTTGAGATATCGATACATCGACCTCAGGCGCCATTCTCTCCAGGCGAACATGCATGCGCGTCACCGGGCTGCGCTAGCTGTACGAAACTGGCTTGCTGAGCGGGATTTCATCGAGATCCAAACACCCCTGTTCGTCCGCAGTACGCCCGAAGGGGCGCGCGACTTTGTGGTGCCAAGCAGGAACTTTCCCGGCATGTTCTACGCGCTTCCCCAAAGTCCGCAGCTGTACAAGCAGTTGCTGATGATCGCGGGTTTTGACCGCTATTTCCAGCTGGCACCTTGCTTCCGCGACGAGGATCAGCGGGCTGACAGGCAATTGGTTCACACCCAGATCGACCTGGAGATGAGTTTCTGCGACGAGGACGACGTGTTCACGGTGATCGAGGGCATCATCTCCGCGGCCTTCCGAGCGGTGAACGGCGTTGAAGTGAACGGTCCGTTCCTGAGGCTCAGCTACGATGAGGCCATGGAGAGATTCGGCTCCGACAAGCCCGATCTCAGGTTCGGAATGGAGATGCGCGATCTGACGGATCTGGTGAGCCGATCGGAGTTCGGCATTTTCCGCGATGTGTGCGCTTCAGGCGGGCGTGTACGTGGTATAGCCGCTTCGGGCTGCGCTCACTTCAGCCGCAAAGAGACTGACGAGCTTGCGGAGATCGCCAAGATATATAGGGCGAAGGGCATCATGCCGCTCAAAGTCGAGGAGGGGCGGCTCAAGGGGAGCATTGCCAAGTATCTCTCAGACGATGCCCAGCGTGCAATCGTCCGGATGCTCGATGCCGAAGACGGCGACCTTATCATCATGGTCGCCGATGACCCGGAAGTGTCGGCTGTCGCTTTGGGCCAGGTCAGACGCTTCCTCGGGCGCAAACTCGGCCTCATACGTGAAGGCGACTACAAGCTTCTGTGGGTGACCGAGTTCCCGCTGTTTGAGTGGAACCCTGACGAGAACCGTTGGGAGGCCAAACACCACATCTTCACCCAACCACGTGAGCAGGACCTGCCCATACTGGAGTCCGATCCGGCGGCGGTGAAGGGGCGGCTGTACGACCTGGTGCTCAACGGCGTCGAGATGGGCAGCGGGAGCATCCGCATCAGCAATCCCGATCTTCAGAAACGGGTCATGAACATCATAGGCACCACGAGCGAGGAGGCCGAGCGCAAGTTCGGTTTTCTCCTGCATGCCTACGAATACGGCGGTCCGGTGCACGGCGGGTTCGCCATCGGGTTTGACAGACTGATCGCAGTCATACTGGGCCTGGAGAATCTGAGGGACGTGATCGCATTCCCGCAAAATGCTGCCGGAGTGTCTTTGGTGGACGACTGCCCGAGCGAGATAGACCCTAAGCAGTGGAAGGAACTGCACATCAGGCCGGCTGAGGGGGTCGCGCCGGGGCGCGGGTCAAGGTGAGTCGAATGGAGGAGCAGTCAGGTATTGGCGTATTCGGGTCCGTGCGTTTCACGCGAGTGGATGCACGGACCATCGCAACTCTACTCTGATATGTCGCTGCCTTGTGTCGGGCATGCCTCACGAGGCGCGGGAATGGAGGCTTCCATGGAAGATAGTTCGGGTTTCGACATACGAGAAGGGCTGACCTTCGACGACGTGCTCATGGTTCCAGCCATGTCCGAGACTCTGCCGTGGCAGGTGGACGTGACCACGCGCCTTACAGAACAGATCGTCCTGAACATGCCGCTGCTTTCGGCGGCAATGGACACAGTGACGGAGGCCAGGATGGCAGTGGCGATGGCCCGCGAGGGCGGGATGGGCGTGATCCATAAGAGCATGTCCATTTCGGCGCAGGCTGCCGAGGTGGACAAGGTGAAGCGGTCGGAGCATGGGATCATCGTCGATCCGATATTCCTTCCGCCGGAAGCCCTAATCAGAGAGGCTCTCGAGATCATGGAACGTTACCACATCTCGGGCGTCCCAATAACCGAGGACGGCAAACTTGTTGGTATCCTGACCAACCGCGACCTCAGGTTCGAAACACACTACGATCGGCCGGTTTCCGAGGCTATGACCAAGAACAACCTGATCACGGCGCCTGTCGGCACCACGGTCGACCAGGCCATAGAGATCCTCAAACAGCACAAGGTGGAGAAGCTTCCGCTTGTGGATGAGGAGTTCAGGCTGCGCGGGCTGATCACGATAAAGGATATTCAGAAGGCGCGGAAGTACCCCAGTTCCGCCAAGGACGAGCACGGCCGGCTTCGGGTGGCGGCGGCGGTGGGGGTGACGAAGGATGCGATGGACAGAGTCGCTAGTCTGCTCGATGCCGGCGCCGACATGATCGTTGTAGACACGGCCCACGGGCACTCCAGGGGAGTGATCGATACGATCAGAGCCATCCGGGCCAGCTTTGGCAGGGTGAACGTGATGGCGGGCAACGTGGCGACGGGCGAGGCTGTCAGGGCTCTTGCCGAGGCAGGGGCCGATTGCGTGAAGGTCGGCATCGGGCCGGGGTCCATCTGCACCACGCGTGTCGTGGCCGGAGTGGGAGTTCCGCAGTTCACAGCGGTGCTTGATTGCGCGGCGGCTGCTCGTGAGGCGGGCGTTCGGATTGTGGCCGACGGAGGTATCAAGTACTCCGGCGATGTTGCCAAGGCGCTCGCAGCCGGCGCCCATGCGGTCATGATCGGCAAACTGTTGGCGGGCACCGAGGAGAGTCCAGGCGAAACCGAGATTTACAAGGGGCGGAGCTTCAAGGTTTACAGGGGCATGGGTTCGCTGGGCGCCATGAGAGATGGATCGAGCGACCGCTACTTCCAGGAAGGGGTCTCAAAGCTCGTCCCGGAGGGAATCGAGGGGCGTGTTCCCTACAAGGGCACGGTTTCTGACACCGTCTACCAGCTGATAGGAGGGGTCAGGGCCGGCATGGGCTACGTGGGAGCTGCGAATCTCAGCCAGCTTGTCGAACATGCCAGGTTCATGCGGATAACAGGAGCGGGGCTCCGAGAAGGCCATCCGCACGATGTTCAGATTACCAAAGAGGCTCCCAACTACATGGTGATGGGGGCTGAATGCGACGAAGGATAGACCAGTTCTGTGAAGGAGGAGAATGTGGTGTTGCGCAGGAGAGTCGGCCTTGCGGCGTTCCTCTTGGTGTTGGCGGTTGCGGCGCTTATCCCAGGCACGAACGCCCTGGCGCAGTTTGATGCCAAGAGCATAATCGTTAATCCGAATCCGCCGTTCTCAGCGAGCATCTGGACTGACAGGAGTCAGTACGACCCAGGAGATCAGGTCACCATATACTTCAGAACCACTCGGGACGCGTACATCTACGTTTTTGACATCGACACGGTGGGGAACGTGAGCCTGATATTCCCCAACATCTACTCAGAGAGCAACTACAGAAGAGCTAGCTCCACGTATTCGCTGCCCGACAACGTCAGGTACAATCTGACTGTGGGAGGCCCGTCGGGAACGGAGCAACTGGTGATGTTCGCTACACCTTCAAGAGTGCAGGATGTGGAGTGGCTCAGGCGCTCGCTCGGCCAGGGTAGTTTCGGACCGCAGCTCAATGTGAACATATCTGCTGAGAGATTCATATTTGAGGTCAAATCGGTGACGGTCACTCCCAACTTCGGGCAGGATTGGGCGTCCGCGTCGGCGACGTTCGCGGTGGGCCGCGGAACCGTGCCTCCGCCGCCTCCTCCGCCAGCGACCCGCGGGGCGATCAAACTGACCTCCAAGCCGTCGGGCGCGCAGGTATTCCTGGACGGAGTCGAACAGGGCACAACGCCGCTGACGATGTCGGGCGTGGCCTACGGGGTGCACGACATAACTATTGTCAAGAAGGGGTACTACACCTTCTCGAGGCAGGTCACTGTCAACTCGCCCAATCCATACCCCGTCCACGCGGAGCTGGTTAAGGTACCGAGTTCTGGGGGATGGGGCGACGAAGTGCTGATGATCAGGAAGACCATGACCATCAAGTGGCCGAGCACAGGCCCGTTCACTGAGGCCTTCACGTATCGCGGGTCGACGGGCAATATCATTCTATCGGCCGATCCGTTGCTGGGCATGCTGACCAGAATCACTGCCAGCATGACATCGAACGCAGTCGGTCCGGTTCAGTTCGCCGAGATCACTCCGAGCGGCCCCGACTCGCCCTGGCCCGGCAGGGTATATGAGAAGGTCCAGTATCCGTTCAGGTCCAGAGTCACCGTGCGGGACTACAGGATTACCACGGGGGCCGTGTTCGGGATCGAGTATCTGGAATACGTGACCCTCGATGTGGAGGTATGGCATATCGGCGACTGACGCCGATGCTCACTGCATATCCACAGTTCAGCAAGGAGCCGGGGTCTGCAACCCTGGCTCCTTTCAATGTGCGCCGCAAGGCGCAGGTGAGGTTGTGAAACGCTGGATGGGCCATTATAATGAAAGGTGTTATGGCAGGGATTGTGGCAAGTTCAACATTTCGGGGGTGTAGCCGTTGGATTCCGTCCGAATTGCCGATATTGGCGGCTATGAGGGGCAGGAAGTCAGAATAGAGGGTTGGCTGTACAACAAGCGCTCTAGCGGGAAGATCCACTTCCTTATCGTCAGAGACGGTTCCGGATTTCTGCAGACGGTCGCGGTGAGAGGCGAACTTGCGGCCGATCAGTTCGACCTGTGCGGCGGGCTCACGCAGGAATCATCCATAGTCGTGACCGGGCGCGTCCGCGCGGATGAGCGGGCAATGGGCGGATTCGAGCTCACGCTCACAGGGATAGAGCTGGTGCAGTTGGCCAAGGAGTATCCGATCACCCTCAAGGAGCACGGCGTGGATTTCCTGCTGGACCACAGGCACCTGTGGATCCGCAGCCCGCGCCAGCATGCAGCGTTGCTCATCCGCGATGAGGTGATTGCCGCAGCCGAGGAATGGCTGCGGACCAACGGTTTCATCAAGCTCGACTCTCCGATCCTAACGCCTGCGGCATGCGAAGGCACAACGACGCTTTTCGAGACCGACTACTTCGGCGAGAAGGCCTACCTGAGCCAGAGTGGGCAGCTGTATGTCGAAGCAGGCTGTATGGCCTTCGGGAAGGTCTACTGCTTCGGGCCTACATTCAGGGCCGAGAAGTCCAAGACTCGGCGGCATCTGATCGAATTCTGGATGATCGAGCCTGAGATGGCATATGCCACCCAAGACGACAACATGGTGGTGCAGGAGCAGTTTGTGTCGCACATAGTCAAGCGCTGCCTGGAAAACCGCCACGATGAGCTGGTCCTGCTTGGGCGGGACCTGTCCAAGCTGGAAGCGGTGACCGCGCCCTTCCCCAGGGTGTCGTATGATGAGGCCGTAGAGATGCTGCACGCTGGGGGCAGGGAGTTCGAGTGGGGCGACGATTTCGGCGCGCCCGATGAAGCCGTTATCTGCTCGCGTTTCGACAAGCCGGTGTTCATCACCGGTTATCCCACGAAGGTGAAGGCCTTCTACATGCAGCCTGAGCCGGACCGGCCCGAGGTAGTAAAGTGCGCCGACCTCTTGGCGCCGGAAGGCTACGGCGAGATCATCGGCGGCAGTGAGCGTATTCACGATCTGGACCTCCTCGAACAGAGAATGCGTGAGCACGATCTGCCCAGGGCAGGCTACGAATGGTACCTCGACCTACGTCGGTACGGTTCCGTGCCGCACTCCGGCTTCGGCCTCGGCATCGAACGCACTGTTGCGTGGATCAGCGGCAGTGAGCATGTGAGAGAGATGATACCGTTCCCAAGGCTACTGAACCGGATATACCCGTGACCGATTCGCGTTCGCGCGCGGCTGTCAGGAACTCTGTGCAGACGCTCGCGTCTAACATACCGAATTCAGCTAATCAGCCCAACTGAAGGAGGGTGGCAAATGAGACACACTAGACGCATACTGAGCGTGTTCGCAGTGGCTGTAGCGGTTCTGGCCCTGGCATCGGCTGTGTCCGTAGCGCAGACATCTGCGTATGACTACATACTCCGTGGGGAGCGATACCTGGCTTCAGGAGCCGCGGATGACGCCATACGCGAGTTCAACGCAGCCTTGTCCATGGAGCCCGGAAATACCCGGGCCAGTTTCGGCTTGGGGCAGGCATATGAGCAGCGGTCGAGATGCGCTCGGGTTTTCAACTATCGAATGGAGCTTATGACTGAGCCGGGTACCCTCGGGAAACTGGGTTTTCCGCCTCTGACTGAACAGGGATACCAAGATGTTCAACTCGCATTGGATGCATATGCGAAGTCAGTGGCGTCTTATCCTCGTTACCCCGAGGCTTACTACCGCCAGGGCCTGCTGCATTTTGTCAGCGGCAGGCAGGCCGACGCGCGGGCCGCGTTGGAACAGGCGGTTGGCGATGACCGTGCATCGGTGGCACCGGCTGTGCTTTTGGCATATGTATACCTGGAAGACGGCAATACGCAGGCTGCCGCTGCGCAGATTGAGAGAATCCGATCTGCGGCGGGCGATCCTGGAAACGCTCTGATACTGGGAGCGTCGGGTGTGCTCGAGTTCAGAAACGGGCGGCTTGACTCGGCCGAATCCATGCTCGCGCAGGGGGTGTCCAGGCCGGACGCGCCCGCGTATCTCTTCAAAATCCTGGGCGATGTGCGCCTGGCGCGCGGGGCGCACGATCAAGCTCTCGAAGCATACCAGCAGGCGGCCTACAGGGACATGGAGTCGGTGCTGTCGCGAGATGCGCTGGGCAACATGCTGAGGCTTGCCGGGCAGCCGTCTTCAGCGGCGGGGTATTACGCGGCGGCAGTAGCGGGCAACCCCAACCTCACTCGGGCCCGGTTTGGGCTCGGATCGGCTTTGCTCCAGTCCGGCTCGACGTCCCAGGCGCTCGGGGTGCTGACGGATCTGGCCAATGCGCTTCCCGCGTACGCGTCCGACAATGCGCTTCTGCTCAAGGGCATAGCCCAGTGGAAGATGGGGAACGCATCAGGCGCTCTTGCGACTGTCAATGACGCTTTGGGCATCAATCCCGGTAACCGCGTAGCGACCACATACAAGTCGCGCATTGAGCGGGAGGTCAGTCCCAGGGGAGTGTCTCCGAAGTCGATTCAGCCTCGTGCGATTGAGGGCACGCCCGCGTCCGACAAGCCTTTCACGGGGGTCCTCATCAACGGCGGGGCACCCTACACTAACAGCCGGAATGTGAGGCTGGGCGTGTACGGCGATCTCACGCAAGTCGCTTTCAGCAATGATGGGTACTCCTGGAGCACGTGGTTCGCCAAGCCTGATCCGTACGGCGAATTCGGCTGGGAACTGGCGCCCGGCGACGGCAAGAAGACGGTTCAGATGAAGTTCAAGGGTTTTCTTTTCTTCGACGTTGCAGGCGAGCCAGGGTCTATTATGCTTGACACAACTCCGCCGGCGGCCTCGGTCACCCTAGCCAACATGGGCCCGCCAGCGTATGCAGGCGCGGTCGGCAGAGCGAGGGCCTCGATCACGGCAGAAGATCAAAGCGGCATACTCGGTTTCTGGCTGTCGTTCGATGGAAACGACTGGGAGTGGTACGACTGGTACGGCGGGGATCTCGCCATAACTCTTCCGCCCAGTGCGATGTACGGGCAGAAGCTTTACTTCTCAGTGGTAGACGGCGCCGGCAACCATGCGCCGGTCGAGGCGACTGTGCAGGCTCCTGATACCACGCCTCCTTTCATTTACGGAGTGCAGGCGGCGCCGGGTGCGTACGGGGCTGCGGCAGTGACGTGGCAGACAGACGAGGCGTCTGACTCGTGGGTGGAGTACTGGACGTACGGGTCCAGCCTGCAGCGCACGGGCGCCGATGCGATGACCGCGTCTCACCTAGTTAACTTGACAGGTCTGCAGCCCGGCGCAGACTACTACTACCACGTGGTGTCGACGGACGCTGCGGGCAACCGAGCCCAGTCTGCCGACATGACGTTCAGGCTGCAAATGGCGGATACCACGCCCCCGGTGATCAGTCGCGTTGAGGCCAGCGTTACGGGGCGCGATTCCGTGGGCGTGACATGGTGGACTGACGAGCCGTCCGATTCCTACGTGGAATACTGGTCTTCCGGGATCAGCCTGGCGCGTACGGGGACGAGCGCAATGACCACGTCTCACCTGGTCGCGCTGACGAACATCAGGTCCGGCGTGGTCTACTACTATCGGGTGGTGTCGACGGACGCTGCGGGCAACCGAGCCCAGTCTGCCGACATGACATTCCGTCTGCAACCGGCGGATACCACGCCCCCCACGGTGAGGTTGAGCATAAACAACGGCGCGCAGTCTACGAACAGCGCCGCGGTCCAGCTCTACATCGCCGCGCAGGATGACTCAGGCGGCGTTCTTGAGATGAGTCTACGCGACGACAAGACTCAATTCGGCCAGTGGCAGCCATACACGGCCTACACCACCTGGCGCTTCTCGTCGGGCGACGGCAGGAGGACGGCAACGGTTCGAGTGCGAGATGCTGCTGGCAATGAAGCGCAGGCATCAGCATCTATCACCGTCGACACGACGCCCCTCAGCACAAGCTGGGTGGAGGTCAAGAACATCGGACCGGATTCGGCTACGGTGACGTGGCGGACCAACAAGTCGTCCGATTCCTGGGTTCTCTTCGGCACTTACTCGCCCAGCGCGAGCCAGGGGCAGGCCGAGAGGGTGACCTCCCACACGGTGCTGCTCCGCGGGCTCAGCCCGAACACTACCTACTACTTCAAGGTGCGTTCGGCTGATGAGGCCGGCAATGTGGCCGAGTCGACAACGCAGACGTTCCGCACGTCCCAGAGGGGAAATCCTCCCACAGGGAGCATACGCATAGACAACGGCGCCGCGTATACCAGATCCAACGACGTGCAGCTGGCCATATCGGCCCGCGACGACTACCGCGGCCAAATCGATATGAGGCTTCGTGAGGGCAACGGCAGCT
The DNA here is from genome assembly GCA_002409965.1 of Firmicutes bacterium UBA5389. Classification (GTDB taxonomy): domain Bacteria; phylum Bacillota; class DTU025; order DTU025; family DTU025; genus UBA5389. The sequence continues at coordinate 14,922 of DHON01000029.1, forward strand.
GGTCAGGGTGGATGGCTCTGCAGACGCCGTTCGCCTACCGGATCAGCCCCGGCGATGGCAAGAAGACGGTGTCCGTGGAGTTCCGCGACATGTACGGCGTCCAGAGCACGACTTACTCCAGCTCCATCACTCTGGATACGCGGCCGCCGCGGATCAGCAACGTCAAGTCTACCAGCGTGACAGCGAATTCGGCCACGATCACGTGGAACACGGATGAACCTGCCACGTCCAGGGTGGAATACGGTACCAGCGGCGCCGGCATGCGCGAGTCCGCGGGCGACAGGTCGGTGACCAGCGCTGACGTGGGCGCCAAGTCCATAATCGTCACCCCAACGCCGTCCGGATCGCTTCGAACAAGCCATAGTGTGACCCTGACCGGGCTGCGCGAGAAGACTACCTACTACTATCAGGTGGTTTCGAGCGATGCTGCAGGCAACGTGGCGGTGATGTCGGGTTTCTCGGTCACGACCAGCGGCGCCACGCCTCCTCCTCCTCCTCCTCCTCCGCCGCCGCCTTCGCCGACGACCAATGTGAACTGGGCGCAATCGTCCAACGGCGGCAAGGCTTCCGCATCGAGCTATGCGCCTGCTACATCGGAGGGCCCGGCCAGGTCCCCCGGCAACGCCAACGACGGCAACGCGCGGACCTACTGGGAGGCTGCCAGACCAGGTCCTGGAGGCAGCGCTGAATGGATCATGGTCGAGTTCGCGAAGGCTCAGACGATCAACTACATCAAGACCATGAGCGATGTGGGGCACTACCCGATGGACATGACAGTCGAGGTGGAGAAGGACGGTCGCTGGGTTGCGGTGGGTTCGTTCAGCAGCACGTCTCAGCAGAAGAACTACATGAGCCGGTCTGGATCGACCATCGCTTTCGAGTTCAAGTTCACTCCGGTGGTCGCAAGCAAGATCCGTGTGAGCGTTCGCAGGGTATCCAATCCGACTCACGCAATCCAGTTCTTCGAAGTGATAGCAATGAACACCGGCAGGTAGGCTGCGCAAGTCGGTCTGCGCAGCGCCCGGTCTGATTCAGAGATAGAGCCGACTGCCGCACTCTCGCATGGGTGCGGCAGTTGGACGTCACGGAGGTGTTGGGCAGGTGGGTCAAGCAGCTTACGATGTGATTATCGTCGGCGCGGGGCCGGCAGGCATATTCGCGGCGCTGGAGCTTTCGCGCTCTGGCGACCTCCGGGTGCTGATGATCGAGAAGGGACGCGGGATAGAGGGTCGGGTGTGCCCGTCCAAGCGCCGCAAGGTCAACTGCGTCAAGTGCGATCCCTGTGGCGTGGTGTCGGGATGGGGAGGCGCCGGGGCGTTCAGCGACGGCAAGCTGACGCTGTCTGCAGACGTTGGGGGAATGCTCGATACTTATGTTGGAAGGGAAGAGCTGTTGCGCCTGATAGACCAGGTAGATCGCGTGTATCTGGACTACGGAGCCCCGGAGGATGTGTGGGGCGAGGAAGACGAGAAAGTATCCGAACTCAGAGACCGGGCGAAGCTGGCGGAATTGACCCTGATACCCGCCAGGATTAGGCACTTGGGGACCGGGCGCACAGGTCACATTCTGGAGGGCATGCGCAAGGCTCTCGAAGGCAAGGTCGATATCAACCTGAGCACGTGCGCCGCGCGGGTGGTGGCCAAGGACGGGGCCGTTGCAGGGGTTGAGACCGGTGATGGACGGTTTGTCCGGGCGAAGTACGTGATAGTCGCTCCCGGGCGTGAGGGCGCTTCATGGCTGGCAGGGCAGGCGTCCGCGCTTGGCCTGCGCACCGCGGTGAATCCCGTGGATATCGGTGTACGGGTGGAGTTGCCGGCGGCCGTCATGGAGCACATAACCGACATCGTATACGAATCGAAATTCGTATACTACTCCCGGACCTTCGACGACAAGGTTCGCACCTTCTGCATGTGTCCCTACGGCGAGGTGGTCGCCGAGAACAACGCGGGTCTGATGACGGTGAACGGCCACAGCTACGCCGAACGCAAGACGGAGAACACCAACTTCGCGTTGCTCGTGAGCAAGAACTTCACCGAGCCGTTCAAGGAGCCCATACTGTACGGCAAGTACGTAGCGGGCCTCGCCAACCTGCTCGGCGGTGGAGTGATCGTGCAGCGACTGGGCGACCTCATAAATGGCCGCCGTACCACAATGGACAGGCTACGAAAGGGTACCGTTGCCCCAACGCTCGACGATGCCACCTGCGGCGACCTGAGCCTGGTCTTCCCCTACCGGCACCTGGTGGACATCATGGAGATGATGCAGGCGCTGGACAAGATGGCGCCTGGCGTCTACTCCAGAAACACGCTTGTTTACGGGGTTGAAGTCAAGTTCTACTCCAACCGCCTGGAGCTCGCGAGCGATCTTGAAACGCAGGTGACCAACTTGTTCGCAGCCGGAGATGGGGCCGGCGTGACCCGCGGCCTGATGCAGGCATCGGCATCCGGGGTAGTGGCTGCGCGCGGGATTCTGGCGCGCGCGGCGAGGGCATAGTCTAGTTGCGCCGCGCGGCTGTGCAACTGGGTGGTTCGGGCGCGTCAAAAGCGGGAACGATAGGTGTGATCTGAAACACTGAGGCAGGTATTGGAATGCGAAAGCCGATCAAGATCACTCCTAGATCGCTGCCGGCCCAGGCCGATGTGCCCGAGGGACTCAACGCGACGGATGCTACTGCTGAGTATGCTGCGCCTGACGCGCGTGACGCGCCTGACGCGCCTGATTCGGGTGCGCGGTTTGACGATGTGGAAGAGCAGATCGGCCTCATATCCACTGCGCTGGGCAGACCCGATGACTTGGTAGTGAGGCGGATCTCGGACGGGATCGTGTGCTTGTTCATATCGCCCCTCGTTGAGCAGGGGGCCGTCCGGCACAGCCTGGTTGAACCGCTCAACAAGGCCGGCTGGTGTGAGCTACAGGAAAAGGGCCAAGCGGCGCGGCTGTTGCCTGTGTCCGATGTGTCGGAGGCGCGAAGCATCGAAGCCGCAGTGGACGGGGTGGCCGAAGGCGAAGCCGCTCTGATTGTGCACGGCCGTCCCACACCATACATGCTCGACCTGAGGCGAAGGGTAGTACGCCAGATCAGCCCCCCTATATCCGAGCCATCGGTCAGGGGGCCCAGGGACAGTCTCACCGAAGGTCTTTCCGACAACCTCGCCCTCGTGAGGCAACGTATCAGGAGCCGGAACCTCAGGGTCCGCGAGTTGATCGTGGGTTGCGACACGCGCACAAGAGTGGCTGTGTGCTACTTCGAGGGCAAGGCTTCGCCTGAGATCGTAGACGCGGTCGTCCAGCGACTCACGGCCATCGATGCTCCTGGCGTTCTTGACAGCTCATATCTAGTTGCGTATCTGGCGAAGCATACGTGGTTGCTGTTCCCGCCCGCGGCCGCGACCGAGCGAGCCGACCGTGTATGCTCTGGCATTCTGCAGGGACGGGTGGCGGTGATCTGCGACAACTCGCCCTTCGCCCTTGTGATCCCAATTCAGCTCGTCACGTCGTTTCAGGCCAACGAAGACCACTACAACCTGCCCATACATTCATTTCTGCTCAGGACGGTTCGAGTTCTGGGCTGGCTGGCCGCAACGATGGCCCCCGGGCTGTACATCGGCATCGCCTCGTTCAACCCGGGCATACTGCCGGCTCACGCCGTGATGACAATCGCTGCAGCCAGGCAGGGCGTGCCGTATCCTCCCGTGATCGAAGTGCTGATCATGGACATCGCCCTGGAGATGCTGGCCGAGGCGAGCGTAAGGTTGCCTACTTACGTGGGCGGCGCGGCCACAGTCGTCGGCGGCCTCATTCTGGGCACGGCGGCCGCTCAGGCCAGACTCGTGAGTAACGTCATGATCATTGTGGTGGCGCTCACTGCCATTGGTTCATTCGCGATCCCCGACTACCAGAACCAGCTGTCCTGGCGGATGGTGAAGTACCTGTACACGCTCTCCGCCGCGTTCCTCGGCATAATCGGGCTGACTACCGCCGGGCTGATAATCCTGGTTTACGCTTGTTCGGTGGACGTACTTGGAGTCTCCTTTATGTCGCCCATAGCGCCGTGGAGATGGACGGCGATGATGAAGGACGTGGCCATGCGCGTGCCGGATCCGCTTGCCGTGGAACTGGTCAAGAAGCAGCGGGCCGAGGAGGCGGAGGGTACCGCCGATGCGTGAACCATATCTGAGCTGGCCGGAGGCTGCATGGCTCATCATGCAGTACTCGGTATGCGCCAACTACCTGTTCATGCCCCAGCTGCTGTACTCGATATCCGGGCGCCTGTCGTGGGCAGTGCCCATCATTGCGATACCGCCGGCCATGGTGGGGGTGTGGGCTGTGTACCATCTTCACACCAGATTTCCGGAGGAGCGGCTGGGCCAGTTCCTGCCGCGGCTGGTCGGCCGACCGCTGGCGTTTGCCATCGGCGGTCTCTACATTCTGTTCTGGTTGGGCGGCGCACTCGCGAACGTTACTGTGTTCGCCCACTATCTGTCCGATACGAAGCTGCAGTTCACGCCGGTGACTGTGCTTGTTGCCACAAACGTGCTTGTCATCGTGCTGGTGTCGCTTTCAGGGCTGAAGACATTGGTGCGCGTCAACGACGCTCTCATATTCATAGTGGCGCCTTTTCTCCTGATCAGCTGGTTGTGGCCATTTTTCGCGAGCAAATTGGATTTTTCGAATTTGGCGCCGGTCAGGCTCTCCGAACTCACCGCTGACCCGCTGCGCCTTGTGGGCACCGCTATGAGCATGTACCACGGCCACCTGATTACGTTCATCACAGGACCCGCCCTAAACCCGCCCGGCCGCAGCGCGCTGACTGCGGGTGTCGCGGGAACGCTGGCCAGCGTCCTCACGTTCCTGATCTTCACCTCCATGCCTCTGATCGCGTTTGGATGGCCGTATGCCAACTTGCTGACGTATCCGGCTGCCTCGTTTCTGGAGGTGGTGGCTCCCAAGACGGGGCTCTTCCCCATACGCAGGTTCGACTTTGTGCTGACCGTGTTCTTCAGGTACATAATGATCGTAGCGGCGATGTCATATTTCTACAGCTGTGCGCAGACTCTGAGTGACCTGGTGTCGCCATCGGCGAGGCGGATGCATCCGGCGCTCGTTGTGGGGCTGGGCATCACACTAGTCGTCCTGTCCGGGACCTTCAAGGGGATAAGAACGGTCATGGAGTTCGCAAGTATGTGGGTGATTCTCGGGGCTGCCGCAGCCGTGATGACACTCATTCTCGCGTTGGTTGCATTCCTCCGGTCCGATGCGGCCAGTGGTCGCTGAGGTGCGCTGCATGCATGGCTGCGGTCTGCTTCGGAAGACGGCCGCCTTGGCATCGATACTCCTGACGATGGTCGCGACCGCCGGGTGCTGGGATGCGATCGACATCGACAGGCGTGCGTTCGTGTACGTCATGGGACTGGACTCAGTGGACTCCGAACAAGGCGATCGGATCCAAGTGTCGCTGATGATCCCTGTGCAGGGCGGCGAGGGCGGAGTCGGCGGGGCCGGCGCGGCGGGGGGCGGCGAGAAGACGCGAGCCAGGGTGCAGGTGGTGGTGGAGAGCGGAGCCAATGTTGAGGAAGCCGTAGAGAAGATGCGCGCGATGGTCGGAGGCGTGCTGGACCTCTCGACGCTCCAGTATGTGGCCGTTGGTGCGGGAATGAGACCGGAAGACCTGACTAGCGCTCTACGCACGCTTCAGTTCACACGGTTCGTTCCCATGACCCCCCTGGTTTTTGCCACAGAACAGAACACAAGCGAACTGCTTCGCGCCGAATCCCCGAGCGGTCGAGGTTTCACCGATACGCTCGATGCCATCCAGACACAGAGCCGCATGGGATTGGGGCACGTCCACTACCCGCAATCATGGGAGATCATGGCCATTCTTGTGAACAAGACGGGGGACTTGAGCTTGACCGTCATTGATGAGACAGCTCAGGCCGACCGATTACAGGGCGTGGGGGCAGCTGTGTACGATGGCGTCAAGTATGCGGGGCTGGTAGGCCCCGCTGACTCCCTGATGCTCTACTGCGTGTCGCATCGGAAGTATCCCGGCGGTACGTATCCTTTCGAGCATGAGGGCAGAGAGCTGCTGATTCGCATTCTGGGGTCCCGGACCACGGTCAAGGCGCATCATGGTGATGCAGACGCGCCGCGTCTGACAGTGGACATGCGCGTGAACGCCACACTGCTGGATTCGGGAGGGTACCGGCTGCCCCTGCTCAACCGCAAGAGACTGGATGAGCTCGAGGTGGCGGCGGCGCTCGACATGGAGGACAGACTTGGCCGGTTGCTCGAGCGCCTTCAGGGTTGGAACTCGGACGCGATGAGGCTGTATCATGAGGTACGAGTGCGAATGCCTCGGATGTCTTACGAGGATTTCAAGAAGGTCTATCCCCGCGTCCAGGTGGACTTCAACGTGTCGGTACTGCTTGTCCGGACGGGGCTTCTCAGATGAGGCAGGACCTCGCCAAAGTCGTCCCTTGCGTGTCTGCGTGTCTGCGTGTCTGAGCGCGGTCGGCTGCATGCCCGGGCACGTGGCAAGAACTGGGGTGCGCCATTTTTGACAAAAGGTACGGGCCATGT
>DHON01000029.1:21730-21981 GCA_002409965.1 Firmicutes bacterium UBA5389
TATGCCCTTGTTCCCACCATTTGCGGCCATGCCTTTGCCCTCCGGCGCGTCTCCAGCTCGCGAATTCCCATAACATGCTAGCGAGTATCGGTTTTATGGTGGATTCAGCCAGGGCTTTGCCTCTATGTGCTTGCATGTGCTCAGTAATGAATGTACCTGTGTTCAATAATGAATGCACCTGTGTTCACTCTTGGACGTTATCCGCGAAACTTCCGTCAAAAAGTGAGCATCCCAGGTTGTGCCATACGCAG
>DHON01000029.1:22165-56648 GCA_002409965.1 Firmicutes bacterium UBA5389
AGCCTGCTCAACGGCTGGATTACGTCCATGGAGTGGCCGCGATTTCGGGAAGCAGGAAGGCGGATGGCTCTTGACAAGGGTTTGTCTTCCAGCATATACTGAACGTGTTGAATCATCCTGGCTATGCCTGACGAAAGGAGGCCGAACCGATGGGATCGAGGGCGAAGATAATCATCATACGTCCTGACGGTAAACTGTTCGGTGCAGGGGTTACTCTGTCCTTTTTTGCCCATAACGGCTCGGCATGTCGGAGGCTTAGATGATACGCTGATTTGACGCGTATGCCAGGCCGCGGGCGTGAAGGAGCCCGCGGCTTCTTGTATGTACCGCCGGCTGCGGCCGCGCTTGCCCACAATCGCAGGCTGCGCGCTGTCGGGTTTGCGCGGTGAATTCGCCTGGTGGATCCGGAGTGAAGAGGGGGTCTTAGTGTGATTTCGGCAATAGAATGCATCCATGCGAGCAAGTCCTTCCGGGAGCCTGCTGACAGAGGCGACCGTGCGGGGCGCAACGGCCCCGGGGCTCGGGCCCTGCGGGTTCTGCGGGTTCTCGATTTGGTGATACCCAGGCGAGTCCGGGTGGATGCTGTGAAGGATGTCTCGTTTCAGGTCAACAAGGGCGAGATATTCGGCATCCTAGGGCCCAACGGGTCGGGAAAGTCCACCTTGGTCAGGCTCATCGCCACTCTGCTGACCCCCGATTCCGGCACGGTCACGGTCTTCGGACAGGACGTGGCATCGGATAGGCTGGCGGTGCGGCGGTGCATCAACAGAGTGTCTGTGGAGGCGGCTTTCTTCAAGAGGTTGTCGGCTCTGGAGAACTTGGAGTATGCGGCCAGGCTGTACGGGCTGGATGCCCGGGAAGGCAAGCGGCGCGCCGAGGCGATTCTGGAGCGACTTGGGTTTCCGCACAAGAAGGTGACTGTGCCGCTTGAAAACCTCTCCCGTGGTATGCAGCAGAAGGTAGCGATAGCCCGCGCTCTGATGACTGCACCGGTGGCCCTGCTGCTCGATGAGCCCACCACGGGGCTGGATCCGGTGTCCAAGCGAGAGGTGCAGGACTTTGTGCTTGAGGTCCGAAGGACCCATGACACCACGGTGATCCTGACCACCCACGACATGCAGGAAGCGGAGAGGCTATGCGACCGGATAGCTGTGATACACAACGGCGAGTTCGTAGCCATGGATACTCCCGAGAACCTGAAGGCCAGCTTCGGAGATGGCAACGGCCACACGCCTACGCTGGAGGAGGCCTTCTTCAGGCTCACGGGCGGCAACGTGGAGGACTGGCTGAGAGAGCAAGGTGAGTAGGGTGAGTAGGGTGAGTAGGGTGCAAGCCCAGTCTTTGGTTGACAAGATGAGGTCCAGCTATGCCCTGGTGCAGCGCAACTTCAACTTGGTCAGACGTGATGCCGGCTGGGAACTGGTGTTCATCGTGTATGAGGTGGTTAATGTCCTGACCATCGGGTTCATAGGCGTGAATGGCCCAAAGGAGACCATGAACGAGCGCGTGCTCTTCCTGGTGGCAGGCGCTCTGCTCTGGGGATTCCTTTCGGCGCTGTTTCACGAGGTCGCCGAGTCGGTGGCCTGGGAGCGGTGGGAAGGCACAATTGAGTATTCGTTCATGGCCCCTCAGCCCCGGGGAGTCTACATGTTTGGCGTATGCATGTGGGGGATCCTCTACGGGTTTGTAAGGACGGCCATCTGTCTCGCCGCAGTCACTTTGGCGTTCCAGATATCGCTCGCAGGCGCCGACCTCGGGGCGGCCCTGCTGACTCTGGCTGCGTCGAGCCTTGCGTTCATAGGCATGGGGCTGGCCGCCGCCGTGTTGCCGCTGATCTCGCCGGAGAAGGGATCACCGGCTACCCATATTTTCCAGGCGGTGGTGTTACTAGTGTCGGGCGTCTACTATGATGTTTCGGTATTGCCTGCGTGGGTGAGGCCGCTTTCGCGCATCTCTCCGGCTACGTACACGCTTCGGGCCGCAAGGGCCGCATTGCTCGAAGGGGCGAGCGTGAGGGAGCTTGCGCCCGACCTGATCATCCTGCTCATGCTGGGCCTGGTCCTGGTCCCCATCGGGTTCGCGGTCTTCTCCGCCGGTGAGCGATATGCGATGCGAACCGGCAAGCTCAAGAGGAATGGGTAAAGGCCCGGGCGGGGGCGGGCTGGCTGGGTCAAGGCCGGTTCGGGTTGGTTTGCTCCATCCCGTTCCGGCCTTGACATCTCGTCGATGATCATCAGAAGCTCGCGACTACCGTGGCGTGCCTGGACGGAACGTGCAATCCAAGAGTCAACCTGCCGGCAGCCGGGTCGTGGAAGAAGCCCTGTCGGCCTAACTCGTCCGCCGACATGGCCCGGGGCAGCGCCTCGCCGTTCAGCTCGACGCTCTTTGGCGCGGCGGGAACACCCAGCAGATGTAGAACCCCGATGTCCATGGTGCACGGGTAGCATTCGTCGCGCGATGTGATGGTCAGCGCGAGCGTGCCGGGCCGGCGCGCGTTGTAGGAGATGTCGATGAAGCCGAACTTGCCGTCCTTGTAGTCAAGGGTTTCTCCATCGTCCACGTACAGGGTGAATGTGCGCTCAGGGATGGCCCGCGAAGTGAAGATGTCGATGGACTCTATGGCCGGCTTACGCTGGCCCACATAACTCATCTCGCGACCCTGCGGCAGTATGGCGCCCTCTCGGAGATAGACGGGAATGTGCTCAAGCGGACACGGAATGAGAAGGTGCTCGCCTGCGCTCTCCACAATCTGTCCATCGGAGAGGCTCGCCCATCGCCCCCGCGGGAAGTAGACTGGCCTGTTGACTGCGCCCTCCATGTAGACTGGGGCTACCATGATGTCGGGCCCCAGCATGAACTGGTCGTACATGGCGTGAGTCGCCGGGTCGTCCGGAAAGTCGTAAACCATCGGGCGCATGACAGGGGTCCCATCGTGCGAGCACTGGCGCATCAGGGTGTACAAGTAGGGCAGCAGGCGGTAGCGGAGTTTGATGAAGTCGCGGCATATGGACGTGTACGGCTCTCCCAGCGCGTACGGCTCATGGGGTGTGGACCTGATCATGCTGTGGCTTCTGAAAAGGGGCACAAACGAGCCGAATTGGGTCCACCTAGTCACCAGCTCGGGGTGGGCGTTGTCCATGAACCCGCCTACATCGGCGCCGACGAACGACACGCCCGACAGGCTCATGTTGCAGCACATGGGTATCGCCATTAGCAGGTGCTCCCACCAACTGGAGTTGTCGCCCGTCCAAACGCAGGCGTGGCGCTGAATCCCGCCGCAACCGGCGCGGGTGATCACGAACGGGCGTACCCCGGGAAGCAATCGCGCGAAGGCCTCCCCGGTGGCCTGGCTCATCAGATTGCCGTAGGCATTGTGTACGTACGCGTGTTCCACTTCCTCGCCGGGCTCGCCGTGAATCGCGGTTTCGTCGAGCGTTCCCGTCGTGGTGGCGAAGTTGGACGGCTCGTTCATGTCATTCCATATCCCGCGCACGCCCGCGTCGAACAGGACCGCATGGTTGTCGGCCCACCACGTTCGGCTCACAGGCTGGGTGAAGTCGGGATACGCGACGATGCCCGGCCAGACACGACCCTTATACACTCTCCCATCGGGCCGTCTGATGAACACGCGCTTGCGTTGGCCCTGCCGGTAGATTCGGTATCGGCTGTCGGTCTTCACGCCTGGGTCTACGATGGTCACTACTTTGAAACCATCTCTGCTCAGACTGGATATGAGCCTGGCCGGGTCAGGGAAGTGCCGGGGGTTGAATGTGAATACCCTGAAGCCGTCCATGTAGTCTATGTCGAGGTAAATGGCATCGCAAGGTATGTCGGCCTTCCGCATTGCCTGAGCAACTTCGAGGACCTGGCTTTCGGGGCAGTAGCTGAACCGGCATTGGTGGTAGCCCAGGGCCCAGAGAGGCGGCAGCTGCATGCGGCCGGTCAGGTCCGAGTACGCGCGCACAACGTCGGGAATCCCCGGCCCGGCGAAGAAGTAGTAGTCGAGGCATCTGCCGTCTGTGCCGAACCAGTACTCTCCGGGGCTCGTTTCGGGATACGGCAGAGGGCGCAGGTCGAAGTCGGAAGTCCACGGCATGAACTCGGGCTTCCCCATATTGAACGTTGAGCGGGCGGCAGTGTCCATGTATATGCCATATGCCGACTCGCCCGAAAACGAGATGAAGAAAGGTATAGACGCGTAGAGCGAGTCAGTCCCGGAAGTGTGTGGGTTGACATCGGTGTTCCAGAGCGTCATTGCGGCTCCATGCTTGTCCAGCAGGCCCGCGCGCTCACCGAAGCCGTAGAAATGGTCGCTGGGCGCGAACGTCTTGTAGCACCCGGCCCCGCGCTCGGTCCAGCCCATGCCGCGGGCCGGGCTGTCGGCTGCGACCAGCGTGCCGTCTGGGCGGAGGAAGGACACTCTCAGAGGATGCTTATGCACTTCTACTGCGATGTTGGGCGTTGACAGCCGAGCGTAGTCGGGGCTGTCCTCCTGCGCAACGGCGGGTTTGGGCCATCCGGGGTCGACCACGGCGAATGATCGAGGCAACCTGGGGCTTTCTTCGTCCAGTGAGACCATCCTTACGCGGACTACGCTGGCCGATAACGCTTGGATGTCGATTCGGGAAGACGATGTGGTGAACGCGACGCCATTCATACTCCAATCGAAGCTGCTACATGAGCCGAGAGGGGTGAAACTGCGGTGCAATACGACCAACCTCCACAAACACAATAGATACGGCAGACACAGCCATGATTCGAGGCCTGCGCCGGAAACCCTTCTCATAGTAGTCATTGATATGACGACTTCGGCGATTTGGGGCCCATTGAAATGTGCCTGGAGGGTGTGCTATACTACACGAGTCAAGGGCCATGGTGAATGTGTCCCTCGGAGGTGAAGAGGTTGAAGGATAACATCCATCCCAAGTATTACATCACCACAGTGACGTGTGCCTGTGGCGCAAAGTTCGAAACCGGTTCTACCAGCGAGAATCTGAGGGTTGACATTTGCTCCAAGTGTCATCCGTTTTCCACCGGCGTTCAGCGGATAGTCGACACTGGCGGGCGGGTGGAGAAGTTCCGCAGGAAGCACAATCTTTAGAGCAGTTCAACTTGGGGGCGGCTTCATGTGTGGGGCCACCCCCAAGAGGCATTTGTGGTCGGAGCCCGGTGGGGCTCCGGCTTTTTGAGCGACGATGGGCACCGGGAGGGACCAAAGGTGCAGGGAATCATCCTGGGCAGCGGATGGATCGAAGTGATATGCGGATCGATGTTCAGCGGAAAGAGCGAGGAGTTGATCCGTAGGGTAAAGCGCGCTCGGATCGCGCGCCAGAAAGTGATTGCGATCAAGCCTTCGTTGGATGTCCGGTTTTCCACAAGCGATGTCGTGTCGCACGGAGGCGACAAGATCGAGTGTTTGCCTGTGCGCGATTCTCGGGAGGCCCAGGCGGCTATCCCAGATGATGCCCAGGTAGTCGCGGTTGATGAGGCGCAGTTCTTTGACGTGGGGATTGTGGACCTCTGCGTGGAGCTGGCAGATGTGGGTGTTCGCGTCATCGTGGCCGGCCTCGACTGCGATTTCCGGGGAGAGCCTTTCGGTCCTATGCCAGAGCTGCTTGCGCGTGCGGAGTACGTTTCTAAGCTGCAGGCCATATGTGTGAAATGCGGGAATCCTGCGACGAGGACGCAGAGGATCATAGACGGCCATCCGGCCAGTTACCGCGACCCGCAGGTCCTTATTGGCGCCAGCGAAGCGTATGAGGCCCGATGCAGGCGTTGCCATGAGGTGCCGGGCAAACCGCGCCCTCATGCGACTGGAGGTGACTGATGTTGAAGCCCAGGTATCAGTATGGCGGGCAGGCTGTGATCGAAGGGGTCATGATGCGCGGGCGCGACTGTGCGGCCGTAGCAGTGCGCAAGCCTGACGGAGAGATCTCTGTGGACATGCGCGAAATCGACAATTCGCGCCGACCGGCCATATTGAAGGCTCCGTTCATTCGAGGTACAGTAATGCTCGTCGAATCGTTAGTGTTGGGCATGAATGCGCTGATGTACTCGGCTAACGAATCATCCGAGGAAGAGGAGCAGTTGTCAGGCCGCGAGGTGGCACTGAGCCTTGTAGTCGCGCTGGGGCTGTTCGTGCTGCTGTTCATCGTGCTTCCCAATGTCATTGTCGCTTTCATCCAGAAGCGCATTTCCAGCGTGGTTTTGGTCAACCTGATAGAGGGCGCGCTCCGGGTGGGCATATTCGTTGTGTACCTTGTAAGCATATCGCAGATGCGCGATATACAGCGAGTCTTCGCGTATCACGGCGCCGAACACAAGACCATTGCCGCGTGGGAGGCCGGCGAGGCGCTCACTGTGGAAAACGCCCGGCGGCACGGCACTGCCCACGCGCGTTGCGGCACAAGCTTTCTGCTGATAGTGATGGTGGTGAGCATACTCATCTACTCTCTCCTCGGCAAGCAGGCTCTGTGGGAACGCATTGCAACTCGTATCCTGCTGTTGCCGGTTCTTGCAGGCGTATCGTATGAATCGCTCAAGATCGCGGGACGGCCCGATCCATCGCCCATAGTGAAGTGGGCCCGGGCGCCCGGCCTTGCGCTGCAGCGGCTTACGACTCGCGAGCCCGATGATTCCATGCTGGAAGTGGCCATCGTGTCGCTTCAGGCAGTCATCGAAAAAGACGAAGTGGTGAGTTGACCATGTTCGAGAAACTCAGGGAGATCGAAACTAGATACGATGAGCTGGAAGGCGAAATGGCTGACCCCAAGATCATAACCGACCAGCCCAGATACAAGAAGGTCGCCAAGGCCCACGCTGACCTGGAAGATATCGTCGCGCGCTACCGCGAACTCAAGAAGGTAATGGGCGAGATCCAGTCCACGCAGGAGATGCTCCGCGACAGGCTCGACCCGGAGCTCCACGCGCTTGCCCAGGCGGAGTCGGCGTCTCTGGAAGAGGCCAAGGAATCCCTTGAGGAGAAGCTCAAGGTGCTTCTGCTGCCGTCTGACCCTCTGGACGAGAAGAATGTCATCATGGAGATCAGGGCGGGTACCGGCGGCGACGAGGCGGCTTTGTTCGCAGGCGATCTGTTCCGGATGTACTCGCGCTACGCTGAACGCAACGGCTGGCAGATCGAGAGCATGAGTTCAAACCCCACTGAGCTGGGCGGGTTCAAAGAGGCCATCGTAATGATCTCAGGCGACCGAGTGTACAGCCGCCTCAAGTACGAAAGCGGGGTTCACCGTGTGCAGCGAGTGCCCGAAACAGAGGCGTCGGGCAGGATACACACGTCCGCGGCTACAGTGGCAGTGCTCCCGGAGGCGGACGAGGTCGACATCGTTATCGACCCGAACGAACTCCGGATCGATGTGTTCAGGTCGTCGGGCCACGGCGGGCAGAGCGTGAACACAACTGACTCCGCCGTGAGGATCACCCACATTCCCACAGGGATGGTCGTGACGTGCCAGGACGAGAAATCCCAGCACAAGAACAAAGACAAAGCCATGAAGGTGCTGAGGGCCCGGCTCCTCGACCAACTCGCGGAGGAACAGGAAGCCGGCATCGCCAAGACGCGCAAGACGCAGGTGGGCTCGGGCGACCGGAGCGAGCGCATCCGCACCTACAACTTCCCGCAGAGCAGGGTGACGGATCACAGGATCGGACTGACTACGCACCGGCTGACCGAGTTCCTCGACGGCGACTTGGACGACACGATCGAAGCGTTGGTTGTGAGCGAGCAGAGCGAGAGGCTCAAGATGGCGGAATAGGGGCGGGTTGGAGTGAACACGGTAGCAAACGTACCGCAGGCGCCGCAGCTGATAGACATTCTACGGCGCTCCACCGCCTTTCTCACAAAGAACGGAGTCGAGTCCGCCAGGCTTGACGCCGAAGTGCTGCTGGCCGATGTGCTCGAGCTTGACAGGATCCAGCTTTATGTGCAGTACGATCGTCCGCTCGGCGGCGACGAATTGGAGCGATACAGGGAGGCGCTGAAGCGGCGCGCCCGCCGGACGCCTGTGGCGTATGTAACCGGGCGCAAGGAGTTCATGTCGCTGGACTTTGCAGTGGACGAGCGGGTGCTGATACCGCGCCCCGATACTGAAGTCCTTGTAGAGGCGGTATGCAGTCGCCTGGCCGCACTGGGCATCGCCGAACCCATGGTGGTGGACATAGGTACTGGCAGCGGCGCCATAGCCTGTGCCATATCTAGCGAGGTTCTGGGCGCTCGGGTGCTGGGCACTGACGTCTCCGGCGATGCTCTCCGAGTGGCGGCGTCAAATGTCGCGCGACTGGGCTTGGAGGGCCGTGTCTTTCTGGCGCCCGGCGACCTTTTCGAGGCTGTAGACGGCACAGAGTGGGAGCTTGCGGATGTGCTGGTCTCCAATCCCCCGTACGTGCCGTCTCGCGAGATCGATTTGTTGGCTCCCGAGATATCTCGACACGAACCCCGTCTGGCACTGGACGGAGGGGTGGACGGCCTGGATTTCTACCGACGAATAGCCGAGGGCGCGCCGAGGCGCCTCGCGGGGCACGGGTTTGTCGCGCTCGAAGTGGGCGATGGCCAGGCGGAGCCGGTGGCCCAGATCCTGTGCCAGGCTGGGCTGGCCGACTTGTGCACGGTTGTCGACTATTCGGGGGCGACTCGCGCCGTGATCGGCGCGATGCCGTGGAACGGGGGCGAGGTCGATGAGCCGTGATGGCTTCCCGGGCGGACTGACCCCCGTCGAGACTGTACGCGTGCGAGTTGATCCCAAGGGCCCGCCTGCGGATCTCGAGGCGCAGCTGTCTTCAGCAGCTGCTATCCTGCGACGCGGCGGGCTTGTTGCGTTTCCCACTGAGACCGTGTACGGCCTGGGCGCCAATGCCCTAGATGGGCAGGCGGTGGCCCGGATTTTCCGGGCCAAGGGCCGACCGCAGGATAATCCGCTCATCGTCCACATCGCCTGCCTCGAAGACCTGCAAGCCTGCGCCGCCGGTGTTCCGGACGAGGCTTGGGCTCTTGCGCGCGCCTTTTGGCCTGGACCTCTCACCATCGTCCTCCCTGTGTCGGGCGGCATACCCTGTGAGGTCACCGCGGGGGGCGACACGGTCGCGGTTCGAATGCCGTCTCACCCTGTGGCTATGGCGCTGATCCGTGCCGCGGGGCTTCCCATCGCCGCGCCGTCTGCCAACATATCGGGAAGACCCAGCCCCACCAGTGCCGATCATGTATGGACAGATCTGGCGGGCCGGATTGAGATGCTTGTGGACGGCGGACCGGCCGGCATCGGGGTGGAGTCTACGGTGCTCGACATGACCTCATCTCCTCCGTTGGTGCTGCGGCCGGGCGGTGTACCGGTGGAGGCGATCCGTGGTATCGTGCCCGGCGCCTGCGTGCTGCCTCAGTATGGCGCGGGGCGCGGCGGAGGGGGCGAGGGCCCTGCACGCTCTCCCGGACTGCGCTACAAGCACTATGCCCCACGGGCCCAGTTGTGGCTGTTCATAGGGGAATGGGAATCTCAGGTGCGCGCGATCTGCAGCCGGGCCTGGGCCGAGGCGGCGGCAGGCAGGCGCGTGGGGCTCTTGGTCAGTGCGGACACAGCTCACGCTGCGGCGAGAGCGGGGTTCCCGGACACTGTGGTCACTGCAGAGCTGGGATTCCGCGGCGATATGTCGTCGGTGGCTTCAGGTCTGTTTGACGGCATGCGGCGTCTGGATTCCCAGGGTGTGCAGGTCATTCTGGCCGAATCGTACGACACTGCCGGCGTGGGTCTTGCCGTGATGAACCGGCTGGTCAGGGCGGCAGGAGGCAGGCTCGTTCAACTTGGCGAATGAGGCAGGAGATGATCGTTTTCCAGCGAAGTTCATTGTCTGGGCGGTGAGGGCTGTGAGTGCTGTGAGTGAGATGCCTCGAAGAGTCCTGCTGGTATGCGGCGGAAACACCTGCCGAAGCGCCATGGCCGAGGCCATGATGAGGAACCTCGCGTCCGATTGGACTATTGAGTCTGCGGGCGTCGCCGCGGTAGATGGCGAGCCGGCCGCCGACAACGCCGTGGCTGTCCTGGCCGAGCTGGGGCTGGACCTGTCGGCCCACCGCGCCCGCCTGCTTACGCCGGATATGGTCTCGCAGGCCGATACGATTCTGGCCATGGAGCGCAGGCACCTTCAGCGCGTCCTGGAGCTGGATCCCTCGGCCGCGCCGCGCGCGCGAACTCTCGCCGAATCCGATATCGCCGACCCGTTCGGCGGTTCGCTTCAGGTGTATCGGCGCGCCAGGGATGAAATACGGCAGGCAATCGCAGCCAACTTGGCATCATTTGATCGAGGTGGGGGCTAATTGGTGATCGCTGTTGGGTCGGACCATGCGGGTTACGATGCGAAGCAGGAAGTAACACGGATGCTAAGGGAGCACGGGCACGAAGTCCGCGACTTGGGCGCACATTCGCGCGAAAGTGTCGACTACCCCGATATTGCGGTGGCGGTGTCGGAGTGTGTAGCGCGAGGTGAAGCTGATCGCGGCATTCTTGTATGCGGCACCGGCATCGGCATGTCGATAACGGCCAATAAGGTCCGGGGCATCAGGGCCGCGCTGTGCCACGACGAGTTCACCGCCCATGCCGCGCGCGAGCATAACGATGCCAACGTCTTGGCTGTGGGCGCCCGCACGACCGCGGTCCATGCAATACTTCGGATTGTCGACATGTTTCTGACAACCGAGTTCGCCGGCGGCCGGCACGCCGCAAGAGTCCAGAAGATCGCAGACGCTGAAAGCAACTACCGGGGGTGTTAGCCATGGGACGGGTCCACGTAATAGACCATCCGTTGATCCAGCATAAGATAACGCTCATAAGGGACAAGAACACCGGGCCCAAAGACTTCCGCGATCTGGTGGGAGAGGTAGCCATGCTCATGGCGTACGAAGTCACGCGCAACCTTCCCCTGGAAACGGTGGAGGTTGAGACGCCCATCGGCCGGGCATCGGGCAAGCAGCTTGCCGGCAAGAAAGTCGGAGTGATTGCCATTCTCCGGGCTGGCCTCGGCATGGTGGACGCTGTACTGAAGTTGATTCCTGCCGCTAAGGTGGGGCATATTGGGCTCTACCGCGACCCCGACACGCTCCGTCCGGTGGAATACTACTGTAAGCTTCCGCCCGATGTGTCTGAACGGGAGTTGATCCTGCTGGATCCGATGCTTGCCACAGGGGGATCGGCCTGCGCCGCAATTGGGTTCGCCAAAGACAGGGGCGCCAACAGCATTAGGCTGGTTAATCTGATAGCCGCGCCCGAGGGCATAAGCCTTGTTCAGCAGACGCATCCGGATGTCGAAATCTACGTGGCCGCGATCGACCAGTGCCTGAATTCGCACGGGTACATCGTTCCTGGCCTGGGTGATGCCGGAGACAGACTGTTCGGGACTAAGTAGACAAGGGTTGAACTGAAGTGGACGGTGTACGCGATTTCCAACGTCCTCCCTGGGACGACTATTTCCTGGAGATAGCGCGCGTGGTGGCGAGCAGGTCCACATGCCTTCGCCGGCAGGTGGGAGCTGTTGCTGTACGAGACAGGCAGATTCTGGCCACGGGCTACAATGGGGCGCCCGCCGGCCTCAGGCACTGCGCTGAGGTCGGGTGCGTCCGCGAGTCGATCGGCGTGCCGTCTGGGGAGCGTCATGAACTCTGCCGCGGCCTTCACGCTGAGCAGAACGTGATTATCCAGGCGGCCCTGCACGGAGCGGCCTTGTCGGGAGCTACCGTGTACTGCACTCACCAGCCGTGCGTAGTCTGCTCCAAGATGATGATCAATGCAGGAGTGACGAGGATAGTGTACTCCGGCGGCTATCCAGACAAGCTGTCGCGGGAAATGCTGACCGAAGCAGGCGTCCAGCTGGTTCAGACGCTCGGGAGTGCTTCAAGTTGACCAGGTATCTGGGAGCGCTTATTCTGGCTACTGCATGCTCATGGCTTGTAACCCCTCATATGGGAAGGATTGCGCTGTCGCGAGGCATAGTGGACCGCCCTAGGGGCCGGCACATCCACGCGGAGCCGATTCCGTTTCTCGGGGGCGTTGCCATGTACGTGGCCTTTTTCCTCGCCACAGTCGTGTTCGGGCGGCCCGATAGGAACACCATTGGGCTTCTCGCCGGCGGGGCGTTTGCGGTCGCGCTGGGCGTTGCCGACGACAAGTGGGAGCTCAGGCCGCGGAAGAAGCTGATGGGGCAGATCGTTGCGGCTGTGATCGTAATGCTGTTCGGAGTCAAGATCGAGTTCGTCACAAATCCGCTCGGGGGCATGATCTACCTTGGCGCCCTATCGATACCCATCACCTTAGTGTGGGTTGTAGCCTTCATGAACGTGGTGAACTTCATCGATGGGCTAGACGGCCTTGCGGCCGGCGTGTCGGCCATAGGTTCGATTGCGATGGCTCTGGCGGCGCTGGAGGGCGGCCAGTCCAGGCTGGTTGTGCTGTCCATGGCCCTGGCCGGCAGCGCCCTCGGTTTTCTGCGACACAACTTCCACCCTGCCCGGATATTCATGGGCGACGCGGGCGCGATGTTCCTGGGGTTCACAATCGCTGGGATCTCTGCCATAGGCGCGCTCAAGACCCCGGCTACACTGGTTCTGGCGGTGCCGGTTATCGTCATGGGGGTTCCCGTCCTCGACACCGCATTCGCCATATTCCGCCGCGTCCGGCGCGGAGTTCCTGTGTCGAGCTCCGACCGCGATCACGTGCACCATCGGTTGCTGGCCATGGGAATGACCCAGCGACAGGCGGTGCTTACACTTTACACCGTCAGCGCGCTGCTTGCAGCCACTGCGTGCGGTGTTGCCGCCGTTAATCCGCTCCTCGGCATAGGCGGAACTGTCACCGCGTTTTGCGCTTTGATCATTGTCGGGGGCAAGTCAGGAATCCTGAAGTCTGACATTCGCCGGCGAGACAGAGACTAGCGCGAATGCCCAAAACGTGCCTGGAGGTCATCAAATGGAACGCGTCAAGGTCCTCTCAGTTTTCGGAACTAGGCCAGACACAATCAAGCTGGCTCCTGTCGTCAATGAGCTGTCGCGGTATCCCGAGTTGATCGATTCCGTAACGGTGGGAACTGCTCAGCACAGAGAGATGATGGATCAGGTGCTCGGAGTTTTCGGCATAGTTCCCGACTACGATCTGGGCGTCATGCGCGATGACCAGACGCTTTTCGACATCGCGGAGCGCGGGCTTCGGGGGTTGCAGGAAGTGCTGGAGCGCGAACGCCCGGACATGACACTAGTCCACGGAGACACGTCCACTGCGTTTGTGGGCGCTCTGGCGTCATTCTACTGCAAGATCACGGTCGGCCATGTCGAGGCAGGGCTGCGGACCAATGAGAAATACGATCCGTTTCCGGAGGAGATGAATCGGAGGCTGGTGGGGTGCCTTTCGGATCTGCATTTCGCGCCGACGCACGAGCATCTAGGCAACCTGATGCGGGAGAATTTCCCCCGGGAGAACATATACGTCACGGGGAACACTGTGGTCGATGCAGTGCTGGCTGTTGCGGCTTCCCGAGGGGGCTTCGCCGACAAGCGGCTTGCATCCATCGACCTGGCCGGAAGGCGCCTTGTTCTGGTCACGGCGCACCGCCGTGAGAACATCGGAGAACCGCTGCGAAACATATGCGGCGCCGTGCGTGATGTGCTGAGCGACTACCCCGATACGGTGGCCATAATGCCGGTGCATCCCAACCCGCGGGTGCGCGGCGCTGTTCTCCAGGAGCTTTCAGGGGTCGAGCGGTGTCACCTGGTTGACCCCATTAGCTATCCTGACATGGTCGGACTAATGCAGGCGTGCTTCATGGTGATGACGGATTCAGGGGGCTTGCAGGAAGAGGCACCTGCGCTGGGCAAGCCCGTGCTGGTACTTCGGCGGACTACCGAGCGACCAGAGGGGCTGCGCGCAGGCACTCTGAAACTGGCTGGCGTATCCAGAGAGGGCATACGCAAAGAGGCAGGTATTCTGCTGTCGAATGCAGAAAAGTATCGCCGGATGGCCGAATCACCCAATCCTTACGGGGATGGCAAGGCATCGGAGCGGGTCGTCCATGGAATATTGCATCATTTCGGCATGATTGACGACCGCCCGATGGAGTTTGCCTGATCGAACACGGACTGACATATCTTACTGGTTGTGCGGCAAGGCGCGGTGGTGCTACACTACGCGGGGGCATTGGCCCTGCTTTCAGGCGATTGGATCGTGATTGGGGGCAGTCAGGTGGAGGCTCTGGTCATCAGGGGCGGAGTTCCCTTGGGTGGAGAGGTGCGCGTGGGTGGAGCGAAGAACGCATCGCTTCCGATAATCGCTGCTTCACTCCTGGCGGCTGGACCATCGAAAGTTGAAGATGTGCCGCACCTGAAGGATGTCGACACTATGTGCGGGGTGCTCTCGTCAGTGGGCGCCACGGTGTCGCGCTCTCCGAATGTCATTGTGGTAGACGCGTCCGAGATATCCTCGGTTGAGCCGCCATATGAACTGGTCAGAGCCATGCGGGCTTCGTTCCTGGTCATAGGGCCCTTGCTTGCGCGGATGGGGCGAGTGCGAGTCTCCCTTCCTGGGGGATGCGCTATAGGGTCGCGCCCTATCGATCTGCATCTGAAGGGCCTGGCCGCTCTGGGGGCGGAGATCGACATGGGTTACGGCCAGATAGAGGCCAAAGCCGCCCGGCTGACCGGCGCCCGGGTATACATGGACTTTCCCAGTGTTGGGGCGACTGAGAACATCATGATGGCGGCTGTGTTGGCTTCCGGCATGACGCTGATCGAAAACGCCGCACAGGAACCCGAGGTGGTGGACCTGGCCAACTTCCTCAACTCCATGGGCGCGCGTGTGAGAGGAGCGGGCACCAATGCTTTGCGAATCGAAGGCGTGTCTGAGCTTTCGCCAGCGTGCCACACGGTCATTCCCGACCGTATCGAAGCCGGCACGTTGATGGTGGCTGCCGCCATGACCCGCGGCTCTCTGGTCGTCGACAACGTGGTGACCGAGCACCTGAAGCCGATCACAGCCAAGCTGCGCGAGGCAGGCGTTTCGGTGGAGGAGCGCGACGATGGATCGGTGTACGTGGAAATGCACCAGCGCCCCGCAGGCGTTGACATCAAGACCATGCCGTATCCGGGTTTTCCCACCGACCTTCAGGCGCAGTTCATGGCGATGATGTCGATCAGCTCAGGCTCGTCAGTGATCACCGAGACGGTTTTCGAGAACAGGTTCATGCACGTGTCGGAGCTTGCCCGGATGGGCGCATCGATCAAGATCGACGGCCGGGCCGCAATGATAGAAGGGCAGGCCGATCTGTCGGGCGCCCAGGTGAGGTGCACGGATCTTCGGGCCGGCGCGGCCCTGGTGCTGGCAGGCTTGGTCGCATCGGGCGAGACTGTTGTGTCGGACGTGTACCACGTGGACCGCGGCTACGAAAGGCTCGAGGAGAAACTGGCGCGAGCGGGGGCCTACATCCGGCGCGTGACTGAGTCCGAAGCCGAGAAGGCGGTCTAGTCGTGTAACCTGTCTGCCTTTCCTTATCTGTCTTCTTCAGCCTGTCTTCTTCAGTCCGTCTTCTGTATTGGCCCTCTGCCTTCACCCTGTGGCCCTCGGTTCTACCTTCTCTGCCTGCGAATAGACTGTACGGCCCTCTGCATGGGCGGGGGAGGTACAGCTGTGGCAAGAAGCGTTGGTATCCTCATCGCTTTGTGTGTGGTGATAATGGTTCTGGTTCCCGCCGCCATCGCTCTCCTGGTACGGCCTCCTGGCCTGGTACGTCCCGACGATACGTGGATATCAGTGTGGGACCACTCGGCGCGCGTCGTGCGGCGCCTGGCTCTCCAAGACTATCTGGTGGGAGTGGCGGCGGCCGAGATGCCGGCGTCGTTTGGCCTGGAGGCGCTGAAGGCTCAGGTCGTGGCGGCGAGGACCTACACGCTGCGCAAGATAGCGAAGGATGCGGGCCGCACGGCTGCCGAACACCCAAGTGGGGCTCAGATTTGCACAGACCCATCTCATTGCCAGGCATGGAATTCCCGCGAGCAGCTCGTCCGCAAGTGGGGCGCGGGAGTGTATCTGCCGAACATCAGGAAGGTCATTGCGGCCGTAGAGTCTACGTATGGGCTCGTCATGACCTACAATGGCCAGCTCATCGATGCAGTATACCACTCATGTTGCGGAGGGATGACCGAGGACGCTGCGGAGGTCTGGGGGCGCAGCGTACCGTATCTTGTTCCGGTCGGTTGCGGGTGTGGGCATCGGGCGTTGGAACTGGGAGAGAGTCGCGCAGTGGACAGCGCGCACCTGCTTTCGGCGTTGGGCATCGGCGCGCGCGATGTGCCGGCTCTGGCCTCGGGAGTGCGCGTGGCGGCGCGCACAGGGACTGATCGAGCCAGCATCGTATCGGTATACGGCGTTTCGATATCCGCGGCACAGCTTCGACGGGCTCTGGCCCTGAAATCCACTCGCATCGCCGTTAGCTCTGAAGCCGGCAAGACCGTCTTTCGGACGACGGGCTACGGGCACGGGGTGGGGATGTGCCAGTGGGGCGCAGCGATCATGGCGGAGCGGGGAGATACGTTCGACGCAATACTGCAGCACTACTACACTGGAATTAGAATACAGCGAATCGCCTCGGGGAAGAAATAGACCCTGAGGTGATTTCATGAGCAAGAGAGCGTTCGCCGCAGTGGTGGCGGTCTGCTTTGCCCTGGGCTTTGCGGCGGGGATGCTGACAGACCCGCGCACCCCTGCACCTGATCGTCCTGCTGCTGACGATGAAGCTGCAACGGCCGTAGCGACCGCGCCAACGGCAGCAGAAGCGGCGCCGGCCAGAGAGCCCGAGACCATGATAGTGCCCGCGAAAGGCAGGACGGTGGGCGAATACGGGTGGCACAGGGATCTTGTCATGGACGACTGGAGGTTCAGGGACGGAATTGACATCCTGTGTACTCCAGGAACGGAGGTGCTGGCTGCACTGTCGGGGGTTGTGACCGAGGCGTCGCGCGCAGCCAGCGGCGGCTACTTGGTGAGCCTGAAGCACGTGGGGGATCTCGAAACCCGATACGGCAACATCAGAGCGGCGTGGGTCGATGTGGGGCAGCAAGTGGCGGCGGGCACGTCTCTTGGAGACATGGGCGCCGCCTCGTCCGCGCCAGGAGGTGTACTTCGCTTCGCGGTGAGATGTGGCGGGGAGTTCATAGATCCGGCTGTATGCCTGGGACGACGCTTCTAGCTGTAGCATAATCCACCCCTGTACGAATATAGATCTAGCAAATGACAGGGGGGGAGGCCGGACGCCAGATGAGGGAGTATATCCGCCGGCGCGTCCTCGAGATAACCGACCACATGCTGGAGACCAGGGCGACTGTGCGTCAGACGGCGCATCTGTTCAACGTGAGCAAGAGTACAGTCCACAAGGACGTGACCGAGAGGCTTCCCTCGATTAGCAAGCAGTTGGCGAGAAAAGTAAAGAAAATTCTGGATCAGAATAAGGCTGAGAGGCACATAAGGGGCGGTGAGGCCACGCGGAGAAAGTACCGTGCGAGCAGCAAAGGCTGATTCCCGGATTGCGCGGGTCTGGGATGTATGGAGGCGGGGTGCGACATGGTCTGGTCCTATGCTGATGTCGGAATCGACCTGGGCACAGAGAACGTGCGGGTTGTAGTGCGCGGCAGGGGCGTTGTGATCGATGAACCCTCTGCCGTTGCTGTTGATAGACAAAGCGGGCTGTTTGCGGCAGCCGGCGGGCAGGCGGAGGAGCTCTTGGCGACAGATCCGTACAAGTTCATCCGGCTCAGGCCCCTGTCGAACGGGGCTATTGCCAGGTACGATTGCGCGCTCATGCTCCTGCGGAATATCATCACTCGCGTCTCGGGGGGAAGGGGCCTTGCCAGGCCCAGGGTTGCCCTGTCAGTGGCGGCTCGCCCATCGCAAGTGGAGAAGCGTACGTGGCTGCAGGTCGCGATGGAGTCGGGCGCGCGGGCGACGGCCCTGGTAGAGGCGCCCATGGCAGCGGCGATCGGTGCCGGAGTCGACGTTCTGGCTCCGGGCGGCAACATGGTTGCGGATATCGGGGCTGGCGTCACGGATATCGGAGTAGTGTCGGCCGGCGGCATCGTCGTGTCGGACAGGCTTAAGGTGGGTGGGGCGTCGATCGACAGGGGGCTTCAGGCGTACGCGCGCGACTCCCACAGGCTTGCTTTGGGGCGACGGTCGGCTGAGGAAATCAAGGTGAAACTGGGAGCTCAGGGGTGGACTACACAGGAGGCGTCGCTCACGGTGCACGGCCGCGATCTCGCTGACGGGCTGCCCAAGGCGGCGACGTTCAGCGCGAAAGAGATGTCGCCTGCAATTGAACGCCAAGTACAGCCGGTAATTGACGCTGTTCGGTGCTTGTTCGGCTGCACCCCTCCTGAGCTTGCATCGGATATCGCTGCGACCGCCATAGTGCTGACAGGGGGAGGATCGCGCCTGGCTGGGTTGGCCGGGCTCATGAGCGAGAAGATGGGAGTGCTCTTCAGGGTCGCTCCTGACCCGGATACCTGCGTGATACGGGGGATCGGGGAGCTTCTCACAGGCATGGACCCCCGCGTGACATGCGCATGGAAGAGTGTATGATATGGAGTACGGCACATAGCGGGGACCATGAGAGAGGGGCGTTGCAGTTCACAATGTGCAAGAGGTTGTTTGCGAGGATCGCTGCGACTGTCGCAGTTGCAGTGGCAGTTTTGTCCATGTCTATCTTTTGGGGGCCTGTGGCGTGCGCCGCGGACGCAAGAGTGGGCACGATGGATGTGCAGAGCCTGAGACCGGGCATGAAGGGAACCGGCAGGACGGTGTTCCATGGCGTCGAACCGGAGGACTTCGAGGTAGAGATCATCGGGATCATGCGCCGAGGCGGACAGCTGGGCGACATGATACTGGTGCGCGCGTCTGGGCCGGCCATCGAGGCGTCGGGCGGTGTTGCCGAGGGCATGAGCGGTAGCCCAGTCTACGTGGAGGGTAAGCTGATCGGGGCCATAGCCTACGTGTTTTCCGGGAGCGACCACTTCGTCGCCGGTGTGACTCCCATTGCCGATATGATGAGGATGCTCGATTACCCCGATGGGGTTCCCGCGGGCGCGCGCGCGGCGGCTTCTGTGGTCGTGAGCGGCCTCGCCGGGCGGGCCCTGGACAGGCTGTCGAAGTCTCTTGAGCAGTTTGGAACCGCAGTCCGGCCCGCAGTGAGCCTGGGGACAGGCCGGGCGGAGCTGGAGCAGTCTGCATGGGCGGGAGATTCGGCAGGCGCGGCAGGCGCAACGGCCATCGTGCCGGGTTCGGCAATCGCGCTCCAGCTTGCGCAGGGAGATGTGGAGATAACCGCCTTCGGCACCGTCACCTATGTCGAAGGCGACAGGTTCCTCGCATTCGGCCATCCAGTGTTGGGGAACGGAACGACCGACCTCGCCGCGAGCGGGGCGTTTGTGCACGGAGTGATCAAATCGGACAGCACGCCCTTCAAGGTGCTGAGTTCAACGGGTTTGGTGGGCGCGTTCACTCAGGATCGTCTGAACGGAGTTGCCGGCAAGCTCGGACGGCAGGCCGCTACGATCCCGGTGTCTGTGACAGTCCTAGACCAAGAGACCGGGCGTGAGAAGACGGTATCGATGCTAGTGGCGCCGGAGGAGTCTTTGGTGGCCGGCATATTCGGGTCGGGGGCGCTTGCCGCGTTCGACGGCGCCCTGGATCGCGTGGGCGGGGGCACCGCCTACGTGGAGCTGTCCGTGAAGCTAGACGGCAGGGATGCCTACGAACGCCGCGATACCTTCTGGAGCGGTTCGGATGTAGCGGGCGGCAGCGTGTCGGATGCGTTCGACACGGTGGGGTTGATTGCCAACAGTGCAGCCGAACGCGCCACGATTGAAGGGATAACTCTTAAGGCGCGGGTGGGACCGGACCGCCGAACTGCAGTGATCGAGAAGGCCAGGGTACTCCAGAAGACGGTGCGTCCCGGCGATCAGGTGGATGTTGAGGTGACACTGCGCGTCTTCCGCGGACCCAGGGTGACCCAGGTACTGTCGCTAGTAATGCCGGACGACATAGGCAGCGGAATGGTCTCGCTGATGGTTCGGGGCGGCAGCGTCAGTTTTGAGGATGATGTGGACAGCTGGGCCAAGCCAGTGGAAGAGCTGCTGTACATGGACGTTGACGATATGCTGGCTGAATTGGGTTCGCGCCCGCTTGGCAATGATATCGTGCTCGAGCTCGAGCCATACCTTCTGGAGGAACCTAGTGTTGACATGGGATCGCCGGTGGACTCAGAGCTGCATCGAGACGGCGTTTCCGGGCGCGACTCCAAGGACAAGGCCAGCGACAAGGACAAGGCCAAGGAGAGTGCGCCCAGCGGTGGAGACTCGCAGGCCGATGCGGACGCGTTGTTCTCCGAGCCCGTGTCCGTGCGGGCTCAAACGGAGTGGGTGATCCAGGGGATCAAGTGGCTTACCGTGGACATCGAGGCGGAAACCGATGTGGAAACCGAAGTGGAAACCGAAGAGCCTGATTCGGCAGATGCCTGAGGACCCTCATCGATAGCGTTGGGGTCGTCGATGGGGTGGCGGTTGTGGCTGCTCAGGCAGCTACTGCTGGGCCACCCCGTTGTCGGTAAACCACTCGATGGAGTCTTTCACCGAGTCTCGCAGGCGCCTCGGAGCGTAACCCAGTTCCCGCCGGGCTTTCGCGCTGCTGATGTTATGGTTGCTGAGCAGCGTTTCAACGGAATACCTGGTGATCCGGCTTTTGACTTTGCAGGCCAGGCAAAACGCGGTCGAGACATGGGCGACGGCTCGGATGAGCCATGCTGGCACGCGCAGCCGGAAGCGGGGTTGGCGGCCATGGAGTTCGTCCACCAGCCGGGCCAGGTCGGCAATGCTAATGCACTCGCCGGCCAGGATATATACCTCGCCGGGCTTTCCTTTCTCGCCTGCGAGTACGTGGCCGATCGCGACGTCCCTAACGTCGACGAAGTTGTAGCCTCCGTCCGGGATTGCCCAGAATGCATTGCGGGCCAGATCCAGCAGCACGCGCCCCATGATCGACACGCGGAAGTCGAACGGGCCTATGACCCCAGTCGGGCAGACTATCACTGCGTCCAATCCGCGCTTCACCGCCCGCAAGACCTCAATTGACGCCCTGGCTTTCGATTTGTCATATCCGCCGCGTGATCGCTCCGGGTCGAGGCCGCATGATTCGTCGATTACGGCGCCATTTGGGGGCTCAACGAGCGAGTGGATCGAGCTTGTGTATACCAGTCTTCTCACGCCCGCCTTCTCGCAGGCGTTCAACACGTTGATGGTGCCCTGCACGTTCACACGGTCCACCGATTGCTCCTGCCATGGGAGGATGCTCACCAGTCCGGCCACGTGATAGACCACATCGGCCCCGCGAAATGCGGCTTCCAGCGAATCAGGATCCAGCACGTCTCCTGACACAATCTGGACTCGCAGCCCGTCCAGCGGTCGCGTGTCTTCTGTGGGGAGCGCCAAGACTCTGACCTTCTCGCCGCGTGCAAGCAGCTCGCGGACAAGAACGTTTCCGATGTGCCCGGTTCCTCCAGTTACAGCTATCAATGCACCCACCGCCTTGACCG
This sequence comes from Firmicutes bacterium UBA5389, assembly GCA_002409965.1. Lineage (GTDB taxonomy): Bacteria > Bacillota > DTU025 > DTU025 > DTU025 > UBA5389. The sequence continues at coordinate 43,784 of DHON01000029.1, forward strand.
CCGATCGTTCGCGTCGGAGATCTGCACTCATGGTGACTGGACAGTCAGTCAGTCACCCAGTGATAGTGTACAGCCGGGGCCGTGCGATGTCAACGGGCGGCGCCCTGCCGCATAGCTGGTCTGTTGAACTCACCCCCGCTTTCCTGCTTCCCGAAATCGCGGCCACTCCATAGACGCAATCCAGCCGTTGAGCAGGCTGCGTATGGCATAACCTGGGATGCTCACTCTTTGACGGAAGTTTCGCGGATAACGGCAAAAAGTGAACACAGGCGCATTCATTATTGAACATATGCAAGCAAGTAGAGGCAATACCCTGGATGAATCCACCATAAATCCGATACCTGCTAGCATGTTATGGGAATTCGCGAGCTGGAGGCGCGCCGGAGGGCAAAAGCGCGGCCGTAAATGGTGGGAACAAGAGCATAGAGCGGCCCATGTGCTCACTTTTTGCAGCGTTCGCGTCCGAATGTGAGCACATGGCCCGTACCTTTTGTCAAAAATGGCGCACCCCAGTTCTTGTCACATGCCCGGGCATGCAGCCGACCGCGCTGAGCCACGCAGACATGCATACGAATCGCATCTGAGTTACGACTCCCCCGACGCCCAACAGGCGTCTAGCAGGGGTTATAACGCAGACTGGCATATCGCGCAGAGACTAATCGAGAACTACTTAGGCGCTGCCCCCCATACATCGCTCGCCTCCGGATTCTGCACAGGGTGTCACCTCATACCATACGCAACAACATATGCCCAGCTAGCCGGCATTCCACTTGGCGATGCTCGAAGGATCCGAGCGCGAATCGTCGAAGTTGCAGGTGGTGGTGAATGCCTAGTGGCGCGCGTCAGACGTCTCCGCATAACGCGTTCAATGTGTGTTTTCATGCTCCTGTTCGCTCTAGTCGCCGGCGGATGCTTGATGCTCCGGCGCAATCTGGCTGCGATCGGTTCCGATGCGGTCGCGGCCATACTTTCCCGCGCCGTTGGGATGGCCGACGTACGGGTCGAGAGCGTGGCAATTCATGGCATACGCTCTGTGGTCATGTCCGGGGTCCGGATGGGAGATGCACTGAGCGCTCAGCGGGTGTCAGTTGTTTACGACTTCCGCTCCTTGCTGAGAGCCGGGGCCAGTCCCATACTGAGTGTCACAGCGATACACGCGGAAGGCGTTGAAGCGGACTGGACTGCGCCTCAGGGGTATTTCAGAGATGACGGCGCCGACAGCCGGTCGCCCACTGACAGTCGGTCATCAACACCTGGTCTACAGGCAGGCGCGGCGGCGGACGCAGCTACTGGGCAACGCCAGGGCGAGAGCGCTTCGGCCGTGTTCCGCGGTATCGTGTTGGTTCGAGACGCTGCCATCATCATCAGTCGTCCGGATGGGCCCGAGGGTGAACCGGGCAAGGAGCGCAGGGTTGAACTGAGGGACGTGCGGCTGGAACCGCTCACGCGCGCCGCCGCGGGCCCGGACCCGGACCCGGACGCACGCGCAGACGCTGATGCGGCGTCCTCCGATACTTCATGGTCAGTGGCTATCGGCCGTGCGCTATGCTACTATGATCGTCGAGCCGAGGACCGCATCGAGCTGGCCGACGTCTGCGGGGCGCTGACTGTGTCAGATGAGGCCGTCACAGTAGATGATCTCTCGGCCCGGGTTCTCGAAGGCACGGTGCGCGCCGGCTTCACTGTTTCTCGCGCATTGCCCGCCGAGGCCGGCGCGGCTGGAACTCGCATCGCTGGGCAAGTCGCACTCACCAGCCTTTCGTGTGATGGGTGGACCGTCACCGGCGAACTCGAGACCCTCGACGACGGCAACGTGCGTGTCGATGGGGAAGTCGGATTCAGCGGCGACATGGGCTCCGGGCGTCTTAAGGCCCGCCTGGAGGGAGCGGTCGCAGTTCCCGGCCTTACTCCCGGAGCCGAGGGTTTTTCGGCAGATGGTGTCGTGGACATAGAGAGTATGGAAATCGGGCAATCATGCGTTCGGAACATGGAATTTGAGGCGGCGGCGCAGTGGTTGCCGCGTGCGGGCGCCATCGCGGTCCAGGTGCGCGCGGAGAAGACGACCATGGACCAAGTCGCCGCGGCGCTCGGCAGGCCCGTTCCTGCTCAGGGCTGGGTGGACTGGCGCGCGGACGGCGAAGTCGGCCTAGACGGACGTGCCTCGGTTCGCGTAATACTGACGGATGGGGCTGTCCGCGCCGATGGGTGGCCTGACGAGTGGCCGAGCGAGTTCACGGCGATCTCGGGCGCTATCGAGGTCGAGGGCGAGGTTGGGGGCGAGATCGAAGGAAAGCTCAATGCGCGCGTGTCGGGGATCTGCGCGGAGTTCGGCGGCGGCCAGGTAGGACTGGCGGGCTCGCCGCGGCTGTGGCACGTGACCGCATCAGGGGTCCAGATCCACCACCAGCTTGTGTCGGGGCTTGTAGACGCGGACCTGACGCTCGGCACTGGAAAGGTGTATTCGCTCAGCGGACGCATCGGTGTGCGCGATGCCCAGATGGATCTGGTGGTAGCCGGGATTCAGAACGGTGTTCCGGTTCCCGATGCCGACCTCGATTTGGATATCGAGGTCGGCGAGGGCGTCAAAATAGTGCGAGGCGAGTCGTGGGCGTGGGCACTGCCCGGTGTGCTTCACGTGCAGGGTAGCACTGGCCGCCCCGTGGTCTCCGGCAGCCTGAATCTGTGGTCTGGCCAGATAGACCTCTACGATGTTCCATTGGAAATCGTGTCGGGAGGAGTGCGCTTCACGGGAACCCCCGGCGATTCGCCTCAATTTGACCTGGTGGCGCGGGATGTTACGTCTGGGCTTTCAACGATCATAGCTGTGTCCGGCGTGCCGGGCAACATGCGGATAGCGGCGGGACTCGAAGACGGATCCGAGAAAGAAACCCTCGAAGGCGATCTTCTCGTGAAACTTCTGCTGGCTCGGCTGCGTCTATACATGTTAAGCAGACTTGGACGAGCGCTGGGAGAACTCCCGCCTCTGCCCGGGTCTTAGCATTGATCGCCTGGGCGAGCGCAGGAGGAATCGCGGTGAGTGAGTAGAATAGAAAGTCGAGCCATACGCAAGCAGGAGCGACCTTGATCGGTTGAGTCTGCGATCAGGCAGGGTGAGATGTGGGAGGGGAGATTGTTGAACGTAAATCGCGCCAGGAGGTTCTGCGGCATGCTGGCCGTGGTGATAGTGGCGATGCTCATAGCTTCGTCGGCCGCGCTGGCTGCGCCGGGCACAACGCTTGGCAGAGTGACGGCAATAGAGGTGCAGGGCAACAGCAGGATCGACTCTGATGCCATCATCAATGCAATGACCATCAAGATAGGTGACCAGTTGAGTGAAGATGCCGTCAGAGAGAGTTTCACCGCTATCGATGCCCTGGGTTGGTTCGCTGATCTGGGAGCGAACACCATCCCATACCTGGGCGGAGTGAAGCTGATCGTTCTCGTCAGCGAATTCCCAGTTGTGAGCAGCATCAATGTGAGCGGAAATACGCTTGTATCCACGAAGGAACTGCTCGGAGTGATGGCGCTCAAGCCAGATTCTCAGCTGAACTCGAATCAGCTCCGCTCCGATCTCGAAGCCGTTGGGAAGCACTACCACGAAAAGGGCTACTGGGCTAGCATTGAGCCTTCTCTTTCTGAGGACGGAGAACTCACCCTGCATCTGGTGGAGTGGACTGTAGCCGATGTAAAGATATCGGGCAATGAAAAGACAAAAGCCCAGGTGATCCGGCGCGCGATCCAAACCAAGCCTGGCGACTACATCAACGTCAACAAGATCAACGAAGACCGTCGCAAGATATACCTGCTGGGCGCGTTCGAGAACGTTGAGGCCGCTGTCGAGCCGGTGCCGGGCAAGCACGAGTACGTGATCGATTACGTTCTCACTGAAAGAAAGACCGGCATTGCCAATTTGAGCCTGGCCTACAGCTCGGCTGATGGTCTCATGGGGTTCATAGAACTCGGCGACCAGAACTTCCTCGGCAACGCGCAGACGGTCAATGTCAAGGCCGAGTTTGCCAAGGGCAAGAGCAACTACGAGCTCGGCTTCTACGAGCCGTGGGTGGGCAAGTCGGGTAAGACCTCTTTAGGATTCAATGTGTTCAGCAAGTCGTCTGAGAAGAAGTACACTCCTCCTGCTTCAGAAGATGAGGGCGACGGCGGTGCTGGGTCAGAACCCGATCCTGTGAAGTACACCGAGGGCCGAACCGGCGGCGATGTAACTGTAGGCCGCACGCTCTCCTTGAACACCAAGGCGTATCTCAGGCTCAAGATGGACAACGCCGTCACCCGAGCGACTGACCCAACCCAAGAGGGCGCCGGCGATATTCCCAAGGGCGGCATAACCCGATCTCTCACGGTGTCAGCCGTGAACGATACCAGAGACGACCTTTGGAACGCCTCGTCAGGGCACAGGCTATCGGGGTCGGTAGAGTACGCGGGCGGAGTTCTTGGCGGCGACAACGCCTTCACTAGGGTCGAAGGCGAAGGGTCCGCCTACTACCAGGTTCGCGATGGCCACGTGCTGGCCGGGCGACTCAGCGCAGGATTCGGCGTCAACCCGCTGCCCGACCAGGAGCGGTTCAAGCTGGGCGGCGCCGAGACCGTGCGTGGCTACAAGTACGGCGACATGGAAGGAGACCGCATGACCCTCGCGAACGTCGAATACCGTTTCAAGATAACCAAGGGTTTGCAGGGCGTGGTGTTCTGTGACGCTGGCCAGGCATGGAACGCGCAGGACTCCTTCACGGTTGACCAGACCAAGATCGGATATGGAGTGGGCGTGCGAGTCTCCGTGCCGGTGCTGGGCTTGATCCGCATTGACTATGGGATCGCTGAAGGTCGCGGCCAGGCTTACTTCAGTTTCGGACAGACCTTCTAGGCGACAGTCTAGGTCGGCTGTTGTATAATTGGCTGGGCGCCGTCTGGTCGGCGCCCTCTCTATGGCTGCATCGTCGTCGATGCGCGCGAGTGAGGCTACACAAATGAAAGAGAGGATGACCTGCATGTTCAAGAACCTTCCTAAAGCACTTGTTACCTTGTTTATCTGCACTCTTCTAGTCGGCCTAGGGCTCGGCGTGACCAACATGGCCGTTTCCCGGGCGGCGGGCGAGGCTGTTTCAATAGGCAAACTCGACGGCGCCAGGGTGGGGCAGGAATTCGGGGCCATGAAGACCGCTTGGGAGAACATCTCCAAGCAGAAGGCCACTCTGGAGAAGGAGCTCAACAAGAAGGCCGAAGGACAGGACGAGGAGAGCCAGAAGGCCCTGCTCGAGCAGTACAACAAGAAGTACAACGATTATGCCCGCGATCAGCTGGATCCGGCTCAGAAGGCGCTGGAGACCGCCATAGCCGCCGTTGCCAAGGAGAAGGGCGTGACGGTTGTCCTCGATTCCAGCGTGGTGCATCTGGGCGGGGTGGATCTCACTGAAGCAGTGCTGAAGAAGGGCGGGGCCAAGTAGAACAGAGCTGCGACGACTTCCTGTCCGCTGGCGGCATCAGGGCGCTGCGGTATGGTGGTGTGGGAGGACGGGGGCTACACGCCCCCGCCTACCCGATTGAGAGGTATTGGCCCATGAGGATTCTTGACAGGTACGTGGTTCGTGAGTTCATGGGCCCGTTTTTCCTGTCCATATCGGCATTCATCATCATAGTGCTCAGCGGGCAGCTGTTCATGCTGGTGGATTTCATAATCCAGAAGAAGGTGCCATTGCTCGCTGTCGTCCGCATGCTGCTGTACAGTCTTCCCGGAATCGTGGTTCAGGTGCTCCCAATAGCCGTCTTGTTTGCGGTGCTGATAAGCCTGGGGCGTCTGGGAAGAGATTCCGAGCTCTCCACTATCCGCGCTTCGGGAGTCCCTTTCACACGGATCGTGCTTCCTCTGATCATTGTGGGCGCCGTTGTGAGCGCTGTAGGGTTCTGGCTCGGCGAGACAGTGGTTCCATGGGCATCGCACAAATCGGAGACCATCGTGCGAGAGATCATACTCAAGGACTTCCTTCCCAGCATCGAACAGGACATCTTCTTCACGGCGCCGGGAGGTCGCCATTTCTACGTGGGCGAGGTCGACAAGGATCTGGGAACCATGGAACGCGTTATGGTGTACGAGACCGAACACGGGTCCTTCCCGCGGATAGTATCTGCCCGCCGCGGTCGCGTCGGCCAAGGAACGTGGACTCTGGAAAACGGCTCCATCCATGAACTGGATGCAGATGGGCATGTGAGGATGTCCATGTCCTTCGACAGGCTCGAGATCACCATGGACAGCACCATGGAGCAGTTTGCGTCCAGCCAGAAGACCCCCCAGGAGATGACGAGGAAGGAACTCAAGTCGCATATCGACCTGTTCGAGAAGAGCGGGATTCGCGTGGAAGGTCTGAGAGTCGAGTACCACCTCAAACTGGCTCAGCCCGTAGCGGCTCTGGTATTCGCGGTCATCGGCGCTCCCCTGGTAGTGAGGTCTCCGCGTCACGGCGGCGGGTATTTCGGGATAGTTGCCGCGGCTGTGCTGTCCTTTGCTTACTTCGTGGTTCAGGCAGTCGCCCGTTCCGTGGGCATGAAAGGCGCGATCCACCCCGTGACGGCCGTGTGGCTTCCTAACGTGGCGTTCCTAATACCGGGTGTGATCATGCTGGTCAAGGTGGACTGGCCGGGCAGGCCCAATGGACGCGGCAGCCGAAGGCATGGCCAAACGGCGCTCGTCCTGGCTCTGGCGCTGGCTTGGGTCCTGTCGCTGCTGTTGGGTGTGCCGGCGAGCGCGGCTACGATTCCGGTACGCGCCAATGCCCAGCTGATGGTGTTCGACGGCGCGCTTGAGATCTGGGACCTGTCAGGAGAGGTCGAGATCACGTACAAGGACACAGTGATCCGCGGTGACCGCGCGCAGATAGACGCCGGCGCGAAAAGGGCCGTGATAACCGGGTCTGTATGGGTAGAACGCGGCGATGAGGTCCTAAAGGGCGCGGTCGCTACATATGACATGTCCACAGGCGGCATCGTTGTTGAGCAGACGTGGGCGAAGCTCCAAGATGACCAGGTAAAAGGCTTTCTGTTCCTGTCGGGCGCTGGACTTGTCAAGAAGGACAACTATCTTCGGCTGTCGGAAGGGTCCGTGACCACCTGCGACCTTGACAAGCCGCACTGGCGCATTGAGGTACGCGAACTCGAGGTCTATCCGGATGACAGGATCGTGTTGCGGTCGGTCTCCTATTACGAGGGGAACGTCAAGCTGCTGTCGCTCCCACGGCTTACGATTCCTCTGAAAGAGGACCAGCGCCTGGAGCTGCCAAAGATCGGATACGGCGCTCGCGAAGGTTGGTACGTGAAGACGCAGTATAATTACAGGCTCAGCGACATATCCTCTGGGTCGCTGCATGCCGACTACTACCAGCTGCTCGGGCCGGCCGCGGGCGTGCGAAACCAGCTGAAGCTGGGCGCCGCCGGGGTTGTCACCGTGTACTTGTACGAACTGTGGAACCGGGCCACCGGCAACGGGGATACTACTGTGGAGCTCTCACACTCCGTGGACCTTCCTGCCGACATCAAGGCCAAGGCGGGCTACAGCTACCGCGACTACTCGGGGCTGGCCGGCGCGGCATCGCCCACGATCGAGCAAACCTACACGCTCAGCTTGGACAGGCGCGTCGAGGGGGCTAACACGTCTTTCGCCTACACCCGGCGTAACCTGGAATCATCGCAGAATGCGGAGAATACATCCATATCTTTCCGGCACTCGTCCACGCTGCCGCTCGAGATCAAGCTTGCATCGGATGTGGGCTATCGGCGTCAAGTCAAGGGCGAGGATATCACTATGAACGTGTTGAACTACAGGGTGCAAGCGGACAAGAAGATAGGAGTGTTCTCACTCACGGGATTGGCTCAGGCGCAGGTATACGTGGAGGATGAATCCACCGCAGATCCGGATACGAAGCCTCCGCCGTGGAAGGCTCTGAGAAGGCTCCCGGAGTTGACGGCTGCGTCCAGCCGGATTCCCCTGGGGAGCGCGCCGCTGTCGGTCGCCGTGAAAGGGGTGGTGGGCCGCTACACGGAGGACGCGATAAGGGATGGGGTGCGTTCTGAGGTCACTGCCGGGAAAGCAGGGGTGGACGTGACTTTGAGAATGGACCAGCAGGGCGTGAACAAGCGGCTGTCGGTGGACGGCTTGGTCCGTGGTGTTTTCGACGCGTACGAAGGAACTCATGGGCGTGCCGCCTTGGGGTACTCCGCGGGCGTTCAGGTGAAGCCGTCTGCCGGTACAACCCTCCGGCTGAGCTACGACCAGATGGCCGTGTCGGGGGCATCGCCGTTCAGGTTCGACGCGATCAGCCCCTCGAGCAAAGTCGGAGCGAGGCTCACGTCCGCGCTGGGGCCTCTCAGGCTGACGATGGCCTCGGCCTATGACCTCAAGTACGGGACGTTTGATACGCTGACTGCAACTGCGCAGGCCGAGGTGTCAAAGGGAGTGTCCATCGAGCTATCGGGCGGATACGACATCCAGCGGGCGGCGGCCAAATCCCTGCTGGGCAGGGTGGTAATACAGCCTTCGCCCCAGTTCCAGTTGAAGGCGGGGGGCAACTATGATTTCGCGCGGGCGCAGATAACGAGGGTAGAGTCGTCGGCCGATGTGCGCCTTTCGCCCGATTGGCGCGTGCAGTGGGTCGCTGTGTACGACCTGGTAAAAGGGGGTCTTGTGCGGGGCGACATCGGGGTGACGCGCGATCTGCACTGCAGGGAGATAGCGATAACGTATCAATACGCCACAAGACGCGTGTGGCTGGAGTTCCGCCTCAAGGCTTTCCCAGGCACGCCTCTTGGCTTCGGGCTTGGCGAAGACGGAGTCATCTTCGGGCAGTAATGGGGGGTCGGCTCATGAGTGCGAAGCTGTTGAAGGCGGTCAGCGTGTCACTGGCGGTCCTCCTTGCTTTGGGGTTGATATATGCGTTCGTGATCAACCGGCCTGATCCGCCTCTGAGCGCGCAGGCCGGCGACGGGGGTCTCGCCAAGCAGCGGGCGACCTCTCGCGGACTGCTGTTCGACGGCGTGAGGGTGGAGGGGCGCGAGGGCGGTGAGAGGGTGTGGCTGCTTTCGGCGGCGCGGGTGGAGGCTGGGGCGGGCGATGGCCGGGCTGAGATGTACCAGATAACTGAGGGCGAGATCTACAAGGACGGCCAGCCGCACCTCACTTTCAGCGCCGGCCGGGGTGTATACGATAGCAGGACCGGCCAGTTGCGTCTGGACAAAGGGGTCCAGGTGCTGTCGGACGGCAAGGACTTTCTTGCCACTGATGAAGTCGTGTGGGATCCGAAGCAGTCCAGGGTGGTCATACCGGGCAAGACGGAGATCGTCACATCGCGCGGCGCGATGACAGTCGGGCAGCTCGAAATGGACATCGCAGCAGACCAGATCCATACCGCCGGCGATGTGCTCGTCAGAGAGGCCGAAGGGAAGCGCAGTTTCAGTGTGAAGAGCGAAGACATCCTCTTCAGCGGCAACGGCGAGTCGTTCGAGGCCCGGGGCGAGACCACTATCCAGTTCGATCTGGATGATTCCGAGGAGTAGTGTGGGGGAGGGGAGATACATGAGGCGGGTTGCGCGAGGGGGAACAGCGCTGCTTGCTCTGGTCGCCCTGGTTGTGCTGGCGATGGCCGCTGGGGCGCAGGCCAAGGAGGTTAAGGTGACGGCGCGCCAGTCCGTGGAGCACAGCGGCGCAAAGGGCGATACAGTGATCGAAGGCGGGCTCACGATAGAGTACGACGACATACTGATCACGGCTGAACGCGCCACGGTGAACATGGGTGCGGGCGTTGCCAGGCTCGCTGGAAAGGTCGCGCTCGTTCAGGGAGACGTCCAGATCGACTGCGATTCCATGGATCTGAATATCAAGAAGAAGACGGCGGCAGTCGCGGGCAATGTCCGGCTGCAAAAGCGTGAGACGCAGGTTGCGAAGGATGAGTCGGGAAAGCCGAAGGTCTCGGTGGTGACGCTGACCTGCGCTGCCATGGAGATCTTCACGGATACGCAGAACTTCAATGCGTCTGGCAAGGTGTCGATTGTCAAGGACGGACAGCGGGCGCAGGCGGAACAGGCTTCCTACAACAACGCCGGGAAGGTCTTGACTCTGACCGGGTCGGTGTCCATCCAGGGCGAGGAGAACGAGAGCATAAAGTGCGACCGCGCCGAACTGCACACTGACCAAGTACTGGTGAAGGCTGAAGGCGAGAACATGGAGATCACATTCGAAATCGAAGAGTGATAGGGAACTGGGCTGTGGGCCTGTAATGTGGCAATTGGACGAGAAAATTACATACAGGAAGGCTGGCCCCCGTGCTATAATTGCGAATGAATAGGGGGTTTAGCTGGATGTACGCCCTTCTGCGAAGCGGGTTCATTCGCGATCTGGTTGGGGCACTGATTGTTACGATGCTTGCGGGCTCCATAGCCGCGACCGCGGTATCCGCCGCCGCCGACCGCTTCTTCGAGGATACAGTGTCGGGTATTGTGGGCGAGTACGGCGAATACGATGCGATTGTCCATGTCCGGCAGGAAGCCCGCCCAGAGGCGGCCCGCGCCATAGGGCAGATGCTCCGTGACGACTTCCCCGGCGCGCGCATGAAGCAGAGCGTCACGGTGCTGTCGCGCGCGAATTTCTTTGTGTCGTTGCCCCGCATAGATGAGTCTACGGTGACGCGACTGGTTCAGGCTGTGGCTGATGTCCCGGGATTCGCAGGATACACGCTCATGCTGGAACCCAAGGTCACAGTGAGCGGAGTCGGCGCTCGGGTGGCGCCCATTATCCGACCGCAGCTGGCGGCCATTGAAGGTGTGAGCTTCACACTGAGGGATGGAGGCAACATACACCTTGTGTGCGATTCTGCGGATTCGGCGCGCACTGTGGCGCAGACAGCCGAGACCATTCTACGAGGGTACCACCTGGCGGATGTGAGGCTGGACGCAGATCGCCCGGCGGGCGACAGGAAGTCTCTGATTGACACGATCATCGGCGGCGATGGGAGTGTCTCTTCAGTTCACGATGTCACGATGGATAGCGCAGCGCAGGAAGCCCGCGAACTCGGCGAGGCTCTTCAAGAGATGAAGCGCTTTATCGAAGCATGGGCGCCGCAGGCCGTGATAACCCTGGAAGGCGAACAGGTGTGCCCCGATGATAGCCTGGTGATGTCGGCTACTCCCAGGCGCCGCGGGGCGACTCCCGGTGATGGCGATGTCGTAGTCGCGCTGACCCGGACGTCCGCGTCTGAAGCCCGGGGAATCGTGGCCAGTTCCGGTGGGAACGGCAGCGACGGCCAGCTCATCGCGTATGCGCTTGACGGAGGCGCTATCGGCGCCCGTGTGGGTGTGGGCCGGCTCATCCTGCCCCATGACGAGCTGGCGCGTTCGCTTGGGGAGGCCGATGCCGTGCTTGGACGCTTGAGCGAGGCGACCGACGCCATGCTGGAGGCGACGCGCGACTGGGAGCGCGCTCTGGATGCGTATGAAAACACCGTTGACTCCATGATTCTGCTCCAGCGCGCGCTGGAGCGGGTCGGCGTGGAGATTCCGGATGGGTCGCGTCAAGGCGGCGTGCGCATTGACGCGGCGGCTTTGAGTTCCCTCGCGGAGCTGACTGCCAGGGCGCTCGAAGCCGTGCGGAACTTGGAGGCGGCGACCGAGGCTGTGGCGATGCTCACTTCGCACTACGATCCCCTGCTCAGCAATGTGAGGCTGTGGCAGAGCCGGCTGGAATCGTTCTCTCGCAAGCTGGAGATGGTTCAATCGGCGGCAGGCGGCGCGGGGGATGTGGCGGCTGTACTGGAGGACATGTCGGGAGCTGCTGCAGGCATTCTCTCCACCTTGCAGGAGCTGGACGCGGCTGCGCTCGGCGAACAGCTTCAGGCGGCTCGATCCGACCTTGACGGCCTGGCCAGCCTGGATGTAGGGGGGATCTCGAAGCAGCTCAGAGCTGTGCAGTCTTCTGTGCCCGATTTCTCAGGCGAAGGCACTGTCCGGTCCATCAAACTGATCGACCAGTTCTTGCAGGAGCAAGAGGAATCGTCCGGCAGAATAGAACTCCTGGTTGAATCGGATGAGCCAGACGAGGAGCTGGCCAGAACGATACAGAGGACCGCGGGCGCCGGCGCGGCGGTGTACGTGCTTCCACCCGGGGTGGTGCAACCGGGCGTGAGAAGCGAGGTTCGGACACTGCTCAAGTCGGTGAAGGGAACTATATCCGGGCTGGCGGCCTGCGCCATTGTGGCGGTGTCGCTCATACTCGATCATGCCACTGTGATCTCGGGCGCTCGCGCCGTGAGCGGGCGTGGCGCAGTCGTGTCTCGCCAGGACAAGGCGGCAGGGCTTGCATACGGCGCGCTTGTCGGGGCCTTACTGCTGGGCGTCATCGCCGCCGTCACCCGCGCGACGCTGGCATCTCTAGGCATTCCAGCCTTCGTGCTGTTGGGTATGTCCATGGGCCTGGCAACGGCATGGGCTGCTCCCCGCCTGTCGCCCGTGAAAAACGGCGAAGTGGAAGCATGCGTCGCGCTGGGGCTGAGCCCCTCGGAGGTAATGAGAGAGGTAGTCTTGCCGGCGGGCAAACCCGGTGTGTTCTCGCTTCTGAACCGGCCGCGCCAAGTGTTCCGCGATTCGTGCTCGTCTCGAGGACGCTCGCAAGGAGGGTCGGCTCAATGCTCTCAATACGCGATTTGAGGAAGGCTTACGGAGGCCGTCAGGCGCTTGCGGGATTCAGCCTCGACGTCGAGCAAGGTCAGACCGTGGTGGTCATGGGTCCGTCCGGATGCGGCAAGTCTACGGCGTTGAAGAGCGTAATACGGCTGGTGCAGCCGGATTCCGGCGCCATCGTGTGGCGGGGGCGGGG
>DHON01000029.1:56836-92995 GCA_002409965.1 Firmicutes bacterium UBA5389
TGGGGCCGAGATGTTCTCGGCATGTCGAGCGACGAGGTTCGAAAGTTCAGACGGCGTACTGGGTTCGTGTTCCAGCACTCCAATCTGGTTGAGCGCTTGAGCGTGCTCCACAATGTGATGCTGCCCGGGGCCATGGCAGGCGAACCACTGGCGAAAGTGCAGAGTGGGGCGTATGAGGCGCTCGAGGCCGTGGGCATGTCGGAATGGGCCGAAGGGCGTGTGACGGATCTGTCGGGCGGAGAAATGCAGAGGGTGGCCATAGCCAGAGCCATTGTGGGCCGACCTGACCTCGTTCTTTGGGATGAGCCCACCTCGGCCCTGGATCCGATCCTGGTTTCGGACGTTCTCACATTAATGGAGTCGCTTGCGCGATCACTCGGTGCTACGATGATAGTTGTCACGCACGAAGTGGGGTTTGCCATGCGCGCCGCGGACAAGGTGGCGTTGGTGGACCGCGGAAGAGTCGTTGATGAAGGCTCTCCCGTCCGAGTTCTGGCGTGTCCGACTTCCGCCTTGGGGAGAAGATACGCCGCATGTCTGGCATACCCGTCCATCGCGCAGAAGGAAAAAGCAAGCGGATTGTAGAACTGTCCATTTTCAGGGACGTGAGTGGCCACTGCTGTGTCCCGGCGGGATGGTGAAACGTATTGGATGTGGTGTTGGTCGCGGGCACGCCCGGCGATGTTCACGGCCTGGTGCGCCCTGTTGCCGAACGCATATCGGCTGTCATGTCGGCTGCCGATACATGGGTGTTCATCTCGCCGTCCTCCCATGCCAGCGGGCGCGAGGTCAGAGTGGCCTCGTCCTACCCCGGGGTGCGGAGGGCAGTAGGGCCGTTCGAATTCCTTAGGTATCTTCTGGTAGGTATCGCGCCCAGGGGGTTCGCGAGATCAGGGAAGGGCGTTATCGTGCATCTTGGCGGCGACCTGATCTACTCAGTCGACCTCGGTCGGCGGCTTCGGTACCCCGTATTTGCATATGCCAGCAGGGCGATGCCCGGCGCCAAGTCGGTTTCGTTGTTCCTCGTCGAAGACGAGAGGGTTCAGGCTTCGCTTATCGCGCGCGGCGCGGCCGCAGAGCGCGTCCGGCCCGTGGGAAACCTGATGGTCGATGGTGTGGGCGTCAGGATGGGGCGGGAAGATGCCCGTTCGCGTTTGGGCATAGGGGAGCATGAACGCGTTATTGCTCTTTTCCCTGGTGCCCGTCCGCGCGAGGTTTCCGTGATGGCGCCGCTTCTCTTTCGCGCTGCGGAACTGCTTTCTCGCGTGGAACCGAATGTCAGTTTCATGCTGTGCCTCTCGCCGTTTGTGGGCACCGCTTCACTAGAACAGCTGTTCTCGTCCACCAGATATGCATCTAGAATAGACGGATCCGCTGCCCGTGTCGAGAAGAGCGCCGGACCGCTTGAAGCGGTCACCCGAGAAGGCGTTCGTATCAGGATAGAAACGGTGTTCAGATACGAAACCATGGCAGTCTCCGACATCGCAGTATGCACGCCTGGCCCTGTCTGCACCGAACTGGCTTACCTCGGCGTGCCGCATATCGTGGCGGCTCCCCTCAACGTGCCCAGCGCCGTGCCGATTGCCGGCGTGTCCGGGCTGCTGTGTTCATTGCCCTTCATCGGAGAGACCTTCCAAAGGCGAGCCGTGGAACGGCTCAAAGTCACATCGCGCTTTGTTTCCATCACAAATCAGCGGGCCGGTAGGATGATCGTGCCGGAGATCGTAGGGCATGTGCGCCCGGAGGATGTAGTGATCCCGTGCGTGGAGTTGCTGGGCGATGCCGCGCGGCGCGATCGGATGTCGAGGGAACTGCGGGAGGCGGCCGGGCTCGCAGGAGCGGCTGACAGGGTAGTCCAGGCCGTCCAGCGAGTTGCGGTCGGGCAACCTGACTCGTCGAGCGCCCGTGCCTGATACCTGCAACCACAGAAACCTCCGACAACGCATCCTTGTGCCAGCAATACCCGAGTGTTTGCGCAACCCACGTGCAGGTATGACACGCGTATGTGTCGAAAAAGCAATGGGACGCTGATCGCGTCCTCCGGTGCCCGGGAACCTTGTGCTGGCAAGCTGCGTCATTAACGGTTGGGCATTGGGGGCAATGGGGGCGCCTGGTATGGATGGTCTGGACTGCCTGGGCATTCAGGCTGCGAGTCTCATCAAGAGCTTCGGGGGCAGGCGCGTGGTAGACGGTGCAAGCCTGTCGGTGGAGCGCGGCGAGATAGTGGGGCTTCTTGGGCCGAACGGCGCAGGCAAGACAACCACCTTCTACATGTTGGTCGGACTCGAACAGCCCGAATCCGGGCGCATCCGCATTGATGATGCCGATGTTACCGCTGCGCCTGTGTGGGAACGAGCGCGCCGGGGCCTGGGTTATCTGGCTCAGGAGCCATCGGTATTCCGTCGGCTCACGGTTGAGGCCAATATCTTGGCAATCCTTGAGGCGTCCGATGTCCCTGTCGGCCAGCGAGCCAGCTGGCTCGAGTCCTTGCTCAACCAGTTTGACCTGACGCGCTTGCGGAGCCAGATGGGGTTCAGTCTCTCCGGCGGCGAACGCAGGCGAGTCGAGATAGCCAGGGCTCTGGCCGCGTCTCCGTCCTACATGCTGTTGGACGAGCCGTTCACAGGCGTGGACCCGATTGCCGTGGGCGAACTGCAGGAGATTGTAGTCGGGCTGAAGCGGGCCGGGCTTGGAGTTTTGATTACCGACCACAATGTGCGGGATACCCTGTCCATTGTGGATCGCGCGTACATCATGCGCGAAGGCCGGATACTTGTGTCCGGAACTGCTCAGGAGGTCGCCCATGACTCTGCCGCCAGACGATTCTACCTTGGCGAAAGGTTCACTCTCTGAACCGGAGTTCTCCGCCCGCACGGGAGGGATATGAAGTGTATGGAGCGGCGCTCATAGTCGTGCTCGCCATAGCGGGCGGTGTGATTGCTTATGCCGGCGACAGAATCGGGATGAAAGTCGGCAGGAAGCGACTCTCCATTTTCGGGCTGAGGCCCAAATACACTTCGATGATTATCACTGTCGTTACGGGAGTAGTCATCGCAGGCTGCTCCATATTGCTCCTATCGCTGGCATCGGAGAATGTTCGAAAAGCCCTCTTTCAGATCCGCGAGATTCAGGAAGCGCTTCTCACAACCCAGAATGATCTTGAGGCCAAACGAGTCGAGGCGGATACGCTGTCGAGGCGCGTGGGCGAAATCACCGGCGAGTATGAGGAACTCCAAAGCAGGTTCGATGAGGCCAACCGCGAGCTAGAGCGCGTATCGGATGAGCGGGCCCGGGCCGTGGGCGAACTCGCTCGCGTTCAAACCCGTCTGAGTGAGTCGGAGGGGCGTCTGCGGGGAGTTGAAGCCCGGTACAAGGCTGCCGCCGACGATTTGGACATCGCCAACGCCCAACTCAAGTCAGCTCAGGCCGAGGAAGCCAAGCTCGAACAGGAAAAGGCAGCGCTTCAAGCCAGCGTGTCTGCGCTATCGCTTACTCGGGACCAGCTGACCGCGGAAGTGGCCGACCTGCAACGGAAAGTGGACGACATCAGGCTCAACGCCGCTATGGCCCTGGCTGAGGCTGCTCAGTCGTCCCAGACGTCCATGATAGGACGGGTCATATTCCGCGCCGACGAAGTGGTGCTCGGGAGGGTGATAGACGCTTCGCAACCTGTCGAGTCCATCGATGGTCAAGTGCGCGCGTTCCTGCTGGAGGCTAACGACATAGCGGCTAGGCGGGGCGCGGGTCCTGCGAGCGGCCCGCTTCGTGACGATGGCGATCCGTCTGCCATCAGGTTCGATCTGACCAATGCCTCGGCTGCCTTCGCCAAGATCATGGAGTCGCGCGATAAGGTAGTGCTGCGAGCCGTGTCTCCCGTAAATACCTGGTATGGAGGGGTGCTGCTGGTATCGCTGCACGTGTTCCCGGAGAAGCGGATATTCGAGGGCGGACAGGTCGTCGCCTCCAGGGAGATCGATGGCTCGGAGGGGATTGACAAGGTCCAAGAGGGTCTGCTTGGGCTGATGGAGGATGTGAACAGCGCTCTGCTGGCGGCAGGGATGCCTAGCGATGAGGAAGGCAAGATCGGTACCATACTTACGGTTACGGAGTTCGCATTGGCTATCACAAGCGTGCTGGGGATGAAGGGGCCTGTGATGGTGCAAGCCGCGGCGGAATGCGATATCTGGCGAATTGCCGGCCCTCTATCGCTCAGGTTGGTCATCAACCCAGCGTGATCCGCCCAACATCGTGCAGGAGGCAAAAATCTTCCCTGCAGTGAAGGAGTTGACCAGGGTTTGGAGAATAACAACACGCAGGCCAAGGTTACAGCAACACCTGCGATTTCATTCTTTGGCCGGCGGCGAGTTGGAAGGAGGTGCCGCCCAAAGCTTCGATGACAACTCCATATCGGCAATGAGGCTCACTTCTGCTGGGCAGCAGGGCGAGGAAACGAGAACACTCGTCTGGGCAGCCCCAGTGGATGGGAGTTCTTAGCGTTAAGCATCAACTCGAGGGGGGAAGAGATTAATGAAAAGACTCCTGGCCATACTTGTCAGCGTCATGATGATCATCGGAATGGCGCTACCGGTGTTGGCGAGTCCCTTCTCCGATCTGCCGGACGACCACTGGGCCAGCGACGCGGTGAAAATGCTTTCTGCGTTGGGGATAATCCAGGGGTATCCGGACGGATTGTTCAAGGGACGCAACCAGGCAACGAGATACGAGGTCGCGCTCATGGTGGCTAGGGCGCTCGAATACCTTGATAGGGATATTCGAGACCTGACCGAGCGGCTGAACCAGATCGACGGCAAGTCTTCGCCCGCTGAGCCTGTTGCTAAGGCCGGCGAGGACGGAACAGTAGTGCTTCAGACTCCGGCGCCTGATGCCACTATCTTGGAGCAGGTGATTGCCGAGAAGATTGCTGGGATGTCGCAGGCGCAGTGGGAGGAGTTCGACGACAGGCTGTCGGCTCTCCTTGCCCGAATCGACGATCTATCCGAGAGCAACAAGGCCGAGCACGCTGCTTTGTGGAAGGCATTGGAGGCGCTTGGGGGCGCTTCCGCAGGAGGCGCAATCGTCGCCGCCGGCTCGGACGAGGAACTCCTGTCCCAGCTGGAACTGGCGTTGCTTCAGCAGAAGGCCGAACTCATGATGGCTTTCTATGACTCCATCGCGGCCGCCAATGATGAGAGAGATCGCATGATCGCGGATGTGGAGGCTCGGTTCGAGCAGTCCTTCCTCGACCAGCAAGCTGCGCTGATGGCCGCTTTCTATGATGTGCTCGACGCCTACAAGGACGGGCATGAGCTTGACCACGCTGCTTTGGAGGCCAAGTGGGAGCAGATCCTGAATGAGCAGGCCGCCCCGCTGGATTCCAAATTCAAGGAATCCCTCGCCGAGCTGCGCGATGAGGTCTCTCTGGCATTGCTCGAGCAGAAGGCTGAACTCACCATGGCTTTCTACGACTCGATCCAGGCCCTGAGGGATGAGTACGAGCAGAAGTTCCAGGCGCTTGGGGAGCAGTGGGACGTGGCCCTGTTGGAACAGAAGGCCGAGCTAACCATGGCCTTCTACGACTCCATCCAGGCGCTTCGCGACGAGAACGAGCAGAAGTTCGCTGCCATCGAGGAGAACTGGGAGCGCGCGTTGCTCGAGCAGAAGGCCGAGCTAACCATGGCTTTCTACGACTCCATCCAGGCGCTTCGCGATGCGAACGAGCAGGAGTTCGCTGCCATCGAGGAGAACTGGGAACTCGCGCTGCTCGAGCAGAAGGCCGAGCTAACCATGGCCTTCTACGACTCCATCGAGGCTGTGAAGGACGAATACGAGCAGAGGTTCACTGCTCTTGAAGAGAAGTGGGAATTGGCTCTCTTGGAGCAGAAAGCCGAACTCACGATGTCTTTCTACGATTCGATAGAGGCGGAGAGGGACGCGCGCATCCACGCCATGGATGAGTTGGCCGCGCAGCACGATCAGGATCTGATCGACGCCAAGGCCGAGATGGCCGCGGCCATTTACGATGCGCTCGAGGCAGTGCGCGGCGAGTTCGCCATCGAGATCGACGCGGTCATGGCCGTCGTCGAGGCATTGCGGTCTGATTTCGACACCGAACTCAAGGCCCTCGGCGCACGAATCGACGCTGTGGATGCCGCGCTGAACCTGCGTATCGTTGCTTTGGAGGCGGAGGTGGCGGATGTCCGGGCGCTGGCGGATCAGAATGCCTTCGACATAATCGACACCTACCACAAGCTGAAAACTGAAGACATAGCTCCGCTCGCCGCGCGCGTCGACCATCTAGAGGAGTCGACGGCTGTCGCTCATGCCAAGATCCAGGAGCTTCGCGACGATTTTGGCAAGGTGCGGATCACCGGTAGCGACGAGCTGAAGTTCGTCGACATCGACCTCGACGGCGAAGTCGGGGCGAAGTTCTACAAGGATCCGTTCAAACCGGCTTCCGGCGAGCATGCGGCGACATCGCAGCTCAAGAACACGCTGCTGCTCAAGCTGGCGCTTCAGCCCCGCGAGGGCGTCAACATCGACATTGGCCTGAAAGCCCTGACCGACATATTTGGCGGGCCTGCAACTCTCGGCTTGTTCAGCGGGGACATAGACGTGAAAGTGACCACTGAGAAAGACGTGACGAAGGCCAAGATCGGCACGCTTTCCAGGCCGGGCAACTTCACCGATTACCAGATGGGCGCGGCTAAGTTCGCGGATTCAGCTGTGCGCGGCATCAGCGCCGACTACACCCGTGGCGGCCTGAATGCTACCGGCATGATTGCCAAGATAAAGCCGTTGGAGCTCGACTTCCAGTACGTATTGGGCGCTGGCGCGCGCTATGAGCTCAGCGAGAAGCTCACTTTGGGCGCGCGAGGGCTGAAGATCCAGAACGACGCCGCTTCAGGCGGAGTATACGGCGAGGGAGCAGCTCTTGAAGAAGAGGCCTTCGGCGGCGATTTCGCGCTTAACCTGACCGAGAACTTCGGCATCCAGGGTGAGGCTTCGCTGTGGAAGAACAGTAAGGCGCCGGAATACCTCACCGCGTACAACGTGGGTGCCCAGGGCAAGCTCGGTTTCCTCAACATTGAAGCGTCCCACGAGCAGGTGGCCAAGGGTTACGCCCCTAAGTACCTGGATCCCAAGTTGGTGGAGGCGGACACCTGCGCGTCTAGTCTGACCGTGACTACCGACAAACTCAAGGGATTCGTCATAACCGGTGAGGCGGGCCGCGAGGGCAACGCCGACTATGATGAGGAAGACGCAACGACGTATGGCGCTGGGGTGAAGTACTTCACCAAACTCATGGCGGCCGACCTCACGTTGCGGGGTGGAGTCGATAGAGAAGACACCAAACTTCCGGTTGAGAACGCCGGCGTAGTCACTACTACGCAACTTGGGTTCGACGTAGCCTACAAGCCTGTCGAGGCTGGATTTACGTGGGAGCGCGAAATCGAATCCAAGACGGTCGGCTACATCGGATATGCCAAGGCCGATATCCCGTTCGGCGAGGCTGTCAAGCTCAAGGGCGACTGGGAGCAGAGGTTCGGATCGAGGGAGTACTACAAGTACAATGCCGGTCTCTTCCTCTCATTGCCGGTCGTGGCCGACAAGGTCACCGTGGGCGCCGAGGCGTCCTACGGAAAGGCCAGCGGTGCGACTCATCCTAACCCAGCTGTCGCTGACACCATCAACTACGCCAAGTGGCTGATGAAGGGCGACGTGGCATGGCAGATCGCTCCCACTACGAAGGCGACCGGCATGGCATCGTACGAGGTGCGAAACTACGAGGCCGCTGATCAGCGGTCCGGCGCCTATCTCCAGGTGGGGCTGGGCGTGGGGCAGGAGCTCTTCAAGGCCACTAGCCTGAATCTCAACTATAACGTGAAGGATGTTCGCTACTCGGCGGAAGAGAACATCGACTATGGCGTGCGTATTCTGGAGCTGTCACTGAAGACGGCGTTCTAGAGCTAGCGGAGATGCGCCCCGGGGAGCAACGCTTCCCGGGGCGTTTTGCTCGATTTTGGGGAGGTGAGTCGGTTGGACGAGGTTGTGCTGGCGGTGGATCCCGGACGCGATAAGGCGGGCATAGCTGTTGTGTCGAAGGAGCGGGGCACTTTGTTCCGCTGCGTTGTGAGCGCGGACGACTGCGTGTCCAGGGGCGTCGAGCTTGCCGGGGTGTACGGCGTGCACAAGATCGTGGTGGGCGACAGGACCGGCTCGCGCAAGGTCGTCCGGGCCCTGGCGCTTTCATGTGGGCTGGAGGTCGTTGCCATTGATGAGCACAGATCGTCGATGGAAGGGAGACAGCGATACCTGGAAGAGCATCCCGGGAGGGGCCTATTCAGGTTGGTCCCGATGGGCCTCAGAACTCCGCGTGAGCCGTTCGACGACTACGCGGCGGAGGTCCTTGCTGCCAGATATTTCAAGCTGCAGTCTGGGGAGAAGGAATCGACATCTTGACGAAGAATATATAATAGCTGGGGAATCCGCTTCGGGGATGAGAGGAGGCGAGTTCGGCATGGGCTTCGGATTTGCGCGCGGGCGGCGATGCGTCCCGCTGGCGCTGGTTGCCATAGCTACGGCAACCATCATGATGCTGTCTCCGCTTGCTCATGCCGCCTCGCTGCTGGTCGCTGCCGATGACTGGAGGTATCTTGCCCTTGTAGAGCTTGGCCGCGGGGGCTTGCTCGCGGAAGGCGATGTTAGGGTCTACTCCAGCGGAGTGCCTGTTTCCGTTGGCGACCTGTCTCGCGCCGTCGAGCGCGCTGTCTGTCGCCTAAAGGATGCCTCACCGGGCCGCGAGATCACCGTCTCGGGCGGCAGCGGGGCATCGGCAGGCCCCCTGAGGCTCACTGGCCCGGTTTCGATGAATCTGACCATCTCCGCCAGGCAGGCCAGCCTTTTGGCCGAACTAGTGGCTGAATTCGGCCCAAGTTTCGTCGACCCATCGCTTGCCAATCTGTCTCTGCGCGTCCCGCTGGGCTCGCCAAGCGGGGGTATGATACTGAGCCTATCGGAATCGGCGCTGCCGGCTCCCAACCATCGTCTGCTGAGCGATATCGGGCTGCAGGCGCCGGCCTCGTCTTCCAAACCCTTGCTCGGGCTGCCCAACGAGTCGGCGGGTCTAGCCGAGCTGCAGGATCTGCTGACGCCGTGGGTGAAGCCAGGATCGGACGATGTCCAGCCGCAGTTCCAGGTGGGCGTGCCCAGTCCCCTGGGTACTCTGGCCGTCGAGGTATCCAGTCAGGCAGCGCGTCGCGCCGGGAAGGACAACGCGGCCGAAGAGAAGCAGCCGGCGAGGGGTTTCGACCTATCTACAAGTGTCCGGCTGTCTGACATTCTCGCAGTGAGCGCAGGGTTTTTCACTGATGACGAGTCGCCGCAGAAGGCGACCTCCACGGCTCTCGGGGTTGTGCTGGGCGACAAGGAAGGCGCCGGTCTGAGCCTGGGGCATAGGGTGACGGATGTCGGCAGGCCGGCGGAGGCCGCCGGCCTGCGGGAGACCGTTACCTCAGTTGACGTAAAGTATTCGCTTCCTGACGTTGTCGGGCGGGCCGTGGCCGCTGACTCGACTGACTCCATCACTGTGAAGGCCGGCTACGAGCTATACGGCAGGGGGCTGGCGTCGTCGGAGGCTGCAAGGGACAGCTTACAGGCCACTGCCTCACTGGTCATCGACTATAGGCTTCTGCTTGGGGATGCCGCCTTTCTTCAGGCGGGCTACAGATATGAGAGGATTCGCGACCTGATTGCATCGGGCGCAGTGTGGACCAAGTCAGAGCTATACGATGGCGGCGATCTCTCGACGTTGTCCGGGATCGAGCCATTGAAGCTGGACGGGTCAGGCGCCACCCGCACCATTACCTCGATAGACTTCGGATATAGGCTCATGGGCGATACCTCATTGCTGCTGGGATACAAGCTAATTGATTTCTCCGACATCGGAGCGCTGGACTTCACAAAGAATCTTGCTACGGCCGAAGTTAACATCAGATTCTGATGGTTTCGTCGTGCGTCGCTACAGGGAGGTAGAAAAATGGGACGATCTGCAATTAAATCAGCGGGACCACTCCTTGCCGCGCTGGCGCTGCTCTGTTTCGCCTGTTATGCGGGAGCGCAGGCGGTGCCCGCAAGCCCGGTTGAGCGCCTAGTCGCCATGGAGGAACTGCTCTTCGGTCTGCCGCAGGAGGGCGCTATTGTGACACGACTACAGAATATCGAAAGCTTAATGTTTGGCCAGGCCGGAGCGGGGACTCTTCCCGAGAGGCTCGATCGGTGCTGGAACTTCGTTCAGGGTGACCGAGTCGGCGGCATGAATCTCAAGTTCAAGATGAAGGCGGTTCAGTGGACGATCTTTGGCGAAGTGGCAGACGGACCCATAGTGCCTACGCTCGTCGATCTGGAGAATGCGGTGATAGGCCAGCCGGGGTTGGGGCCGATCGGGCCGAGGCTCGACATCCTTATGAGGCTTTCAGTGGTCGGGGGCGAGCCGGAGGCGGCATACTCGCTCGTGCCCAAGGGGTCGCTGGTTCGAGTGAAGCTTTGCACGGCGCTGGGTTCGATGAAGGCGCGTTCCGGCGATGTTGTGAGGTTCGAGGTGGCTGACGACGTCGTTTTTGAAGATCGCCTGGTTCTTCCGAAGGGAACGCCTGTAACGGCGTGGGTCATTGACACTGTGCGGCCGACTAAGATGGGCATAAGGGCCCGAGTGGACCTGGAACTTAAGCCGGTGGAGGCGATTGATTCCTCTCCTGTCGTTCTTGGCGTTGAGCCGACCACGATAGCGGCCAATTCTTCTGTGTCGCTGGCGGCCGGTGAAGGCATTCGCGCGCTCGGCATCGTTGGCAAGGAGGGCGTGTTGGGAGGTTTGCTCAGCCAGAACCCCGAACTCGACCTGGCGGAGGGAGTCGAGTTGTTCCTGTCGGTGATGCAGACCGCCAAGGTTCTGGGGCTTCCTGTGCCGAAGGCTAAGTAGCCGAGGCGGCGGTATAGTTAATGTGTGACTAGTTGGCCGATACCCCCGGAACTTGACCCCGGTTCCGGGCGGGACGATGTGGTTGGAGGTAGTGCTGTTGAGTGAGAAGCGGCTTTTCACGTCTGAGTCAGTCACTGAGGGCCATCCGGACAAGGTCTGCGACCAGATTGCAGACGCCGTACTCGATGGACTGCTTGCAGTTGACCAGGAATCGCGCGTCGCGTGCGAAGTGTGCGCCACCACAGGTCTGGTCTTCGTGATGGGCGAGATCAGCACCCAGGGCTACGTGGACATCCCTCGCATTGTCAGGGAGACTGTTCGGGAAGTGGGCTACACAAGGGCGAAGTATGGGTTTGACGGCGATACTTGCGGCGTAGTGACATCCATTGGCGAGCAGTCTTCCGACATTAGCATGGGCGTCAATCACGCGTTGGAGAAGCGGACCCCTGACGCCTGCGTGCAGCCGAACCACGACTGGGATACTGTGGGGGCAGGGGATCAGGGGATGATATTCGGCTACGCCGTTCGGGAGACGGAAGACCTTATGCCGATGCCGATTACCCTGGCGCACAGGCTCGCGCAGAGGCTTGCCCAGGTCAGACGGGACAAGCTTGTCGAGTGGCTCAGGCCCGACGGCAAGACCCAGGTGACCGTGGAATACGAGGGTCACCGCCCGATCAGGGTGGATACTGTGGTGGTGTCGGCTCAGCACGACGAGCGAGTGGACAACGCCACCATAGACCGGGACATCAGGGACCACGTGATCAGCGCGGTTGTGCCCGAGGATATGGTCGACGCGAACACTCGCATTCTCGTGAACCCGACCGGGCGGTTTGAGAAGGGCGGCCCCGCCGCGGACTCTGGCCTGACCGGTCGCAAGCTGATTGTCGACACCTATGGAGGAATGGCCAGGCACGGTGGGGGAGCGCTGTCGGGCAAGGATGCGACCAAGGTCGACCGGTCAGCGGCCTACGCCGCGCGGCATGTGGCCAAGAATCTGGTCGCGGCGGGCATCGCTCACCAGTGCGAGGTGCAGATAGCCTATGCGATAGGAGTGGCGCGCCCGGTGGCCATATCGGTGGACACATACGGGACTGGCTCGATATCCGATGACAGGATCACGAGAATCGTTCGAGAGGTGTTCGATCTGCGCCCTGCGGCGATTATCCATAATTTTGGCCTGAGGCAGCCGATATACCGTCCTGTATCTTGCTATGGGCACTTTGGCCGTCCTGAGCTCAACTTGCCCTGGGAGACGCTGGACAAGGTCGACGAGATCAGGGAGAGGATGTAGGCACGAGGTGATCAGAGCTGGATTGCGTGGAAGGCGTCATCGACCGAGTGACCTATCGCGATGAGAAGTCGATGTACACCGTTGCCCGCATCAAAACTGAAGACGGTCGCATAGTCACTGCCGTGGGCCCGTTTCCATCGGCCGCTCCAGGCCAGATGGTGAGGGTGTCTGGAACATGGACGCAGCATCGGGAGTACGGTAGGCAGCTCAGGGCGGAGCGGGTTGACATCGTGGTCCCCGCCACTGTTCTGGGCATTGAGAAATACCTGGGTTCGGGGCTGATACGCGGTATCGGCCCTGCGACCGCCGCCAGGCTAGTCAAGCGATTCGGCCTGGACACGCTGGCGATCGTTGAATCCAACCCCGAGCGACTCCGAGAAGTTCCAGGCATAGGGCCAAAGAAAGCCCAGAGCATTGTGGAGTCGGTTGCCGAGCACAAGTCGGTTCAGAAGGTCATGGTCTTCCTGCAGTCGCACGGGGTAAGCCCGGCGTACGCAGTCAAGATATACCGGCGATACGGTGAAGACGCCGTGGCCGTGGTGAGCCGGAACCCTTACCGGCTGGCGGATGAAGTGTATGGAATAGGCTTCAAGACCGCCGACAAGATCGCGCAAGAGGTGGGCGTGGACCGAAAGTCCCCCGAGCGGGTTGCCGCAGGGATCAAGTACTGGCTTGGAAAGGACTCCGAGGACGGCCACTGCTATTCGCAGGCAGACCAGTTCGCCGCCGCGGTCGCAGGCGAGCTGGAAGTAGCTCGGGTTCTTGTCGAAGGCGGCATCGCATCGCTCGAGGGCGCCGGCGAGGTGTACCGCGAGGGCGAGTCTGCCCTGTATCTTGCGCCGTTCTACCATGCCGAACGGGGCGTAGCCCGGCGCCTATGTCAGCTTGCCCACGCGAAGATGTGGACGCTGGACACCCTGTCCAATGAGGAGCTTGCGCAGGCCGAGACGCGGGCCGGGCTGCGCCTTGCCGACCAGCAGCGGGCCGCGGTGATGAAGGCGTTCCAATCCGGGGTCATGGTAATGACCGGCGGTCCGGGCACGGGCAAGACCACTACTCTTCGTCTGATCATTGACCTGTTTGAGGCCAGGAAGATGCGGGTTCTGTTGGCCGCTCCAACAGGCCGGGCCGCCAAGCGCCTGTCTGAGGCGAGCGGTAAGCCCGCCAAGACCATTCACAGGCTCCTCGAATTCGAGCCCGGGGCGGAGGGATGGAGATTCGGCCGCACAGCGGCCAGCCCTCTCGAGTGTGATGTATTGGTGCTCGACGAGGTGTCAATGGTCGACATTATCCTCATGCAGAGCCTGCTCAAGGCGGTCCGGCCCGGATCGCGCCTGGTGCTCGTGGGCGATGTCGACCAACTGCCGTCTGTGGGTCCCGGCAGTGTTCTGCGCGACATCATCGACTCGGGCGCGGTGCCCACTGTCGTGCTCGATCAGGTGTACAGGCAGGCGCCTGGAAGCATGATAGTGACCAACGCCCATCGGATCAACCACGGCGAGTACCCTCTGCTCCGAGGCGCGCGCGACTTCTTCTTCATAGAAGCGGATGATCCCGACCAGGCTGTGCAGGCGGTAGTGTCCGCCGTGACCACCAGGCTGCCGCGGTATCTCCGTTGCGACGCCATGGACGACATTCAGGTGCTCTCGCCGATGAGGAGGGCGGCCGCGGGCGTAGACAATCTCAACGCGGTTCTGCGTGAGGCCCTCAACCCGGCAAGATCGGGGGCGTCGGAGATACGCTACAGGGGTTCCGCTTTCCGAAGGGGAGACAAGGTGATGCAGATCCGGAACGACTACGACCGGCTGGTGTGGAACGGCGACATGGGCAGGATCGTGCGCATAGACGCCGAGGAAGGCGAGGTGGTCGTGAGGTTTTCCGAACCGGAGGGCGACCGCGATGTTCTGTATCAACAGGATGAACTGGACGAGTTGGCGCTGTCGTACTGTGTGTCTATACACAAGAGCCAGGGAAGCGAGTATCCGGCGGTTGTGATTCCCATAACCACCCAGCATTACGTGATGCTCCAGCGAAACCTGCTCTACACCGCCGTCACGCGCGCTCGAAGGGCAGTAGTGCTCGTAGGAACGAAGAAGGCCGTGGCGATAGCCGTGCGCAACGCGTCTATGCTGCACAGGCGCACGATGCTTGCGGCCAGACTTCGTGAGGCCGCGGCGGCGTCCTGGCCGGACGAGATGGAATAGGCACGTTGCTCATATCGCCCGGGCTAGCCCGGGCGATTTTCCTTTTGGCGGCAGGAACACCGCGACCGCTGCCTAATGTCGTCTACAGAAAGAAAACGTGTCAGGCGGGCTGTACGGGTGTTTCATGCCTACATAGTCCTCACCGAGCAGGGCGCCTGCGCGGGATACGGGCGCTCGCCCGAGTTCGACTGGGCCTACATTAACGCGTCATCCCGTGCCGATCTGGCCGTGATCACGCCGCCCGTCCCGGTGGCTTATGCTGAAGCGGTGGCCAGGGAGGTGGAGCGTCGGCTTTCCGGTCCCAGCCTGCGGCGTGTCCAGTCCGGCAGGGCCTGCCAGGCGGCTGTGAGGTCGTGCCGCAGGATGGCCCGATCTGTTCTGCGCGCGCTCGGATCGAGCGGTTCCGCCTTTCTATCTGCCTCTGCGATTTGGCGGTCCTCGCAGTTCCATCCGGACATGCTGCGGAACCGCGTGCCTCCCCGCGAACTTGTTCTCGAGAGCGCTCAGGCGCTCGGCGGTCGCAGCCTGCTGTACGAAGAGGCCATGCGCGCCCTGGTTTCTGCCGGCCTTTCGTCTCTCGACAGAGCCCAAGACTTGCTGGCAGCGATGTGCGTCGAAGGGAATGCCAGTCTTGTGCCGGCGGTATCCATCTCGCCTCTGGGAACGCGGATCTGCAACAGATGTGGTTCAACCGGGCCGTTCGTGTTGACGCCATGCGCCCATTGTGGCAGGCGCGCCTGCGCATTGTGCTGCGAGTGCAGGCAGATGGGATTCGCGCGCGAATGCGTGCCGCTCTACTTGGTCGGCCGGGGCAATCTCGTCCACTCCCATGCAGAGGCGGCGGCCGAGCGGGCTGAGCTTGTGATGCCGCATGTGCTCACCGCCGCTCAGAAACAGGCCGCCGACATGCTGTGCGATTGGTACGTCGATGGCTCTGCGCGGGAGGCACTGGTGTGGGCGGTATGCGGCGCGGGCAAAACGGAAGTGTCCTTCGGAGCGATGCACCTGGCGCTCCTGGCCGGCCGAAAGGTGCTTTACGCTGCCCCCAGGCGTGATGTAGTGGCTGAGTTGGCTCCACGGGTGCGGGCAGCCTTCCCCGCAGCCTCGTGTTCGGTGTTCCACGGGGGCTCCTTGGGGCCGCGGGATTTCGGCGCGGACGTCATCCTCGCCACCACTCACCAGACCATGCGCTTCTACCGCCGTTTCGACCTGGCGATTCTGGACGAGGCCGATGCTTACCCCTTCGCGGGCTCGGAGGCTTTGGCCTCATCGATGGATAGGGCGCTTGCTCCTGCAGGCCGTCTGGTCATCATGACCGCCACGCCGTCTCGCGGGCACCTTGCGCGGGTGGATTCAGGCGCGCTACCGTGCATGAGAATACCCGCGCGTCACCACGGAACGCCACTTCCGGTGCCGGAAGTGGCGGCGGCGCCGGAAGGCGACTCGCTGCGCGCGCTCGCCAGTCTGTCGCGAGCAAGCGTTAGGTCGGGATCGCCGCTTCTGGTGTTTGTGCCCAGACGGAGGCAGGCGCAAGAGGTTGCTTCCTTTCTATCAGCCAGGCTTCCCGAGGCTCGAGTGGAGTGGGTTCATTCACAGGATCCAGCGAGGGACGAGAAGCGGGCGGCGATAGCGGAGCAGGGGTGCGATGTGCTGGTGAGCACGTCTGTAATGGAACGCGGAGTGACAGTAGACGGGGTTGACGTGATCGTGTGCGATGCAGACGCGGACGATGTGTTCGACTACCGCGCTCTGGTCCAGATGGCGGGGAGGGCCGGTCGCACAGCCGCGTGTCCCACGGGCCGGGTGTGGTTTCTGTGCAACGCCGAGAACTGGCACATCCGCACCGCAATCGGCATCATCAGGAAGATGAACGCGGAAGCGAGGACACGCGGCCTATTGGCTCAAGCGGACGATGGGGCACCGCCTACATCGGGGCGGATGCAGCGAGACGGGGGGCGACATGGACGGTGAACCTTGCGCGGCTTTGCAGTGTCGTTTTGGACGTACTCTTCGGTGAGAGGCACTTCTGCCCGGCATGTGGGCGATTCGGAAGCGCCCAGGCGTTCTGTGGTGAGTGCACGGCGCGAATACCCAAGGTGTCCTCGCCTGCATGCCGCGTGTGCGGGACGCCGCTTAGGCGCCGCGCCTTGGCGGGCAGCGATGCACAGGAGGCGCAGGATGCGCGCGAGGCGCGCCATGTGTGCACAGGGTGCCGCCTTACGCGCCGATACTTCGAGTGTGCCAGGGCTCCGGCGATATACGAGGGCGCCGCGCGCGAGCACGTGCATGATCTGAAATACCGGGCCAGGGTGGAGATTGTGCCGGCGTTGTCGCGGACGATGGCGCTCTGCGCGATTCGGCACGCCATGGCGGACTGGTGCGACTGCGTAGTCGCAGTCCCTATGCATCCGGACAAACTTGCCAGGCGCGGGTTCAACCAGGCCGAACTTCTGGCGCGCGCTGTGGCATCGTTGCTCGGGGCGCCCTTGATCCCCGGGGCGCTGTCGAGGCGTGAGTACACCGGAACCCAGACATTTCTCGACCGACAGAACCGCCGAGGCAATGTCCTGAATGCGTTCGTCTGCGATGAGCCTGCGGCCGTTGCAGAGGCTAGAATCCTGCTCGTCGATGATGTGCTCACATCGGGCGCCACTGCCGATGGATGCGCGCGAGCTCTGCTGAGATCGGGTGCATCCGGGGTCAACGTACTCACTTTTGCCGTGTCGGTGGCCGACATGCGCGACTGGAATCCCATGTAGCACCCCGTGGCAGTAACACCCCGTGGCATTGCGCCCGTAGCCGGCCGGATATATAATCGGTGCTAGTCGGATCACGTAACGGGGCAAGGTTGTGGTGGTTGTTGGGCGCCTTAGTTCGAGTCGGGGCAGTCCTGGTCGTCGTGGTAGTGTTGCACAGAAAGCACTTTCATCTGGGAGTTCTGATGGTCGCAGCGGCCGCGGTCATCGGTCTGCTCTTTGGCATGCGTCCTCAGCAGATCGCCGTCAATGCACTCGCTTCTGTCTTCTCCGCGTCCACACTGAGCGTGGTCGGGGCCATGGCATTTGTGGGGTTGCTGGAGGCGCTCATGAACCGTGCGGGCATGCTCGACCTCGCCTTGAGATCCCTGAGCGCGCTCGTTCGCGACAGGCGCGTGATCGTTGGCGTGGTGCCGGCATTCATGGGGTTACTTCCATCGGCGGGCGGCGCTCTCATGTCGTGCCCAATGGTCGACGGCGCCTGCGCCAGCCTTGAGCTTTCGCCTCATCGGCGGGCCCTTGCCAACTACTGGTACAGGCACGTTACCGAGTTCATCGTGCCGGTGTATCCCGCCTTCGTGCTGGCATCGCAGATATCGGGGGTCTCTGTGAGATCCCTGGCCGCATGGTCTGCTCCAGCCGGACTGATCGCGGCAGCGGTCATGGCCCCCGCGGTGTTCAAAGGCGTACCCCGATCAGCCGCTGTTCTGCCCACTCAGGAGGGGGCGGACCGCAGGTCTGCGTTGTGCGGCCTCATTTTGGGAACTGCGCCGATAGCGGTCGTGGTCGCGCTGGTGGTTGCCTGCCAGTGGAGCGTATTGGCCGCCGTGGTCTGCGTTGTTCTGGGGCTGGCCGTTGTCAGGTTTCCAGGTTGGGAACTGCTAGCGCAGATGATTCGTTCATCCTTCTTGAGCAAGACTTGCGGCATGGCACTGGGAATCATGTTGTTCAAAGACATGCTCAGCGCGGTCGGGGCCGTAGATGAGATTGCCGGCTACATCACGGCCATCGGAGCGCCGGCGGCTGTTACCGCAGTGGTTCTTCCACTGCTATTGGGCGCGGTTACGGGGATGAACTCGGCGGCGGTAGGCGTTGCATTCCCCATAATCAGCGGCCTGTTTTCGCTATCGGGCGGACTGCCTCCGCAGATGGCGGCACTTGCGTACATCGCATCAGTGGTGGGCATCTTGATCACGCCCATGCACCTGTGCATGGTAGTGACGGCTGACTACTTTCGAGCCGACATCGGAGAGATGCTAAGGGCGGTGCTCGCTCCGGCCGCCGCGGTGCTCTGCTGGGGCATTCTGGTGAGCATGTTATGGAGGCATTGATTGTGACTACGGAAACAGTGAAGTCGTGGCATGCGATGTCGTCTGGGGAGGCGCTGGTCGTGCTGGGCACATCGCGCGCCTCGGGCCTGTCGAACGAAGAGGCCCAAGCGAGGCTTTTGGAGTATGGTCCCAACGTCCTCGACGAACCCGCGCGCCACACGGTGTTGCAGCAGTTTATCGCGCAGTTCAAGGAGTTCCTTGTTGTGCTCTTGCTCGTATCTGCCAGTGTATCGGCCTTCGTGGGAGAGCTGGAAGACGCGCTGGTCATAGCCGCTATAGTCGTCCTGAACGCCGTGATCGGCGTGGTTCAGGAACGCCGAGCCGAAGATGCCCTGGATGCGCTGAAGAAGATGGCTTCGCCTCGCGCTCGTGTGCTGCGATCAGGCGAAACCGAGGTGGTCGAGGCTTCCAGCTTGGTTCCGGGAGACATCATCCTGGTCGACGCGGGCGACAGTATACCTGCCGATGCCAGGCTGGTCGAGTCGGCCATGCTCAAGCTGGATGAGTCTTCGCTCACGGGAGAGTCGGTTCCGGTGGATCAGGACGCAGATGTCATTCTCGATGACGACGCGGCCCTGGGCGATAGGGTCAACATGGTCCACATGGGCAGTTCCGTGACGTACGGTCGCGGGGTGGCCACGGTGGTAGCTACCGGGATGTCGAGCCAGATGGGCAAAATCGCTGCTATGCTGCAGGAGGGCGGGCAGGAGACCACGCCGCTTCAGCAGAAACTAGAGGCGCTCGGCAAGAAACTGGGAATAGCGGCAGTGCTCATGTGCGCGGGAGTGTTCATTGCCGGACTAGCCCGCGGGGAGCGGGCGTTCGACATGTTCCTCACTGCAGTCAGCCTGGCGGTGGCCGCGATACCCGAGGGCCTGCCGGCGATCGTCACCATAGTCCTGGCCCTCGGCGTGCAGAGGATGGCGGCCAGGAACGCGATCATACGCCATCTGCCGGCCGTGGAGACGCTGGGAAGCGCGGACGTCATATGCTCCGACAAGACGGGCACCCTTACCACTAACCAGATGACCGTGCGCAAGCTGTACGTGTCCGGGCTGGCCATCAATGTGACCGGCGAGGGCTATTCCAGTCAGGGGTCGCTTCTGGAGGCAGGGTCGAAGTCGCCCGTTGCATCCGACGCGTCGACATCCCGCATGCTTACGTGCGCCGTTTTGTGCAGCGATGCCAAGGTGCGGAGCGCAGGCGAGGCCGGCAGGCTGGAGATGATCGGCGATCCCACTGAAGGGGCCATCGTGGTGGCGGGCATGAAGGCGGGGGTCGACAGTACGCGGTTGGCCCAGTGGGCCCCCAGAGTAGCTGAGCTGCCTTTCGAGTCAGAGCGCAAGCGCATGACCACCATACACAGGCTACCCGACTCCTACCTGGCCTGCACCAAGGGAGCCCCAGAGGAGATGCTGCAGGTGTGCACCTGCATGCTCTGCGGAGGCGCTGCGGTCGCGCTCACCGACGAGATGCGAGAGGACATCCGGCGCGTTAACGCCGAAATGGCAAGCGGAGCCCTTCGGGTACTGGGCGTGGCTCA
The DNA here is from genome assembly GCA_002409965.1 of Firmicutes bacterium UBA5389. Classification (GTDB taxonomy): domain Bacteria; phylum Bacillota; class DTU025; order DTU025; family DTU025; genus UBA5389. The sequence goes on from DHON01000029.1 coordinate 76,940, forward strand.
GCGGGAGTTTGAGGAGATTCCCGAGGAGATCAGCGTGGACACGGTGGAAAGCGATATGGTGTTCCTGGGTCTCATCGGCATGCAGGACCCGCCGCGCTCGGAGGCCCGCGACGCGGTGCGCGAGTGCTTCAATGCCGGAATCACCCCCGTCATGATCACTGGAGACCACAAGGCCACAGCTGTGGCCATAGCTCGCGATGTCGGCATCATGACCGACAATGCCATGGCGATTACAGGCAGCGAGCTGTCACGTATTCCCGATGACGAGCTGGACTCAATCGTCGACCGTGTGCGGGTTTACGCCCGGGTCGCTCCCGAGCACAAGGTGCGCATAGTGGACGCCTGGCGGCGCCGCGGCCATGTTGTGGCCATGACTGGGGACGGGGTGAACGACGCGCCTGCCCTGAGACGCGCAGACATCGGGGCCGCCATGGGCGTCACTGGAACGGACGTGGCCAAGAGCGCGGCCGACATGATACTCACCGACGACAACTTCGCTACCATCGTAGCAGCTGTGCGCGAGGGGCGGGTGGTCTTCGATAACATCAAGAAGTCAGTGCAGTATCTGGTGTCGTGTAACATCGGCGAGATCATCGTGATATTCGCGGCCATCCTGCTGGGGTTGCCCAGGCCGCTTCTTCCCATACAGATCCTGTGGCTCAATCTCATCACAGACGGCCTGCCGGCGCTGGCTCTAGGCGTGGATCCGCCGGAGCGCGATCTGATGAGGAGAAAACCGCGCGGGCGCTCCGGATCAGTTCTGGGCCGAGCATCGCTCGTGCGACTGGTGGTATACGGCGCCTCCGTTGCCGGCCTGGGCTTGATGTCGTTTGCCATGGGACTTGGGTGGCCCGGGAGAATCAGCGCCTCGGCGGCCGACTTGACTTCAGCCAGGACGATGTGCCTGATGACCATGAGCTTCTCTCAGCTGTTCCACGCGTTCAACTGCCGTTCCGAGCTGGGCTCGCTATTCCGAGTGGGCATGTTTGCCAACTCTCGGCTGGTGCTCGCCTTTGCTGTATCCGGCCTGCTTCAGATGGGCATTGTGTATGTTCCCGGAGTTGGCCGGTTCTTCAACGTGGTGGACATTCATGGGATGCGATTCGTCGAGTCAATAGGCCTGGCCGCTCTTATGCTGATCATCGGCGAGATCGTGAAGGCAGTGTCGCGCCGGCGCGTCGCGAACCCATCGCTTGCGGAGTGATTCGGCGTTTTCCTGTGTTTCTCTAGAGCGCGCAGGATTTTCGCCTCAGAGAGGGAAGTACTATCCTAGCCGGGACGGCGTACTCAATTAGTCCGGAAGGGGCTGATGCTGATGGAGATCACCATTGTCGGGCGCAATATTGCAGTAACTGACGCTCTTCGCGGATACGCGGAAAAGAAGGTCGCCAAGCTACAGAGGTATTTTGAGCGCGGCATCATGGAGGCTCAAGTCTCCATGGCGGTAGAGCGCGGCATCCACGGTGTGGACATCACAATACTCGTAGACGGCCTGCTCCTGCGAGGCGAGGAACACACAGGCGACATGTACGCATCGATCGACGGAGCGATCGACAAGATCGAACGGCAGATCAAGAAATACAAAACCCGCATCAACCGCAAGCTCCGCCAGGAAGGCAACAAGCTGGTTGAGTCGGCGGTTGTAGTGGGACCTGCTGCCGACATCGTCGAGGCTCCTGAGCCCAAGGTCGTGAAGACCAAGCGATTCGCGATGAAGCCGATGTCGGTCGAAGAGGCCATCATGCAGATGGAGCTGCTCGGGCACGATTTCTTCGTGTTCATGAACGATTCGAGTGAGGATGTCAACGTGGTCTACAGGCGCAGAGACGGCAACTATGGTTTGATTGAACCCGAGTTCTAGCGGATCGTTCCGGTCCATGCGGCGGGAGCGGGGCGCAACGGCGCTGCCGGTCCCGCCGCTTGTTGTGCGACAGTGCACTGCGCTCTCGGCGCTGTGTGGGGGGTATGATGATGGCGCGCCCATTTCTGGGGCTAGTATTCGAAGGCGGGCACTACACTGGCGATGTCGAAGGGTGCGTGGCCCGAGCGCGCGAGGAGATGGCCGTCCTGTCGGCCCGTAGGCTAGCGGGCACGGGTCTGCTCGACAAGGTGGTTTTGGTCACTGACCGTCCGGCCCTTGCCGAGCGCGCCGGGTCCCTGCCTGGGGTGGATTCCCTTATTTCGGCGCCCGATGAGCGTTTCCACTTTGGACGCAGGCTCGCTCAGGTCATTGGCGAGTACGATGCCGCCGGCTTCGTCTACATGAGCGGCGGAGCCGGCTTTCTCATGGATTCGGCAGAACTTTCAGGGTTTGTCCGTGCTGTCGCGGCGAGGCCGGGCGGCATCGTGGCGAACAACATCTATTCAGCGGACATGTTCGGGGCGGCCGATTCCCAAGTGGTGCTTTCCGCCGACCTTCCCGAAGCCGACAACGGCGTTCCCATGGCGGTGCACATGGCAGGCAACCCTGCTACGGGTCTTCCTCCCACCATCGGGAACACATTCGACATCGACACGCCTTCGGATCTTCTCGTGCTGGCTGAGGTGATCCCGATGCTTGCTCCCTATGCCCAGTGCGTACGGGACGCGGCCACGGCCGGCCCCATGGGAAGAGCGGCCGGGATTCTGTCGGCCGCGAAGGCGGCCCTCGGCCGCGAGCTTGCTGAGATAGCGCTTTTTGGGCGGGTATCGCCGGCCACTGTGGCGGACCTGAACGCTCGCACATCGTGCCGCCTTCGTGTGTACTCGGAGGAACGTGGAATGCGCGCTTTTGGCCGCGACAAGCCCGGGATGGCGAAAAGCCTGATCGGCGCGATGATCCAGACGCGCGGGGCGCAGGGATTCTTCTCCGATGTGGCTTGGTGCTCTGATGCGGCCTTCGTCGATACCCGCGTGCTCTTCGCTCACATGGGCGCGCATCTATCGCAGGAAGAGCGGTTCTGTTCGGACCTCTTCCTCTGGGAAGAGGTCCGAGACGCGCCGGCGGCGCGTCTGGTTCGAGCGGCATACGAAGCGCAAATACCGGTTATGCTGGGCGGACATTCGCTGGTATCGGGCGCGGTCAGGGCCTTGGCGGCGTGTACCGGCAGATCTGGTGTGGTATAATGGCTTGATGCAAACACTCAAACGAGGTGGCTCTGTTGCTCAACCTTTTCAAGCGCATGTTTGACGTGAACGCGAGGGATGTGAAGGATCTCGAGGCAAGGCTGCCCGCTGTATCGGCTATGGCGCCGGAGGCGGAAAAGGCCTCTGACGAGCAGCTCCTGGCGCGTACGACCGAGTTCAAGAATCGCATAGATCGCGGCGAACCCCTCGACTCGCTGCTTCCGGAGGCTTTCGCGACCGCGCGGGAAGTCGCTCGGCGCAAGTTGGGGCTGTACCCCTACGATGTGCAGGTAATGGGTGGAATGGTTCTGCATCAGGGCAAGATAGCCGAGATGAAGACGGGCGAAGGCAAGACGCTTGTGGCCACCATGCCCGCGTATCTCAATGCCCTGGGAGGGCGAGGAGTCCACATCGTCACGGTCAACGACTATCTGGCCAGGCGCGACGCCGAGTGGATGGGGCCTGTGTACCGGGCGCTCGGGCTGAATGTCGGCATCATACTGCACGATTTGGATACGTCCGCCCGTCGCGAGGCCTACGGCGCCGACATAACGTATGGCACCAACAATGAGTTCGGCTTCGACTATCTCCGCGACAACATGGCCCAATCCGCCGACCAACAGGTGCAGAGGGGCTACAACTACGCGATCGTGGACGAAGTGGACTCCATCCTGGTCGACGAGGCTCGAACTCCGCTGATCATATCCGGCCAGGCCGAGGAGTCTACCGAGAAGTACTTCGTGTTCGCCAGGATTGCCGACAGCTTGAAGCTGGACCAGGACTACACGATGGACGAGAAGGCGCGTTCAGTTGCCCTGACCGAATCCGGCGTGGAGCGCGTGGAGCGGTGGCTCGGAGTAGATAACCTGTTCGATGAGGCCAACATCGAGCTGACCCATCATATCAATGCTGCGCTGCGCGCAAAGGCATTGATGCGCAGGGACAGGGATTACATCGTCAAAGACGACGAGGTCCTGATCGTCGACGAGTTCACCGGGCGGCTTATGTTCGGCCGTCGCTACAGCGATGGCCTGCACCAGGCGATCGAGGCCAAGGAGAACGTGAAGGTGCAGAGGGAAAGCCAGACTCTGGCCACGATCACGTTCCAGAACTACTTCCGCATGTACAGCAAGCTGGCCGGCATGACGGGCACGGCGGCTACCGAGGAAAACGAGTTCATCAAGATATACAACCTCCACGTGGTGCAGGTGCCCACCGCCAAACCTATGATCAGGCAGGACTTGCCCGACATTGTGTACAAGACCCAGAAGGCCAAGTTCAACGCGGTTGTGGAGGAGATATGCGAAAGGCACGCCACAGGCCAGCCCGTGCTGGTGGGGACGGTATCGATCGAGACGTCCGAGAAGCTCTCAGAGATGTTGGCCCGCCGGGGCGTGCCTCATCAGGTGCTCAACGCCAAGCATCATGAGCGAGAGGCGGAGATCATCAAGCTCGCGGGGCAGCCCGGCGCGGTTACCATAGCCACCAACATGGCCGGCCGCGGCNNATTGCAAGATTTAAATCTTGCAATTTTTAGTCTATTTATATATATTTGGAAAACAATATTTTTTAAAAAAGATATAATAGTGAAATCGTTAAATTTACTGATTTAGACATAATACTTATTTGTATTGATAAGAAATCACATAAGTGATAAAATTAGAAAATAGGCAACAGTTAATTTTAAGAGGTGATTAAAAACATGACAAGTTTTTTTAAAAAAATTGCTAATTTTTATAGCGACAAGGAACTGAAAAAGATTACACCTATAGTAGACAAAATAGAATCTTTCGATAAAGATACGGAAAGACTTTCGGATGGAGAACTTAAAGGGAAAACAGAAGAATTTAAAGATAGATATAAAAAGGGAGAAAGTATTGATAGTTTGTTACCTGAAGCTTTTGCTGTAGTAAGGGAAGCTTCTAAGAGAGTTCTTGGATTGAAACATTTTAGAGTACAGCTGTATGGAGGAATTATTCTTCATCAAGGTAGAATAGCTGAGATGAAAACCGGTGAAGGAAAAACATTGGTGGCCACCTTGCCAGTTTACCTCAATGCCCTTACAGGCCGGGGGGTCCATGTGGTCACGGTCAACGATTATCTGGCCAAGCGCGATTCGGAGTGGATGGGCCAGATTTATCGCTTTTTAGGTCTCAGCGTGGGAGTGATCGTACACGGTTTGGACTTCCAGCAGCGCAAGGAAGCTTATGCCGCAGACGTAACATATGGCACCAATAACGAATTCGGGTTTGATTATCTGCGGGATAATATGGTCTTTCAGCAAGAGCAAATGGTGCAGCGGCACCTCTCTTACGCCATTGTGGACGAGGTGGACTCCATTCTCATCGACGAGGCCCGGACGCCGCTCATCATTTCCGGACCTGCGGAAGAGTCCACAGAGGAGTATTACCGTTTCGCCAAACTCATTCCCAAGCTCAAAGCCGAAGAGGACTATACGGTGGATGAGAAAGCGCATTCCGCAGTGCTCACGGAAGCCGGCGTGGCCAAAATGGAAAAGTGGGTGGGGGTTGACAATCTTTTTGAAGGCGAACATGTGGAGCTAACCCATTATCTGAACCAAGCCCTGCGCGCGTATACGCTGATGAAGCGGGATCGAGATTACGTGGTCAAAGACGACCAGGTGATCATCGTGGACGAGTTCACAGGCAGGCTCATGTTCGGCCGCAGGTACAGCGACGGACTCCATCAGGCAATCGAAGCCAAAGAGGGAGTGAAGATCGAGCGGGAAAGCCAGACTTTGGCTTCCATCACTTTTCAGAATTACTTCCGCATGTATGATAAGCTGGCCGGAATGACGGGCACCGCAGCCACCGAGGAAGAGGAATTCCGTAAGATTTACGGCTTGGAAGTGGTGGTGCTGCCAACCCATAAGCCCATGATCCGGCAAGACTTTCAGGATAAAATCTACAAAAAAGAACAGATTAAGTTTCAAGCCGTGGTCCAAGAGATCAAGGAGTGTTACCAAAAGGGACAGCCTGTGCTGGTGGGCACCATCTCCATTGAAAAGTCCGAGCGCCTGCATAAGCTCCTCTCGCAGGAAGGCATTCCTCATGAGGTGCTCAACGCCAAGAACCACGAGCGGGAAGCGGAGATCATCGCCCAGGCCGGACAACATAAGTCCGTCACCATTGCCACCAACATGGCCGGCCGCGGCACCGACATTGTGCTCGGCCCGGGAGTGCCCGATCTGGGCGGGCTGCACGTCTTGGGCACCGAGCGGCATGAGAGCCGGAGAATCGACAACCAGCTTCGAGGCCGTTCGGGCAGGCAAGGCGACCCCGGATCGTCGCGGTTCTACGTGTCGCTCGAAGACGACCTTATGCGGCTGTTCGGCGGGGAGTTCATATCGGGCATGATGGAGCGCCTCGGATGGGGAGAGGACGACCCGATAGAACACGCGCAGCTCACTAGGGCGATACAGCGCGCGCAGGAGAAGGTCGAAGGGCGCAACTTCGATATCAGGCGGCAGGTGCTGGAATACGACGATGTAATGAACAAGCAGCGCGAGGCCATATACGCCAGGCGCGATGGCATGATGAGAGGCGTCGATCTCAGGGAGCAGGCGATGGAACTTCTGGCTGTCGTGGCCGAAGGGATTGTCGTGGCACACGCTGATGAGAAGCTTCCATCGTCGGAATGGGACCTAACGGGTCTGTCCTCTGAGATCGGGAGCATACTGTCCTTGCGCGCAAAGCCCGACCTTTCGGCGTTCGTCCAGCGGTCATGGGCGGAACTGCACGATGGCGTCCTCGGCATGTTCCGGGGCGCGTACGAGCAGAAGGAGGTCGCCGTGGGAGGCGATCGCCTGCGAGAGCTGGAGCGCGCCATCATGCTGTACATGATCGACTCCAAGTGGGTCGACCACTTGCAGGCCATGGACATGCTCAGAGAAGGAATCGGTCTGAGGGCATACGGCCAGATGGACCCGCTTGTGGAGTACAAGAGAGAATCCTTCCTTATGTTCAACGATCTTCTGAAGAGCGTAGGAGAGGATTTCGTGCGCTACCTTTTGCGGGTTCAGATCCGCTCTGTGCAGGAGGGAAGCGAAGGCGGCGAAGGCCGCGAGGGTGGCGAGCGTGCCTCAGGCTCGTCGAGAGCGCGTGTGGAGGTCGGCGAGCCCAAACGTCCCAAATACGCGGTCACAACTAACCGGGGCGACGGAGGTTCGTCCAGGCAACCGCAGAGGCGGGCTGAGAAAAAAGTCGGGCGGAACGACCCATGCCCCTGCGGCAGCGGGAAGAAATATAAGAAGTGTTGCGGCGCAAGCAAGTAGAGTCAATGGCGCCGGCGGAGGGAGCGTACATGATGAGAGCGGAACTGGAACAGCCAATCGAGTCGTTGGATGCGAGAATTGAGGAAATGAGGGCTTACCTTTGACATACCTGGCAAACTAGCTCGTTTGGCGGAGTATGAGGCGCGTTCGGGCGAGCCCGGGCTGTGGGATGACCGTGATGCGGCTCAGGAACTCATGCAGAAGATATCCACAGTGCAGGCACAGATCGGCAAGTTCGAGTCTCTGGCATCCAAGTTCGACGACTTGCGCGTCCTGGTGCAACTGGCCGATGAAGAAGACGACGAACAGGCGATAGCGGAATGCATAGAGCAGATAGACTCCCTTGATTCGGCGATCAGCCGGATAGAGCTGGCGAATTTGCTGTCGGGGCCTTACGATGCGGCCAGCGCCATCATGGCGATTCACCCAGGAGCGGGCGGAACGGAGAGTCAGGACTGGGCCGAGATGCTCATGCGCATGTACACGCGGTGGGCTGAGAGGAACAGCTATCGGGTGGAAGTGGTCGATCTGCTTCCCGGTGAGGAGGCGGGCATCAAGAGCGCGACTCTCATCATATCTGGGCAGAATGCCTTCGGGTACCTCAAGAACGAGCGAGGAGTGCACAGGCTGGTACGGATATCGCCGTTCGATGCGTCTGCGCGCAGGCATACATCGTTTGCGTCTGTGGATGTTGTGCCTGAGATGGGCGAGGAGGAAGTTGAGATAGATCCGTCCGATTTGAAAATCGACACATATCGTTCAGGCGGCGCCGGAGGCCAGCACGTCAACAAGACGGATAGCGCAGTCCGGATTACGCACTTGCCAAGCGGCATTGTAGTGCAATGCCAGAACGAGAGATCTCAGCACAGCAACAGAGAGACGGCTATGCGGATCCTCAGGGGCAGGCTTGCCAGTCTTGCCCTTCTGGAGCAGGAGAAGGAGCTGGCGGCGATTCGCGGTGAACAGCATGAGATAGCGTGGGGCAGCCAGATCAGGTCGTACGTGTTCCAGCCCTACACAATGGTCAAAGACCACAGAACGGAGACTGAGACAGGCAACGTCAATGCCGTCATGGACGGAGAGATAGATGAGTTCATCGAGGCTCAGCTCAGGGCGAACGCTCAATCGGCCAGCAGAGGCGCCCGCTGATGGCCGCCGGGCGTAGGGTCCGCTCCGGCGGCGCCGTCCGAGCCTGGGCAATGGGCCTCTTGTTGATTGTCGCGGTGTCGGAGGCCGCGCTTCCGCCCCTGATTGATAGGCGGGTTGAGCGGGCTGTTGCGTCCGGCTTCCCCTTGAAGGATTCGGTGGCGGCGCGCGCGCGCGCGTTTCCCGCCGTCAGGATGCTCCTCGGGCAGTTCGATCGGCTGGACCTGGATATACGAGGGGCGCGCCTGGCTGGCCTGCGCGTGGACTCAATCAAGGTGCGCTCCATCGGCGCAAGGGCGCCGCTTTCCGACTTCGCTCCGAGCTCCGTGCGTTGGGCGCGCGCCTTGGGCGACTCGGAAGTCACCGCTTCGATCAGCGATGCCGACATCAACGACTACCTTGGAGGGCGCGACGACGCCCTCAGGACGTTCAGCGTTGCCTTCGCCGACGGCCTGGTCAGGTTGGATGGAGCGATCTCCTTCGCCGGGCTCAACGTGAGCGTGCGCTCACAGGGCCATCTGGTGATCGAGGATGGGGATCGCCTGGCTTACGCGGTGGATAAGCTGAGCGTGGAACGGAGTCAATTGCCCGGGTTTCTGCTCGACATGTTGGAAGGCAAGATAGAGTTGGGCGTGGACCTGTCTGGCCTGCCGTTCGGCATATCGCTGGAGGGCATGCGCGTCGAGGCTGGAGTGGTTCACGTATACGGCCGGACGGGTGAGGGGGGGCTAGTGCCTTGATAAACCGCAAGCAACCGTGGACAGTGGGATGGCTTGTTGCGCTCGTAGTGGTATCGGCAGTGACATCGGGCTGGATAGCTGTTCGCAGGCACCGGGTCGAGGAGCTGAACCATCGGGTTGAGCTCTGCATGGATTGGCGCGAAGGCGCTGCATTTGCCGAGCGAGTCGGGATGACTGTGACGGATTATCTCAAAGGATTGCGCTCCGCCGGAATAACCTCCGTGGCCATAGATGAGGATACACTCGGCTCGATGCAGGCAGCCGGGGATGTGCTAATGCTCAGAACTTCGGAACTTGCGGCGGCCTTCAGCATCGCTCCTGAGTACATGCCCGTGATCGCCGACGCGTCCGGCCTTTCCGGCGGTCACACGGTCATCGTCCCGCTCACCCCCGATGCGACGGCGTTTCTCGCTGACCGTCTTCCCCTTCGCTTGCAGGGCGGTCCGTCACTGCACGTTGTGGAGTCCGATCAGGCATCAGCTTTCGTCGTCGGTCTACCGCTGGAAGAAGCGCGCAGCATCAACCTGGGCATACGGCCCCGGGCGATGGCCGCAGCCACAGCCGCGGGTCTGCGTCTAGTTCTCAGATTCACCAACTACCCTGGCGTGTCCGAAAAATGGATAGACTCAGTGGTCCGTGTGACCGATCCGGCATTCAAAGTCGATTCGGTCATATTCTCCGGCCCTGAAGTGCTGGGCCATCCGGCGCTGACGCCCGTCACAGCGCACGCTCTCAGACAGGGCGGCATGCTCTACGCAGATGTGGAGTTTCAGGCGCAGGCCGGCGCAGGCCAGATGGCGCAGGTGGCTGACTACGGCATAGTGCGTGTGCACAGTATCACCCGCGGCGAAGTCGACCGTGGGCTTTCCGTTCAGACCATGGCGGACAGATACGTGAGAGCCGCCAGAGAGCGCAACATACGCGTGATGTACATGCGTCCCATCATGAAGCAGATCGATGGGCGTCCCCTGCCCGAGCTGAACGAAGCGTTCATACAGGCCGTTGTCGACGGGCTGGAGGAGGACGGCTTCACAATCGGCGCGGCCGGCCCATTTGCGCAGGCTGATCCGGGGCTAGCTCCTACGCTCGTCGTAGTAGTGGGCGTGGCGGCAGGCTGCGTCATGCTTCTGAATGTCATCTGGAGCCTGACGTTTCCCATATCGGCCGGGCTCGTGGCCGTGGGCGCAGCCGGTTTCGCCGCCCTGTCGGCATTCGGCCACGCAGGCCTGGCGAAGCAGGCCGCGGCGCTGGCTGCGGCGATAGCCTTCCCGTCCCTCACCGCCTTCGTGCTGCTCGCCCCGTTCCCTGGGAGGCGCTTCGGCTGGATTCGCATCTCGGTGATCAAGTTCCTTGCCGCCACGGCATTCTCTCTAGCCGGCGGCCTGATGCTGGCGGGTTGCCTCACCAGTCTTGCCTTCATGGTCAAAGCCCAGCAGTTCATGGGCGTCAAACTCATGCACGTGGCGCCCATGCTTTTCGTCTTGATAGCCTATTGGAAGTACGTATCGCGTCGGGCGGACGAGACGTTCGCGGCGTTCGCAAAACGGGTTCTCGCATCGCCCATCCTGACATGGCATGCGGTGGTCATCGGCATTGCCGGGGCAGCCGGTCTGGTCTACATAGCGCGCACGGGCAATACAACAGCGCTGAGTCTGAGTGTGCCTGTGTGGGAGCAGTGGATGCGCGCCGCGCTTGAGAGGGTCTTGCCTGTGAGGCCCAGGACCAAGGAGTTCCTGCTGGGGCATCCCGCCTTCATACTCGCCGCTGCCCTGTCTTGGGCCGGCGATCGCATTCTCTTGGTACCGCTGGCGGCGCTGGCGCTGATCGGCCAGATCTCCGTGGCCAATACGTTCGCGCACCTGCACACGCCGGTTATGGTCACACTGACCAGGGTGCTGATCGGAGCGGGCCTGGGCTTGGTCATCGGGGTTGCAGTCACTGCCGTGGTATTGGCCGTATCCCGTGCTCTGCGGCCATCGGCGGGCTTGCCTGCGGATCGGGAAGGATGACGCCGGCATGCGCATTGTTGTTTCCGGGTACCACGGCATGGGGAATCTGGGCGACGAGGCGGTACTGGCTGCGTTCATCCAAGAGCTTCGCGAGATAGCTCCGAAGGTCGAGTGCGTGGCTCTTTCGGGCGATCCTGCGCGCACCGAATCCGCCTACGGCATTGCAGCCATACCGCGGACCTCCATCTCTGCCATTCTGCGCGAACTCGGCCGAGCCGACCTGTTCGTAAGCGGTGGGGGCAGCCTGCTTCAAGATGTCACGGGGCGGGGTTCGGTTCCGTACTACGCAGGCCTGATGCTGCTCGCCCGCGCCTTAGGCAAGCCGGTGTCAGTGTATGCCCAGGGCGTGGGGCCGCTCAACTCATGGTTCTCTCGCTGGCTAGCCTGTCAGGCGCTCAAGCGCGCATCGGTAGTAACCCTGCGCGACCCGGGATCGATGGAACTGCTACGTGAGATCGGCGTGGACAGGCCACCGCCGGTTCTGGTCGCTGACCCGGCGTTCGCGCTGGATCCGGAAGACCCGGGCGATAGTCGATCGTGGCTGCACGAGCATCCCCAGGTCATGTTCGCGCTCAGGCCGTGGCCGGGCGAGGACGGGCGGGAGGCGGGATACGCCCGCGTGATCGGGCGTGTGTCGGCCGAAACCGGAGCGCGCGTGGCGCTGCTGGCCTTTCAGCCGGAGACTGACCTTGCGATGGCCCGCCGTATTCGGGACCTGTGTGATGCAGGTGGCTGGGCGCATCCAGATGTCGTCGAGTTGCGCGGCTCTCCTGGGCAGGCGCTGTCGGTGATATCCCATGCGGACCTGGTCGTGGGGATGAGGCTTCATTCTCTGATATTTGCGGCGTCGGCAGGCGTTCCCGCAGTCGCCATCGATTACGACCCCAAGGTGCGCGCGATGGCCGAGCGCACGAGCAACGCCCACGTGGTCTCGGTGGACGCTCCGCCTGAGGAGCTCATCCAGGCTGTGCTGGACGCCTGGCGGCAGAGGGACGAGATCCGCGCCGAGCTGGCTTTGGGAGCGGCCGATTTGAGAGGACAGGCGCGCGAGGCGGCCAGGCTTGCGCTGTCGCCCGTCATTGATAGGCAAGGACAGGAGCATGTCCGGGCGAGTGTGCTCGGCGTGCCGGTGGACTGCGTGAGCATGAAGGAAGCCGTGCACGCGGCGCTTGAGATGGCCGCTTCCGGAAGCGGCGGCCACGTGATAACGCTCAATCCCGAGATGACCTTGGCCGCCTCGGGCGATGCCGCCCTTGAGTCAGTGATTTGTGGGGCGGATCTGGTCGTCCCCGATGGCATCGGAGTGGTTCGGGCTCTCGGCATCCTGGGATACCGTCCGCGCGGACGCGTTCCCGGCATTGAGCTGGCCGTCAATCTGATGGAAGAGGCTTGTGCGCGCGGAATGTCCGTCTACTTTGTGGGCGCCGGGCCCGGCGTGGCGCAGCAGGCTGCCGCAGTCATGGCGCGCAGGTTTCCGGGGCTCAAGATCGCCGGCGTAGATCACGGATACTTCACGGCAACGGAAGAGCCGCTGGTCCTTCAGGGGATTGCCAAAGCCGCGCCTGCCTTCGTCTTCGTGGGCATGGGCGCGGGCAAGCAGGAGAAGTGGATAGCGCACGCGCGTGACGCGGCTCAGGAAGCGGTGTGGATCGGCATCGGAGGCTCGTTCGATGTGCTGTCGGGCAATGTAAAGCGGGCCCCAAAGGTCTATCGGAGGCTAGGGCTGGAATGGCTCTACAGGCTCGTCGCCGAGCCGCGCAGGGCCAAGCGGATGACGGCTCTCCCAGTCTTCATGTTGAAGGTGATCGGAGAGGCCTGTCGTGGACGGAGCGAGGGTTGAGGAAGGAGTTGGTGATTGAATGGGACGCGCGGTACTTAAGACCCCTGAGGAGCTCGCAGCTCGGGCGCGCGACATAAGGAAGCACGTGATCAAAATGGTGGGCGCGGCATCGTCGGGGCATCCGGGCGGATCGCTGTCGGCGGCCGATATCGTGACGGTGTTGTATTTCAACGAGATGAACATCAGGCCGGAGGATCCGGGGTGGCCACGGCGCGACCGGTTTGTGCTCTCCAAGGGGCACGCAGCGCCGGTGCTGTATGCGGCTTTGGCCGAGGCAGGGTATTTTCCCGTTGACGATCTACTGACCTTGAGGCGCATCGATAGCCACCTTCAAGGCCATCCCAGCATGCGCAGCACGCCTGGGGTGGAGATGTCCACTGGTTCGCTGGGCCAGGGGTTGTCGGCGGCGTGCGGGATGGCAATCGCGGCCAAGCTCGATGGAGCCTCAAGGCGCGTGTACGTCATGTTGGGCGATGGCGAACTGGAGGAAGGCCAAATCTGGGAGGCCGTGATGACGGCTGCTCACCGCAAGCTCGACAACCTGACGGCCTTTGTGGACTCAAACCGCCTCCAGATAGACGGGACGGTGGCCGAGGTCAAGTCCATGGGGCGAATAGGCGAGAAGTTCGCCGCTTTCGGCTGGCATGTGATAGAGATAGACGGGCACGACATCCCGGCCATCATGGCCGCGCTGGCCGAGGCCAGGCGTACCCAGGGCCAGCCCACGGTGGTAGTGGCCCACACGGTCAAGGGAAAGGGAGTCTCATTCATGGAGAACCGAGTCGAATGGCACGGCACTGCGCCAAAGCCGGATCAGGTCCAGGCGGCCCTGGCTGAGCTGGATGCGCCGCTGAAGGGCGGTGACGCGTGATGGCCAAGATGATCGCGACAAGGGAAGCTTACGGCCGGGCCCTTGCGAGCCTTGGAGATGCAAATCCAAACGTGGTGGCGCTGGACGCCGACTTGTCCGCGTCCACGAAGACCGTTGAGTTCGCGAAGAGGCATCCGGAGCGCTTCATCCAGATGGGCATAGCCGAGCAGGACATGATCGGCACGGCAGCTGGGCTCGCTGCATCCGGGAAGATCGCTTTCGCCAGCACCTTCGCGGTCTTCGCGAGCGGCCGAGCCTTCGATCAGGTGCGCAATGCAGTGTGCTACTCGCGGCTGAATGTCAAGATCTGCGCGACCCACGCCGGATTGACGGTGGGCGAGGACGGCGCCTCCCACCAATCAGTGGAAGACATGGCCCTAATGAGAGCGATTCCCAATATGACGGTGATCGTGCCATCGGACGCGGTCCAGACGGCCTGGGCCGTGAATGCCGCGGCCGCGCTGGACGGCCCGGTCTACATGAGACTGGGCAGGGCCCCGGTGCCCGCGATCTACGAGGAGGGCCGCAAGTTCGCCATAGGCAAGGCGGAGACGCTGCGCGCAGGCGAGGATGTGGCCATAGTCGCGTGCGGTATCATGGTGTCGCGAGCGATGGCTGCAGCCGAGGCCCTGGCAGAGGAGGGCGTCAGCGCCCGGGTGCTCGACATGCCCACGATTAAGCCTCTGGATCGCGATGCTGTTCTGTGTGCCGCGGCTGAAACCGGCGCCATAGTCACTGCTGAAGAGCACTCCATCATCGGCGGGCTGGGCGGGGCGGTGTGCGAAGCGGTGTGCGAGTCCTGCCCGGCGCCTGTGGTGCGGGTGGGCGTGCGCGACCAATTCGGGAAGTCGGGGAAACCCGATGAGGTGCTTGCCGCTTACGGCCTCACTGTGGCCGACATAGTGAGCGCGGGCAGAAGGGCTGTTTCGATGAAGAACGCCTGAATCACCACGCATGCTCTCGATTTCCATCCCGTCCTAGCAGGAATCGGCGGCAGCCGAGAAGAACACTTGAACGGTGTGACCTGCTTGAGACGGGGTGGGTTTCTTTGGTGAAGATGTATGGGGTCACGAAGGTGTACGCAAGCGGCGCGGAGGCGCTGCGGGGCGTGGACCTTTCAATCGATAAGGGCGAGTTTGTCTTCGTGGTCGGCCCGAGCGGCGCCGGCAAATCTACGCTGCTGGCCATGGTGTACCGAGGCATGGTTCCTACCCAAGGTCAGGTGTGGGTGGCCGGCCGGAACATCGTGAGGTTGCGGTGGCGCGAGGTGCCTCTTTTTCGGCGCCGCATCGGGGTTGTGTTTCAGGACTTCAAACTACTGCCTGACCGGTCAGTGTACGACAATGTGGCGTTCGCCATGGAAGTGATTGAGGCTTCGCGCCGTGATATCGCCAAGCGAGTTCCGCTTGCCCTCGACATGGTGGGTCTGGCGCACAAGGCGCAGGCCATGCCGGGCGAGCTTGCCGGGGGGGAGCAGCAGCGGGCGGCGATCGCCCGCGCGATTGTCAACGATCCACTGATAGTAATCGCGGACGAGCCCACCGGCAATCTGGATCCTGACACATCTATGGACATCATGAACCTACTGTGCGATATCAACTTGCGCGGCACAACCGTGATCATGGCGACTCACAACCAGCTCGTGGTGGACCGGCTGAGGCGACGCGTTGTGCATCTGGAAGACGGCGTGGTCGTCCGCGATGAACTGCGAGGTGGGTACTGCCTTGAAGCTTAGGACGATGGCGCTCTTGGGCGGCCGAACCTTCAGGAATATCAGGAGGACGCCGGCTCTGATTTCCGTGATTGTCGTGATGGCGTGCATGGTAGTGCTGGGCGTTTTGGCCGCTTTCACGGCGAACCTGATGCATATCGGCGGACAGCTCCAGTCGCAGGTGCAGCTGAGGGTCTTGCTTGCGCAGGATGGCGCTCCGGTCGACAAGGACAGCATCAGGAACGCCATACGCGCGTTACCCGGAGTTAAGAAAGTGGAGTATGTGTCGCGCGACGAGGCGCTGAATCGCCTGAGTCTTCAGATGGGCGAGTCCGGTTTA
>DHON01000029.1:93123-99468 GCA_002409965.1 Firmicutes bacterium UBA5389
CTTCAGATGGGCGAGTCCGGTTTCTTCCTGAGCGATCTCGAGCGCAATCCGCTGCCGGATTCGTTCGACGTGTCGATTGCCCGCGCCGAAGACGCCAGGCCAACGGCGGACGGCATACGCAGACTGGCGGGAGTTTCCGATATCATATATGGTCAGAAGTGGGTTGACAACCTTGTCGGCGCTTTGCGAGTTTTGTGGGGCGTCACGGGCGCCGTTGCTGGTCTGGTGCTGGTGGGCGCGAGCCTGATCGTGTCGAACACCATCAAGCTGTCGGTATTCGCCAGGCGCAAGGAAATCGAGATAATGAAACTGGTCGGCGCTGCCGATGGGTTCATCCTGTTTCCGTTCGTGATTGAAGGCTTGGTGATCGGGCTTGTGGGTGCCGCGATGGCCACGGCGCTTGTGACCGCCGGCTACGTGGGGCTGGCGGCCTGGGCCCAATCGGCGGCATCGTTCGTTTGCATCGTGAGCGATCCGGCTCGCCTGAAGCCGGCTGCCCTGGGCATGATTGTGTTCGGCGCAGTGGTGGGTTTGACCGGAAGCGCCATTTCGGTCCGGCGCTATCTGAGGGTGTGAGGAGAGCTTGAGGCTGTAGCTTGGGCTAGTGGGGGGTGTGCCGCATGAAACGCAAGCCGGCGAGACTGTCTCTGCTCGGGGGGTTGGCGGCGTTGGCTTTGTTGGCGGTGACTCTGGGTCTCATCAACGGTCCGGCGCTAGCAAGCTCCGATGCCGGCGAGCTGTCCACCAAAAGGGATCAGCTTGGCGGTATCCAGGCGCAGATTGAGAAAATCAGGAAGACTGTGTCGAAGTATCGAACAGAGGAGAAGAACGCTCTGGCTGCGCTGCAGAAGGTCGAGGACAAGCTGGAGACGCTTCAGGCCAGCATTGGCGCGACCAACAGGAAGCTGGGCAGCGCTGAGAAACAGCTGGCGCAGGCAGACGCCGAATTGCGCGCTGCAGAGCGGCAGCTGGAGGCGGCGACCCGGGAGTACCAGGCTTCCGTGGAGGGGCTAGGCGCTCGCCTCGTCGAGTTGTACAAGATGGGACCCAGTTCCTATCTAGAACTGCTCTTCAGTTCGCAGGATTTTGCCGACTTCGTTACCCGGTATGAGTTCGCGAAGATGATCGTGCGGCAAGATGCTGATGTTTTCCTGCAGCTCAGGGCGGAGAAGGATTCGCTGGAGGAGCGGAAGCAAGACATCGGTGAGCGCCAGACGCGCCTGGAGGCCTCCAAAAAGGAGATAGCTCTGCTCTCAGCCAGCCTCGCCAGCGAGAAGAAACGAGTAGAGCAGGCCATGGACGAGCGAGCTTACTACCTCGATCGTGTGCAGGCCGAAAGAGCCCGTTGGGAGAAGGAGCTTGCGGAGGAAGAACGGCAGTCGCGCGAGCTGGAACGGGTCATACGGGAAATGCAGGAGCGGCTCGGGAAATCAGGCCAGCTCGCCAAGTGGACGGGCAAGTTTATCTGGCCGGTGGCCGGGGGGCGGCTCTCTCGGCCTTTCGGCTGGGACATCCACCCGATCTTCCGCGACAGGCGTTTTCACTCAGGCATCGATATTGCTATCGGCTCCGGCACGCCCGTAAAGGCCGTTGCAGACGGATACGTGCTGATGGCCGGGTGGATCAACGGCTACGGCAACACTGTCATACTCGATCATGGCGGGGGACTGTCCACGCTGTATGCGCACAATAAGTCAGTGTCCACAAGCGCTGGCAAAGCGGTGCTCCAAGGTGATATCATATGTAAGGTGGGGTCTACCGGTATCTCGACAGGACCCCATCTTCACTTTGAGGTGAGGCAGGACGGCTCGCCTCAGAACCCCATGAATATGCTGCCCGCTCGCTAGCGCAGGAGCTGAGTTCGGGAGCATTGTGGGCGGCATGAGGCCTGTCGATGGGCATACGATGTATGGATTGCTGAAAGCGAGTGTGTGGCGATGTCTGTGGATAGAAACGGCCGAGGCGGTAGCCGGTCGGGTTGGCTCGCGGCGCTAGGCGTGGCTCTGGCTGTGATGGTCGCGTTCGCCGTGGCCGCCCCGTCAGTAGACGGCGTGCAGCCAGGGGATCCCGGCGCAGAGCAGCCGAAGTTTAGGGATGTGAAGACGGCCCTGGAGGCCATGTACCTTGTCAAGGGCGAGTTCTACAAGCCGGTGTCGCTGTCGACTCTTGTTAAGGGTTACCTGTCCGAGGGGACTGTCCCTGGTATGCTGGGTGTGCTGGGAGATCCGTACACTCGGTACATGAGCCCCAAGGAGTTTCAGACGCTCAGGGATGACTCAGCCGGAGTATTCGGCGGCATCGGGATCCTGGTGGGGATACGCGATGAGCAGATCACTATCATCTCGCCGATCGAGAACACTCCGGGGATGAGGGCCGGCCTGATGCCCGGCGACCACATCGTGGAGATAGACGGAGTGTCCACCGCGGGGATGGCGCTTGACGGCGCTGTATCAATGATGAGGGGCGAGCCCGGCACACCCGTCACGCTGGTCGTCGAACGGCGGTATCCAGCTGGACGCCTAACCATGGAGATTGTGCGCGATATCATCGATGCCCCTGCTACCCGTGGATACATGTTAGATCGTTCCTCGGGAGTCGGCTATGTCGAACTGCGAACGTTTTCGCAGAAGGCGGGCGACGACATTGAAACTGAGGTCGGCAAGCTGCTTGACCAAGGCATGAGAGGGCTCATCCTCGACCTCCGCTATAACGGAGGCGGGCTGGTTACGCAGGCAGTGGAGGTTTCAAGCAAGTTCATGCCTTCGGGCGCTGTCATGCACGTTCGTGGTAGGGACGGCCAGAAGAAGACGCTCTATACAGTGGGGCGACGCATGAGCGATGTACCTATGGTGGTGCTGGTAAATGAGTACACGGCTTCGGCATCGGAGATAGTGTCGGGAGCGCTGCAAGACACCAAGGCAGCCATCATCGTCGGCGTCCCCACGTTCGGCAAGGGGCTTGTGCAGACCCTCTTCCCACTGTCGGACGGGTCGGGGCTGGCGGTGACCACGCAGATATACCTGACAGCTGGGGGCAGAGAGATAACACCCGACTCGCCCATCAGGCCAGACGTCGAAGTGAACGCTCTCACCCCGGAAGAACTGGAGGCGATCAGGAGCGGGCAGGCGAAGGGCGATGAGCCGACGACCGCAGAGGACCTGCTGCGAATAGACCCGGCTCTTGACCCTCAGCTCCGCAAGGCGCTGGAGATACTGATCGATCAGATCGAGTCCGGCCAACCGGCGCGGAGCGCGGCATGACTCTTCTGGCCATCATCCTCAGAAGCATCGTAGACGTACTTGCGTACCCTGCTACGATGCTTCTCTTCTGGGTGGTGATGGCCATCGTGTACTACCGATACAGGCGCCTCGCGGCGCTGGAAAGACAGTGGACCGCCAGATCGCCATCGCCGCTGACTCGGACCATGCAGTCGCTGGGAGAGGGAGTCGTGGGCGGAGTCGCGGCAAGTCTGCTCTTCGTCTTGCTCGGCCCGTCAATAGACCGGATGGGACTGGGCTTTCTGTTGCCGGCGGCTCTGGCACTCGCTATGCTGGACGCCCGTTTCGTCTGCTTCTCGTACGCTGCGGGCCTAGCGTGCATCTGCAATCTGCTGTTGGGTTGGCCTGCGCTCGACGTTGCATCAGCCGCCTCAGTGGTGGGAGTGCTGCATCTGATCGAAGCCGGCTTGATCTGGGCCACGGGCCACCGCGGGGCCATCCCCGTGCTGGTCTCGGGCCTTGATGGCAGGCCTGCGGGTGCTTTTCTGATGGAGCGTTTCTGGCCGGTGCCCGCGGCTATCGGTTTGATGCTCTACTATCCGATCTCGTCCGTTCTTCCCGATGTGATCGCGATGCCCCAGTGGTGGCCTCTGATAAAGTCGACCGCCCCAGTGCCCGAGGGGATGCAGGCTGTGTATGCGCTGGTGGGCTTGACGGCGATTCTAGGCTACAGCGACCTAACCTATACCCGGCTGCCGCGCCGGAAAACCGGGGTGACGGCGGCCATGTCCGCGGCCTATAGCCTGATCCTGCTGGGCCTGGCGGTGCTGTCGTCGACGCGCCGGTGGGCATTGTGGGCTGCGGCGCTGTTTTCGCCGGCCGGCCATGAGCTGATGGTCTGTCTTTTGCGAATGGCCGAAATGGACGGGCGACCGGTATTCCAGGTTCCCGCATGCGGAAGCGGGGTAATGGTTGCCGATGTGGACCCGAGATCGCCTGCCTGGGAAGTGGGCGTGAGGCGGGGAGACGTGATAGAGGCGGTCAACTGCCGGCCTGTGTCATCCACAGATGAGATGTTAGGGGCCATGAACGTCTCGCCCATCGCAATCGTGATGGATGTGCGGTCTGCGCTTCCCGGGCGGCCGGCGCACGTTCGGACCGTCCAGATAAGAGGTGCTCGGGCAGGGCTGGGATTGCATCTGGTGCCGCAGGCAGGCGACTACCCTGACGTGCGTTTGGCTCGCACTGGCCGCGTGTCGCTCCTGATCCGGTGCCTTAAGGCTCGCTTGGGCCGGCGGAGGAAGTGAAGATGATGAGCAGTGAGGGCAGGTCCAGGCGAAGCGTCGCCGAGGTGCGCGCGGCGCTGACACTCGCTCTCGTGCTGGCGGTTATGGCGGCGGGGTGCTCCAACGGCAAGCCCGCGGTGTCGCATGAAAGCGGCAAGACGATTCATGATTATTGCGACAGATCCGATGCGGCGGCGAGGGCCATTGTGAAGCAACTGGAGGCTTCGGGCGTGCTCGAGCCGGGCGCGCGACCGCGACCGGGCGTTCAGCGGAACATCCGCCCGTCCAGTAAGGCCGATTTGTACGTGCGATGGAATGTGGCGACGTATGATGCGCCGCAGTGGTACGGGAGTCCGGACCTATTGGCGTATGTTGTTTCGCGCGCCGTGCGCAAGGCTGGGGCAACGCTAGCGTCACAGGCCGATGCTCCGAACGCTGTGGTTTTCAGCATCAGCTTCAGCGACCGCAGCCTCAAAGGGTTGGCCGACTCGTTGGAAGCGGTGCGTCTTGTGGTGCCATTCAGGCTCGACGATGCCCAAGCCAGCCGCCCGGCGGCGGTGCCCGCGGCGCCTGCCCAGGGCAGTGGCCCAGAAATGTATCAGGATTTGGTGGGCGGCGATCGGCCGGACGAGCCCGAGGAGTATGTGCCCAAGGAGGCGCCTCTGACAGCGGCCGAACCGGGGCAGGCTTCGAGGACCCGGGCGAGGCTGGCGATTGTCATCGATGATCTGGGCAACGGCGCTACTGGAACTGAGCAGCTGTTTCAGATAGAGGTCCCGCTTACCGTGGCGGTGCTTCCGGAAGGCAGTCGCGCTAGAAGCGAGGCAACGACAGCCAGTCAGCATGGTTTCGCGGTCTTGCTGCACCAGCCGATGGAGCCGCACGACCCGGCCAAACGCCCGGGACGCGGAGCCATCATTGCCGGCATGGGCGAGGATGAGATCAGAGAAGCGTTGGGCGCTAACTTGGCGATTGTACCGAACGCCATCGGCGTCAACAACCACATGGGCTCCAAGGTCACTGAAGACCGCGATGCGATGAGCACCATCATGGATGAGGTGTTTAGCAGGGGCCTATTCTTCTTCGACAGCAGGACTACTCCAAACTCGGCGGCGCCGCGCGTGGCGCGGGAGATGGGCGCGCCGCTGCTCGAGAACGCGTGCTTCCTCGACCACATCGCAGACGAGGAGTATGTAGTCGACCAGATCAGGGCGGCGGCGCGCATTGCGATATCGCGTGGGACGG
Organism: Firmicutes bacterium UBA5389; assembly: GCA_002409965.1. Classification (GTDB taxonomy): domain Bacteria; phylum Bacillota; class DTU025; order DTU025; family DTU025; genus UBA5389. The sequence goes on from DHON01000029.1 coordinate 98,873, forward strand.
CAGCGGTCATAGGCCACGTGCGACCGACTACCGTACGGGCTCTGGCCAGGATGATCCCGGAACTGGAGGCTGCAGGCGTCCAGCTTGTGAGGCTGGATGAGCTGATGCCCGAGAACTGGAAGTCGACCGTGGCGAAGCTGCGGAAGCCGACCGCGGAGACATCCGCCCGGCTAACTGCGGAGCCGCCAGCCCAACCAGCTGCGGAACCACCTGCCGAACCCTCCGCGGAGCTCTCCGCGGAGCCGCCTGCCCAGCCGGCTGCGGAACCACCTGCCGAACCCTCCGCGGAGCCGCCAGGCCAACCAGCTGCGGAACCACGTGCCGAACCCTCCGCGGAGCCGCCAGGCCAGCCCAATACCGAGCTCCCTGCGGAGCCATCGACTAGTGCCACGGCATCACCGACCCTGGAGACGCGGGAGAGCCCCACTACGCCTGCATCAACAGATGCAGCAACGGACACGCCTGCGCCGGAGGACTAGCCGGCGCCGGCGGCCCGCACACTCCCACAAGCCCCCTATGACCGGATTTCGGGACCTTCGATGAACATTATGTTAACCGCCTGAGTCATTCTACCCAGGGTTCGCGTCAAGGCTGGG
>DHON01000049.1:0-13515 GCA_002409965.1 Firmicutes bacterium UBA5389
AAAACTCTTGCGATTGACTTCTAGGCTCCACGCTGTTTGGTTTTCAAGGAACATCTGCGGCTCTCGCCGCGCGCAAGTGTTACTATATCACCTGCCAGGAGCGTGCGCAAGGGGGTCCGCGCAATAATTTATCGTTCGCCCGTCGAGAGCAAGCCTTTCACGAACGACTCCGACTGTCCCATGTGCACGTAGAACTGCGGCACGTCTCCAAGGATGATCGACTCCGCAATCGGCATGCTCGTTTTCACCGTGAGATTCGACGACACCAGCGGCACCAGGATCTTCACGTATGCCTCGATCTCAAGGTACACCCTGTGTCTGAGCTGGTTTATACCGGCGGTTTCGAATTGGTCAGTCACAGAGGTGCTCACAACGCCTATCGGCACTACCGACATGGTCAGCCATGGGCCAAGATTGGCGAGTATGGCGCTTCCGAATACCTGCCCTATCGGCACCGATATCTTCACATTCTTTATGTCCCGCAGGGCGGCCTGCACCCTCGTAGTGGTGCTGGCCGCGATTCTGTTTATCTCCCCCGTATTGGGTTGGACTGCGACGATCTTGCCCTGGCTGTCCGTCTTCCAATCCATCAGGTCTTCATACTTGATGTCCAGGGCGGAGGTTTCCGAAAGCGCCGTGTTCACCGCGGTCGTCGCCACGGCCCTAGCGCGCGCTTCGGCCAGCTGCAGCAAGGTCGGTTTCAGCCTGACTTCGACGAACACGAACCCCGCGAATCCCGCGAACAGGCATACCAGCGCCGCGACGAGCAGACGGCGTCCACGCCTCGGGCAGCCCTTGCGCTCGCGCCGCACTTGCCTCACTGGTCTGCGCGATCCGGATGCGCCAGCCAGAAACCGCAGCAACCATGCGGGGGCGGGGAACCCGAGCGGCAGCCTAACGCACAAAAAAACCACCCCTCCCCATGGTATGCGAGAGAGGTGGTCCAGGTTCACAAGGATCAGGCGCGCCCGGCGCTTCCGAAAAGACGCATTTTGCCGACTGCGACGGACTTGATGCGGGCCATGGCTGGCCTGAGCAGGTCGCGCGGGTCGGTCACCTCCGGCTTTGTCCAGAGAGTCTCACGCACGCTAGCGATGAAGGCCAGACGCATGTCGGTGTCGATGTTGACTTTGTTGATGCCGCGCCTTACGGCCTCGACGATACTGCTGTCGGGAATGCCTTTCGATCCGGCCCACTGCGCCCCGAACCGCTCGGCGACCTCGATTATCTCGGCAGGCACTCCAGAGGCCCCGTGCAGCACCAACGGAATGGGCGTCTTCTCCTTGATTCTCGACACCAGATCAATCGCGAGCACCGGCTTGCCCTTGAACTTCCTTGGGCCATGCGATGTTCCTATCGCCACGGCCAGCGCGTCCACTCCGGTTCTCTCCACGAAGATCACGGCCTCGTCGGGATCGGTGAGCAAGGCCTCCCGCTCATCCACAGCCACATGGTCCTCGATGCCCGCAAGCCTTCCAAGTTCAGCCTCGACGCTGACCCCCGCCGCATGCGCCACCTCGACAACCTTCCGCGTGATCGCAACGTTCTCGTCAAAGGGCAGGTGCGAACCGTCTATCATCACCGATGTGAACCCGGCCCTAATGCACTGGACGATTGTCGTGAAGTCGCGACCATGATCCAGATGGAGCGCCACAGGCACGTCTGCCTCCTGCGCGAGACTGGTCACGATCCCGGTTATCTCCTTCATTCCCGCGTAAGCGATGGCGCCCTCCGACACCTGCACTATCGCGGCAGACCGCTCCTCCACTGCGGCCCCTATGACCGCCTTTGCAAACTCCAAGTTGTTGACATTGAACGCGCCGACTGCGTAACGTCCTTCATTGGCTGCGTCAAGAACTGATTTTGAGCTCACCAAACCCACGCGCCGCCACCTCCACGTCCACTATTCTCGCTTACCCCAAAAGCACTCTGGCAAACCGCCTCTTACCAACCTTGAGAACCATGCCGTGTTCAGGCGTGATCTCCTCTGCAGGGTCAACCACGCGCCGATCGTCCACCCGCACACCGCCCTGCCCAATGAGGCGCCTGGCTTCGCTGTTGCTGGAAGCGAGCCCTGCCCGCGCCATTAGGGCAACCACTGAGATGCGCCCTTCCTTGAGGTCGTCGCCGGCCAGGCGTACCTCAGGCATGTCGTCGGGGAGTTCGCCCCGGCTGAACACCCGGTCGAACTCCTCCTCAGCAAGCTTGCCCGCTTCGTCGCCGTGATACTGCGCCACCAGTTGCCTCGCCAACTTCCTCTTGGCCTTCATCGGATGCAGGGCCCCCGATGCCATCCCACGCTCTATGGCTACCTTGTCGGCCAACGTGAACGTGGTGGCGCTGTCGATGTAGGGCACGATGAGTTCGTCGGGTATGGACATGGTCTTCCCGTAGATCTCAGATGGATCTTCGTTGATTCCTATGTAGTTGCCCAAGCTCTTACTCATCTTGTGCACTCCGTCGAGGCCAGGCAGTATGGGCATGAGCACAACGCATTGGCTTTCCTGACCGAACTCGCGCTGCAGCGTGCGGCCCATGAGGTTGTTGAACTTCTGGTCAGTTCCCCCTAGCTCAACATCGGCCTGAAGAGCGATTGAGTCGTATGCCTGCATGAGCGGATAGAAGAACTCGTGGATTCCGATAGGTCTGCCCTCTTTGTATCGGGCCTCGAAGTCGTCGCGCTCCAGCATCCGCGCCACGGTAACATGCGACGCCAGCTCGATAACGTCCGAGAACATGAGTTTGCCCAGCCACTCCGAGTTGAAAGTCACCCTGGTGCGGGCAGGATCGATGATTCTGAAGATCTGTTTCTCGTAGGTCGCCGCGTTGGCCCGGACTTCCTCCTCCGACAGCTGTTTCCGTGCTTCGGAACGCCCCGTAGGATCGCCGATTCTGCCCGTGAAATCGCCGATCACGATCATCCCTTCGTGCCCCATGTCTTGAAACTGCCTCATCTTGTGCAGCACAACGGTGTGCCCGATGTGGATATCCGGCGCGGAAGGGTCCAGCCCGAGTTTGACCTTAAGAGGCCTGCCTGTGCGCGCCGACCTCTCGAACTTCGCAAGCAAGTCCTCGTCGGAGATGACCTCGGCGGCGCCCTTCTTGATCACTTCTAGTTGCTCCCTGGGATCCATTGCAAGACGTTCCTCCCGCCAAGCGACTGTGCATCGTAAGTCCACGTGCAGAGTCAAGCATTATGTAGAGCTTAACACAGCTGCAAAAGCAAGGTCAATCTTCGTCCTTCGCGGGGAATATGTCCATCAGAACACGCAGCATGAAATAGAGAAGCAGCAGGACACCGAAAACCGAGAGAAGCCCCACTCCGCTCACTAGCCAGCCCTCCGCAATATGGTCCATTCACAATCCGCTCCTTTCCGCGCCTACGGGGATCAGTGTATCAGCGCCAGGATCATGGCGCCGGCGATTATGGAGCCGACCTGGCCCGCCACGTTCGCTCCGACAGCGTGCATCAGAAGATAGTTGCTGGGGTCCTCCTCGATGCCCATCTTGTGGATCACCCGCGCCGACATGGGGAACGCCGATATGCCGGCGGCTCCGATCATCGGGTTGACCTTGCGCTTCAGGAACAGGTTGAGCACCTTGGCGAAGATGACCCCGCCGGCCGTATCGAAGATGAAAGCGACCAGGCCCATCAGAATGATAAACACCGTGCTGGGTTGAAGGAACCGCTCAGCCACCATAGTCGAACCGATGGCTACGCCCAAAAACAGCGTGACTATGTTGGCCAGCTCGTTCTGGGCAGACCGGGAGAGGCGTTCCACAACCCCCGATTCCCGCAGCAAGTTGCCGAGCATCAGGGAACCGATCAGGCCCACGCTGATGGGAGCGATGATCCCCGCAACTACAGTGACGAGTATGGGGAAGAGAACTCGGACGGTCTTGCTCACCCTGAACTCCTGATACTCCATGTGAATCCGCCGCTCCTCCGGGGTGGTCAGCATCCGGATGATGGGAGGCTGGATAAGGGGCACAAGCGACATGTAGGAATATGCTGCAACCGTAATGGGCCCTAGTAACTCCGGGGCGAACAGCCTAGACACATATATGGACGTTGGGCCGTCCGCCGCGCCGATGATGCCGATGGACGCCGCCTGCTTCAGAGTGAATGCCGGGATGAAACTGGCGACCCCGTGCAGCCGGCCCAGATACAGCGCTGCCATCAGAGTCGCGAAAATCCCGAACTGGGCAGCGGCCCCAAAAAACAACATGAACGGACGTCTCAGCAGTGGGCCAAAGTCTATCATCGCCCCGACGGCTATGAATATGAGGATGGGAAAGAGTTCGTTTTCGATGCCCGCGTTGTACAGAATGGTCAAGAAGCCGTGCTCTCCTATGGCTGACGAACCGGGTATGTTGGCCAGAATCGCTCCGAACCCTATGGGCAGGAGCAGCGTGGGCTCGTATTCCTTCTTGATGGCCAGGTAGATCAGGATTCCTCCGATGGCAAACATGACTGCGACGCGCCAGTAATTCACTACGAGTTGCAAGCCATTCACCTTCCGTCCATAGCGAGAATTGCTTCGACTATGAACTGATAATTCGTCGCGAGGACGCAAGTTCCTTTATTGCCCGGGATATCGCCTGAAAACCGGCGTTTTCGCGGCGGCCGGCTGGCAGCTTTGCGTGCAAATCCGCCTGTGGTATAATGTATCGGAATTCCAACCTGAGGAGGCTCTTTAGCCGACATGCGGTCTGATACAAGAGGTTTCATACAGATTGTGGCGCTTGCACTGATATTACTCGTGCTTGTCGCCGTGGGCATGGTCACCGGCATCCTGGCCGGATACCTCAAGAACGCCCCCAGCGTGGAGGACGTCGATGTTGAGGCCAGGCGGAGCCTGCCCACGGTGGTGTATGACGCCAACGGCAATGTTCTCACGAAGCTGATGGTCGAGAACCGTCAGTGGGCGCCGCTGTCGAGCATTCCACAGCACCTCATCGACGCTGTGATAGCAGTGGAAGACCACAGGTTCTACGAGCACCACGGCATCAGCGTGCGCAGAATCCTGGGCGCTCTGTGGTACGACATCAGGCACATGTCGCCCGACCAGGGCGGCAGCACCATCACCGCGCAACTGGCGAGAAACGTATTCCTGTCTCATGAAAAAAGCGTAAGCCGCAAGATATGGGAGGCGCTCTACGCATTCCAGCTCGAACGGAGATATACAAAGGACGAGATACTCGAGTTCTATCTCAACTGGGTGTACTTCGGCCACGGCGTGTACGGCGTTCAGGCCGCATCCAACCTTTTCTTCGGCAAACCCATTGACCAGCTCACTCTGGGCGAGGCTGCGCTTTTGGCCGGCATCCCTAAAGGCAATGAGCTGTATTCCCCGATAAAGAACGAGCGGACAAGGCAGAACGCGCTCAATCGGCGCAGAATTGTCCTACAGCGTATGGTGGACGTGGGCTATATCTCCCCTGAACAGGCCGCCCCAGCGGCCGACGAACCGTTGCGCCTGGCATCGCAGGGCGGCAAGCCCGCTCCCGTGGGCAAGTACGTCAACTTCATGGTCCGCGACTACCTGCTCAAGAAGTATGGAAAGGACAGCGTGTACCGCGGCGGCCTGAGCGTCAAAACCACTATAGACCTCGCCGCCCAGCGCGCCGCGGAAGAAGCTATATCGCGTCTGCTCCCCATTGGCAGCACTCCCGAGACTCGCAAGGACGACAGCAGCCTGACCTATCCCCAGGCGGCGCTGGTCGCAATCGACGCGCAGACCGGGCAGATCAGGGCGCTGGTCGGAGGGCGCGGAGAGGATGAGTACAACCGCGCGCTGAAAGCGGAGCGCTCCCCGGGCTCTGCGATCAAACCCTTCGTGTACACTGCCGCCATGGATTCAGGATACACCACGACAACGGTCGTGGTGGATGAGCCTGTGGAATACCCCATGGGCACCGGGACAACTTGGGCGCCCAGGAACTTCAACGGCAAGTTCGTTGGACCTCTCAGGCTCCGACAGGCCTTGGAGCAATCGACGAATACCATCGCCGTCAAGCTTATGGCGGATCTCAAGCCCGATAAGGTCATATCTTACGCCAGGAAAATGGGCATCACCACACTGGTGGAGAGCGGGACGCGCAATGACCGCGGCCTCGCCCTTGCGCTCGGAGGACTTACCCGCGGCGTGACCCCCATCGAGATGGTGCAGGCTTACAGTTCGCTGGCCAACGCGGGCGTCAGGGTCACCCCCTACTTCATCATGGAGGTCCGCGACTCAAGCGGCGTTCTCCTTGAATCCAACGTGCCCAGGCGGGAGATAGTCCTGGATGAGCGCACCGCGTATATCGTTGCCGACATGATGCGAGGCGTCATTTGCTCGCCGAGCGGAACAGGAAGGCGGGCCGACATCGGCCGTCCGGCCGCAGGCAAAACCGGAACCGCCGACAGCAACACCGATGCCTGGTTTGTGGGCTTCACGCCCGACATGGTGGCAGCCGTGTGGATAGGCGAGGATACCAACCGAGAGATGAGGTATCCCAAGATAGGCGTCATAGGCAGCGGAAAGGCCGCCGAGATATGGGGAGCTTTCATGAAGAAGGCGCTTGCCGGGGTTCCCGCGCGCGACTTCACGGTGCCCGAGGGCGTGCTTACAGGCGTCCGCGTGTGCACCGCGTCCGGTCAACTAGCCTCCTCCAGCTGCCCTGAGGCTCAAGTCATCCCGGAAAAGTTCATCGAGGGCACACAGCCGACCCAAGTATGCAGCGTTCACTCCCATGTCGATTCCATCGACAGCGACTGGCAGGGCGATCCGGACGATGCGACGATAGATCAGACGGACGCGGCTCTGCCCACGCAGCGGTGGTAGCCGCGGCCCGAGAGGAGTCTCTACAAGCCGGCGGCGCCCGCTCCTACTTCTGGAACGACACGACTGTTACACCGTCGCCGCCCTCACCCGCCTCTCCTGATCTCTGGGCGGCTACCCGCCTGTCTTGCCGGAGCTGATCGCGCACCGCCTCCCTCAGAGCGCCCGTCCCCTTGCCATGGACTATCCTGGCGCGCGGAATGCCCGACAGCACAGCATCGTCTAGGTACTTGTCAACGGCCTCCAGAGCTTCGTCCACGCGCATCCCTCTCAGGTCCATCTCGGTCTGGATAGTTCTCGCCCTTTCCAACTCCATATGCGTGACTCCGGAACTCCCAGAGCCTGTCCTATCGCGATTGTCATCGCCGCCGCTGCTTCGCAGCTTTCGCAGGGACTCTCGATTCACGTTCACCCTCATCAGGCCGATGCCCACCACGAATTCGCCTGCCCCGGTCATCTCCAACACCCTGCCTCGCTGGCCCAGGGCGATGATCTCGACTTCGTCGCCGGGACGCGTCTCGGCAGACTCCTGACCGTCGGTCTCCCGCACATCCTGCGTGCCCTGGGCATCATCGGTAGGCATAAGTTCGCGCGTCAGCTCCCGCACAGCCTCCAGGTCCTGCCGGGCCAAGCGGATCTCCTCGTCCGCGGCTGTGAATCTAGTCATCTGCGCCGCCTGCTCAGCCTGAGCGGCCCGCAGGCGCCGGATTATCGCTTCCGCTTCTCTCCGCGCTTCGGCCACCACAGATTCCGCCTCGGCTCTGGCCTTGCGCAAGACTTCCGCCCGCTCGGCAGCTAGCCGATTGGACTGGGCTTCGTATTTGTCCTTGAGGCTCAGATAGCGCGCCCGAAGAGACTCTGCATCGGACCTGGCCGTGCTGGCACGCTCATGCTCCTGCTTGAGGTTGGAGATCATGGCCTCCATACGCTGCCCGCCCACCCCCACTAGCGAGCGCGCCCTGGCAAGTATGGAGCCGTCCAGCCCAAGCCTCTCAGCGATGGCAAAAGCGTTGCTGGAGCCGGGCACGCCGATGGAAAGCCGGAAAGTAGGCGCGAGAGTCTGCACATCAAACTCCACGCTGGCGTTGCTCAAACCTGCGGTGGTGTGAGCGAACACCTTCAACTCGCTGTAGTGTGTGGTAGCCGCTGTGCGGGCCCCTGTTCGGTGCAGGTGCTCCAGGATGGCCATGGCCAGCCCGGCGCCCTCCTGCGGATCTGTGCCCGCCCCCAGCTCATCTAGGAGCACCAGACAGCCCCGATCCACCTGTTGCAGTATCTCCACAATGTGAGTGAGATGAGACGAGAACGTGGACAGACTCTGCTCGATGCTCTGCTCATCGCCGATATCCGCGAACACCTGGTCGAACACGGCCACTTCACTGCCTGGTTCGGCCGGTATGTGCAGCCCAGCCTGGGCCATCAAGGTCAGAAGGCCGAGGGTCTTCAGAGTGACGGTCTTTCCCCCGGTGTTGGGTCCGGTGATCACTAGGGTGGTGAAGTCCCTGCCTAGATACGGATCGATTGGCACCACATTGCCTCGGAGCAGCGGGTGCCGCGCCCCTATGAGGCTTGTGTATCCTTGAGCGTTCAACTGGGGCCTGGATGCGTCCATCTGCTGCGACAGCTTGCCCCGGGCCATGATGAAGTCCACCCTGCCCAAGGAGGCCAGCGTTATATCGAGCCTGTCGCCGGCTGCGCCCACGCGACCCGAAAGCTCCAGGAGTATCCGCTCCACCTCGGCCTCTTCCTGGGCCACCGCCGTACGTATCTCGTTGTTCAGTTCCACAACCGCCATTGGCTCGATAAACAGCGTAGCTCCAGAGCCCGACTGGTCATGCACGATCCCCGATGCCTGGGAGCGCATCTCAGCGCGCACAGGCACCACGAACCGCCCGTTCCTGATGCTGACCACCTGGTCCTGCAGGATCTTGCCCCACTGGGATGAACGGATGATGGAGTCGAGCGTGTCGCGGACGCGGTTGTTCAGAGAGCGGATCCTGGATCGAATGCTTCGCAGCGCGGGGCTGGCCGAATCCAGCACTTCGCCGGAATCGGAGATGGTGCCCTCTATCGCCCGTTCCAGGGTTTCCGGGACGTCAATGCCCCCGGCGAGGTCAGACAGTATGGGGTAGTTCTCCCCCAGGCCGGCCAGGTGTTTCTTCAGTCGCCGGCTCGCCGAAAGTGTCGAAAGCACGTCGAGCAGTTCGTCGCACGTGAGCGTCGCGCCCATGGAAGCCCTGTGCACCGGCGAGCGAATGTCGCGTATTCCCCCCAGCGGAATCTGCTTACCGGCATCCAGCGCAGCCCTGGCTTCGCTCGTCTCATTCTGCATCTCCCGAATGGCCGCCAGCTCGGTGCGGGGAAGAAGCGCTTTTGCCCTTTCCCTGCCCAGCTGGCAACAGACGCAGTTTTCCAGCATGTCGCGGACCTTGTTGTACTCCAGCACACGCAGCGAACGCTCGTCCACCTATACCCCTCCACCCTTCACGAAGACACGGCCGGCCCACACCCGCCGGGCGCCTCGCCGTCAAGCCCATCTCAATCGCCTCCCGGGGTCTGGCCGAACCCTCACTCAGCAGGGGCAGCCGGCCCGGCTTCCGCCGCATCCGCGTCCGTTAGGCACTTGGCCGCCGCCCGCACCGCTTCGTCTCTGGCGTTGGCGCTCAGCCACTCCACATAGCCGCGGTCTGTCCCCCAGATGTCCCCCAGCGACCGCCCTGAGTACTTGCCGAACCTGATCACAAAATCCTCAGAATGACCTTCTGCCGCTGTGCCCTGGTCGAAGTCCTCAGCAGGTTGCGTGTCGCCCAGTTCCTCCAGGGCGACCATGTCAATGCCAACGGCGTCCCGCATCGCCCTGGCCTTGGCACGCGTAGCGGCCATTCTCAGAAGGTGCGGCTGGATGGACCGGGCAACGTTCTCAGGAGAGGCATCTCCCAGCTCGCGAAAGACCCCATCGGATGTTTCGACTTCCGCCTCGACCACCGCGTACATAGAGTTCTCTTTGGACGGCAGCTGAACAATGCTGGTGCTGATTCGCTTGAGGCCGCGCTCCCTGGCCAGCTGGAGCACGCCTCCGTAAAGGATGTAGTCGCGCCCCTGGAGATTCCGCACAAATCGTTCACGAAACTCACGCGAAAGCTCCATTGCGTCCACCCCCTCGCCTACTCGGTTGTTGTCGTTACCGTTCCAGCTCATCCCTGGAAACCTCGTCTTTCATCGTGACGTAGAGCTCGCCGGCCGTGTCCAGGCTGGCCAGAAAGACGTCCTCCAGGTTATGCACGTCCTTCTCCAGGAGCCTGTCGACGACATCCTTTACAGTGAGATCGAGCATCTTAAGATACCTGTACAGGATTTTCCCGTCTGCTACCAGCGGAAAAACGGCACCCTCGTACTCTGTCGGCACCGACAAATCGTGAGGCGTCACCGGCCGTCGCTGTGATTTCAGCAGTATGCTTAGGTCTCCCGACGGCTCCAGCACGGCGAACTCCACGTCCGAGATGTTGAAGACGTTCTTGTCGCGAAGTTGGCTCAGTAGATCATTGATATTGTACCGGAGTTTCCTCATGTTAGTTCCCATGACTCTTCCGTCCTCTATGATGACGGTGGGTTCGCCGATGACCACTCTGCGCACTCCGGGGAACTTCAGACACAGCAGGGCCACTCCCACCTGAACTGCAGCGAGCACCACGATGGAGGCCAGCCCGTGCAGGAGAGGGATATCATGCTCCTGGAGGGGAATCGCGCCAAGCTCGGCTATCATGATGGCTACAACCAGATCGAAAGGTGAGAGGTTACCGATCTCCCTCTTGCCCATGATGCGCATAGCCGCCAGGACTACAAAGTAGACAGTGACTGCCCGGACCAGAACGTGCAGCATGTCGGCCTCCACTTTCGGGCAAAATCAGCGCGCGGCGCATGTCCTAGTATGCCCACGCGCAAATCGCATAGCCTCGCCCAACGGGCGCCGTCAACTGCGCGCAGCTTTGTGCGTGCGCAGCCACTCCCGAAGCTCGTCGTAGCCCATGGCATTGACTACGTGTCGAGGTTCCAGCCAGGCCCTTCGGGCCACCCACACCCCATATGAGATATTGTGCAACTCCCCGCATGCGTGCGAGTCGGTATCGATCGATATCATCGCCCCAGCGTCCCGGGCCGCCTTTGCGTGCACATCGCGCAGGTCGAGCCGGTCGGGGTACGAGTTTATCTCCAGGGCTGTTCCTGTTGATACGGCTTCGCGGATCACCGCGTCGATGTCCACCTCATATCCCGGGCGCCTCGCCAGCAGCCTGCCTGTGGGGTGAGCCAGTATGTCTACGTGCGGATTGCGCATCGCGGCGACGATCCTGCCGGTGATAGTGTCGCGATCCTGCTGAAAGCCGCTGTGTATCGATGCCACGACCACATCCAGCCGCTCCAGAATCTCGTTAGGGAAGTCCAGGCGCCCGTCTTTCAATATGTCTACCTCAGCCCCGGCCAGAATCCGAATCCCGCCCACTTGCGCGTCAGCCCGCCGAACCTCGTCAATCTGGTTGAGCAGTTTTTCCAGGGACAGGCCCCGCGCCACGCTCAGCGACCGGGAGTGATCGGTGATGGCAAGGTAATCGTAACCCATGGCCCGGGCAGCCTCCGCCATCTGCACTATGGACGCCGTGCCGTCGCTCCAGTCGGTGTGGGTGTGCAAATCGCCCCGAATGGACCCATCGTCGATGATTTGGGGAAGGGCTTTGGCCAGCGCAGCCTGGACCTCGCCCCTATCCTCGCGCAACTCGGGGGGAATGTAGGACATGCCCAGAAGTGAGTAGATCTCTTCCTCGCTGCCGATTGGTACAGCGGCACCGCCTGAATCGCGGAAGACCCCGTATTCGTTTATCCACAGGCCCATCCTGCCGGCAATGCCTCGCAGTCTCACGTGATGGTCCTTGGACCCGGTCACGTGGTGAAGGCCAGTCCAGTACGATTCCGGCGGCATCGCCCATAGGTCGCACCGGATGTCCGACCGAGTCACGGCGCTGGCCCTAGCGGGCCCAATGGACACGATCTCGCGAAACACATCCAGCGAGGCGAACCTCTCCATCAGCCGCCTGGCGTCAGAGGTAGCAGCTATGATGTCGATGTCCCCAACGGTGTCGCGTCTTCGCCGTATGCTCCCGCCAGGGCTGACGTCGCCCACGCCCGGGGTCTCAAGAAGCTCGTCTACTATGTGCTGGGCGATGGGCAAAACCACATACAGAGGCTTGCGTCCGCCGGTTGACTTCATGGATACGATGGCCGCAGGCGTCTGCGCACGTAGACGCTCCAGGTACTCCATCCTTCCTGTGGACGCCATCTCAAGTATCTTGGTCCGAAGGGCCTTGCCCACGCCGGGAATGGCCGATTCATCCTGCCTCAGCACATCCGCAGCCGGGTCGTCCAACGACATGACGGCTTCCGCGGCCCGTCTGTAGGCTCTGATCTTAAACTGATTGTCGCCAGCCAGCGCCAGAAGGTCGGCTATCTCGCTAAATGACGCCGCGATTTGCTGGTTTTGCGGTTCCATCTCTCGATCCCCCAAGTCCCGGTATGGCCAGATCGTCCGGGATGAATCTCTCCAGATGATTCCAGACGGACGGCGCAAACTCCCTCAGCTTCATGGCCAACGCAGATGCATGTACAGCCTGGTCCACGCCTTTAAGGTTGAGCGACATCACCAGTGAAAGAACTAGGCTGATGAGCAGACACCCTCTGGCCACCCTGAGCGCGGCCCCGCCGAACCCGTTGACCAACGACACCCCGGGCGCCTTGGCCAGCTCCGACAGGGCGTGACCGATCAGGTCCACGATGATGAGCGCGATGATCAGCACGACCAAAAAGCCCACTAGATTCGACCCGGGCGGACGGAGCCCGGAGAACCACCTCTCCAGAATCGCTGCTGCGGATTCCCAGTAGCGCATGGCAGCCAGGATTGCCACTATTATGCCCGCGAAGTCAATGACCTGGCGAACCAGCCCCCGGCGAAAACCCACGATGAAGTCGGCCGCCAAGAGCAGCAGCAAGAGCACGCTGAGCCAATCTATGGAGGAGATGCTCATTTCGGTCGCCTCCCCAAGTTACACCTGTTCGAGCAGTCTGAGAAGTTCGGCACAGCGCCGATGGCATGACGAAAGCTCATCGGCCAAGTTGAGCGCCAAGAGCACAGCCGTTTGGTGCAGCGAGAGCCTAGGGTTAGCTTCCGACAGCTTCCGCATGCGCAAGTCCAGATCGCGCGCGAGATTTTCGATGTACTCGCCCGGTGCGTCTCCCCGTATGACATATTCCTCGCCCATTATCACCGCGCCCACCCTCGAGGCATCCTTCATGAAGTCTTCGCTCCCCTCGATGCTGCTTGTATATGAGTGTTTGCCAAACCTCGGCATAATCCTGCAACCTGCCCTAGCGAAGCACTGCGCCGAGCTCTCGGGCGATGGCCGCGCGCACCGCGTCGTGCACCTGATTGACCTCCGCATCGGTCAACGTCCGATCCTCCGCCCGGTAAGTGATTGAGAAGGCCAGGCTCCTCTGGCCATCCTCAGCCTGGAGGCCCTCATACACATCGAACAACCTCACGGACTCTACAAGCGCGCCTCCCGCACTGCGAATGGTATCGGCAGCGTTGGCCGCCGTGGCCCCGCGCCCCAAGACCATGGCCACATCGCGCTCGACCGCAGGT
>DHON01000049.1:13677-53918 GCA_002409965.1 Firmicutes bacterium UBA5389
CATCGCGCTCGACCGCAGGATACTTCGGCAGCGGCGCGTACTCGCGTCCGCCCTGCGCCGCCGCCATGAGCTGCGCCATGTCCACCTCGAACAGCAGGGTGGCCTGCGGAACCTGATAGCTGCCGGCCACGTCCGGGTGGAGTTGCCCGACAGTGCCCAGTTGCACCCCGCCCCGAACCATAGCGGTTGCCCTGCCCGGGTGAAGCGGCGGACACCCAATGCGCTCGAAGGCCACATTATCGATGTGAAGCCGCGCAAGCAGCCCTTCGAGCACGCCCTTGGCATCGTAGAAATCGTATTCTCTCAGAGGCGTGTGCCAACTTCCGCCCCCCACCACGCCGGCCATCACTCCTGCCAGCACCAGACGCTCCGAGGCGGGCGTTTCGCCGCGGGCCAGCTCGGCTCCTCCTGTGATGGCTTCGGTGGGAGCGTATGTCCTACCGATTTCGAACAGGAACACCCCGGGTCTCTTCTGGTTGATGTTGGTTCTCAGCGCGGCCAGCATCGCCGGACACATGCTGGTGCGCATGAGCGACTCCTCTTCTACCAGTGGGTTAGCCACACGTATGGCCTCCCGCCTCGGATCCTCAGGCGTAAGCCCCATCCTCTCGAAATCCGACTCAGCCATGAACGGAAAAGTGAGGGCCTCGCTGCCGCCGGCGCCAGTAAGCGCCTCCCTCACCTGCTCGCAGAAGGTGTACTCGTCAGAGTATCCGCCTGAGAGCGTGCCCTCAGGAATGGTGGCCGGCACCTCGTTATATCCCCAAATGCGTACGACTTCTTCCACAAGGTCGATGGGTTCCCGAACATCTCCCCTAAACGAAGGGACGCTCACGGCGATCTTCGCCGTCTCATCCCGCCCGCTGTGAACATCCACGCCGAAACCGAGTCGGGCCAGGCAATCGCCGATCTCCCGGGCGCCGAGCCCCGCGCCCAGCCGGCGCTCGATCCAGTGGCTGGTGGTTTCTATGACCCGGGGCGCCTCCGGCGATGGGTACACGTCCACAATCCCGCTGCAAGCCTCGCCCGCCTCCATCGATGAGAGCAGGCTCGCCGCGCGGTCCAGCGCCGGCGGGACGGCGGCGGGATCAAGCCCTTTCTCGAACCGTGAAGACGCCTCCGTACGCAGCTTGAGAGTCCGCGAAGTGCGCCACACACTCTGCCGTGCAAAGCATGCCGACTCGAGCAGCACCGACCGGGTGTGTTCGGTGATCTCGGATGCCAGGCCGCCCATGACGCCTGCCACGGCCAGCGCCCTAGTGGGGTCGGCGATGACCAGCATGTCAGGAGCCAATTCCCTCTCAGCCTCATCCAGGGTGACCAAGCGCTCACCCGCATGCGCGCGCCTCACGACGATGGTTCGCTGGGCTACCTTGTCATAGTCGAAAGCATGCAGGGGTTGGTTGAGTTCGAGCATGACATAGTTTGTCGCGTCCACCACAGCGCTGATGGGCCTCACGCCCGCGGCCGACAGACGCGTCTGCATCCATATGGGCGACTGCCCAGGGCGCACGTTCTGGATGATCCTCGCACCGTAGCGATAGCAGAGGTCAGGCGCCTCAATCACCACTCGGACCAGGTCCGCAGCTGGTTGAGCTGTTTCGGGGCAGCCAGCCTGGGGCATGCGAAGCTTCTGGCCTGTTATGGCCGCCACCTCGCGAGCAACCCCCACCATGCACAGGCAATCCGGACGATTTGGGGTTATCTCCAGATCCAGCACGGCATCGGACAGGCCCAACGCGTCGACGACGTCATCGCCCGGTTTCACCTCGTCCGGCAAGAGCAGGATCCCAGAGCCGTCTTCTGAGATGCCCAATTCGCCGGCGGAGACGAGCATGCCCTCTGACTTCACGCCGGCGAACTCCGCCTCCCTGATCTCCTCGTCGCCTCCCAGCGACCCTCCGGGCAACACCACAGGTACGATACAGCCCTCCGCCACGTTCGTCGCGGCAGTCACCACGCGTCGCGGCGCCTGGCGAGGGCCGAGATCCAACATGACTACCAGCAGTCGGCCGGAATCGGGATGCCCAGTGACCGACGTGGCCCGCCCAGCGATCACGCGCTTTAGGCCACCGCCCACTCGGTCGATGCCTTCGACCTTCGTCCCGCTCATAGTGAGCGCGTCCGCTAGTTGCTCCGGGTCAAGCTTTATGTCAACGTAGTCTTTCAGCCATCCTAATGGGACACGCATTCGCCAGCACCTCTCTCATCGGTCTGATCAGAACTGCTCCAGGAACCTCAGATCATTCTCGTACAGCAACCGCAAATCGTCGAAACCGTACCTAAGCATCACTATCCGCTCCACGCCCATCCCGAATGCGAACCCGGTGAGTTCGTCCGGATCGTAGCCCACAGCCCGAAGCACATTGGGGTGCACCATGCCGGACCCGAGTATCTCTATCCATCCCTCATACTTGCACACCCGGCACCCCTCGCCCCCGCACAGGGCACACGACACGTCCATCTCAGCCGAAGGCTCTGTGAACGGGAAGTAGTGCGGACGGAACCTCACCCTCCGGTCTTCCCCATAGAAGCGCCGGGCAAACTGCGTGAGCGTTCCCCGAAGATCTCCGAAGGTCACATCTGTGTCGACCAGCAGTCCTTCTATCTGATGGAAGACCGGAGAATGAGTGGCGTCAATCTGGTCGCGCCGGTAGACCTTGCCCGGCACAACCACCCGGACCGGCGGTCTCTGCCTCTCCATCTGCCTGACTTGCATGGGAGAGGTCTGCGTGCGCAGCAGCACGGTATCGTTGATGTAGAACGTGTCTTGCACATCCCGCGCAGGGTGGAACGGCGGCGTGTTAAGCGCCTCGAAGTTGTAGAAGTCCGTCTCGACTTCCGGCCCTTCCACCACGCTGAACCCCATCTGCTCGAAGATCTGCGTGACCTCGCGTATGCCCTGCGTCAGAGGGTGGACGGTGCCCGACGGACGCACCCTGCCGGGCATCGTCACATCGAGCGTCTCCGATTCAAGTCTCACGGCTCGCTCCCGGGCTGCGATGGCCTGACTTCTCAGCTCCAGCTCCCGCTGGAGGCGATCGCGGGCTGCGTTGACCCGGGCCCCAAATGCCGGGCGTTCGGCGGGGTCCATCTGCCCCATCTGCCTCAACACCGCAGTCAGCTCGCCTTTCCGTCCAAGAATCCTGACGCGCGCTTCCTCCAGAGATCTGGTGGACTTCGCCGATTCTATCGACGAAAGCGCGCGCTCCACAAGCATCTCGAGTCTATCTCGCATGCCGCATCACTCCTGTCATCCTTCTGACCTAGGCACTGACCCGCGCAAGAGGTCCATACCAGCTGCTACCGCCTCATCGGCCTCTCCGCACATCCCATCGGGCGTTGGCGCCGGGGCGTACCGAACAAGAAACTCGAGCGTGCCCCCGGAGCCCAACACAGGCGACGCCATGACGCGCTGGGGAGCGAAGCCCGCACAGACCCCGGCCGAGAGCGCGCGGCTTACAGCCGCGCGATACTGGTGCTCGCTCAAGTCGCAAACAGCGCAGGCCACTTCGAAAAGGGGTTTGACCAGCGCGATGATGTCGGCGCCATGATCGATGCCTACAATCTTCGCCACATGAGGCACAGCCGTTGTCAGCGAAAGATACGACAGGTCGATCACGCCCAGCGATGGCTGTGGATCCAGCGTGCCGGGGATCACGTCGCTGATATTGGTTCGCTCCATGTTCCTAACACGCGGATCCTGCCTGAGCCTGCCCGCGAGCTGTCCGAAGCCAACGTCCACCGAGTAGACCAGGGCGGCGCCCCGCTTGAGCAGGCAGTCAGTGAAACCGCCGGTGGAGGCGCCGGCGTCGATGGCCGTCCGACCGCAGACGTCCACTGCGAACACGTCCAGGGCGGCCGCGAGTTTGAGCCCGCCCCTGCTGGCATACGGAAGATCAATGCCCCTCACACGTATGCAGGCCTTGGTGTCCACCGCCGTCCCGGGTTTGTCTTCGCGCACCTCGTCCACTATTACACTCCCCGCCATGATCCAGCTCTGGGCCGTCTTCGCGTCCTGGAAAACGCCCCGTTCCACAAGGAGTCGGTCCAGCCGGACTCGGCGGGACGGCCTGCGTCCCACTGCACTATCGCCTCCAAAAAAAGAAAGCCTGCGGAATTGCGCATGGGACGCAAGTCGCAGACTACGTGGTACCACCCATATTCGCCCTCAGGCCTCACTGCCGGGCACATTTCATGCCCTGCCCCTGTAACGGGAGGCGACCGGCTCCGCCTACTTGCCGGGCTTGGGCTTTCAGCGTGCGGTTCGGGAGCGAATTCGTGCCGGGCCTATCCGGGGCGCTTTCAGTCGCGGCGCACCCTCCCTGAACGAGCGGTTTCCGGCCTTACTGCCCTCCGTCATCACCATTGGGACCATATTGAATTCAGTAGCCAAGTGGTCGGGGCGACAGGACTTGAACCTGCGACTTCATGGTCCCAAACCATGCGCTCTGCCAAACTGAGCTACGCCCCGATACATAATGAGTCTACCACAGCCCCCAAGGCCAGTCAACGCAGTCCGCGACTGGACTTGCGGCCCGCGTCCCAGCGGGAAATGGCCTCCCTAATGAGGGGCTCCGCGCCGGCAAGCGCCCGCGCCCGGTGAGACAGCCCGTTCTTTGCCAGCGGGGGCAGTTCCCCGAAGGTCCTGCCGAGCTCCGGAATGAGAAACCCCGGGTCGTAGCCGACCCCGCCATGTCCGCGCGGCGCCCGAGCAATAGCCCCCTCCACAGTGCCCTCAGCCGAACTCACAGACCCATCCGGCGATGCCACAGCCACAACGCACACGAACCTCGCCGTCCTGTCGGCATCGGGAACATGCTCCATCTCGCGCAGCAGTCTCTCGTATCTGTCTTGGTCGGAAGCCCCTCGGCCCCCGTACCTCGCCGACATCACTCCCGGCACTCCACCAAGAGCGTCTACCACTAGGCCGGAATCGTCGGCCATCGCCACCTCGCCCGTGAAAGACGCAGCCGTGACCGCCTTGATCACGGCGTTCTCGCGGAAAGTGGTCCCCGTCTCCAACACCTCAGGAGCTCCAGGATAATCGCTAAGAACCGACACGTCCACGGCCGCGTCCATATCCATCCGCGAAAGCAGCTCGCGGATCTCCGAGAGCTTGCCCCGGTTCCCGGTGGCGACCACTAGTTGGGCCATCACATGCCGCCTCCGATGCCGCCAACGCCCCTTACGCCTATCCGCTCAGCCAGAGGCCCCAGCGCGTTGCGCTGGGCATCGCACAGCCAACCGACGCCGGATTCGGCCAGATCGAGCATGCCGGCGAGATCTGCCCTGCTGAAGGGCTCGCCCTCCGCCGTGCCTTGAACCTCGACTAGACGGCCGCCCGACGTCATAACCACGTTCATGTCGACACTGGCGCGGGAGTCTTCCGCATAGCACAGGTCCAGCGCTAGTTGCCCATCGACTAGGCCAACGCTGACGGCCGACAGGAAGTCGGACACAGGCAGCGGCTTCCCCTGCCACTTGTCCATGGACGCCAGAAGATCCACCAGAGCCACAAAAGCGCCGGTGATCGAGGCCGTCCTGGTGCCTCCATCAGCCTGAATCACATCGCAATCCACCCATATCGTGCACTCGCCCAGGTCGGCAGGGCGCATGACCGCCCTGAGCGACCGTCCGATGAGCCTCTGAATCTCCTGGGTTCGCCCGCCGATCCTGCCGGTGTTTCGCTCGCGCACAGTCCGTTCATGAGTGGAACGCGGCAGCATCGCGTACTCCGCCGTGACCCACCCGCGCCCGGTGCCCCTGCGGTGCATCGGCGGACGCTCGTCATAGGTGGCCGCGCATAGCACCCGGGTGTCCCCCACCTCAACCATGACCGATCCCGGAGCGTGCTTTATGTAGTGCCTTGTGATCTGCACTTGCCTGAGTTCATCAAGAGCCCTTCCATCGACTCGCATATCTTCCCTCCATCTTGCCGCGCGCTTCGAATCCCGGCGCGCGGCTACTGGCTTGCGCGCGAACCCCTGTCCCCACGTGATCAGGCCATGCTGATCCTCTCCGCTCTGCACGACTCCCATCCGAGGAGCGACTGTGCCAGACTCGCGAAGGCCTCTGGATCACCGCTGGTTATGAGGCGAGGCGGCGGCGGCGTTACGCTCGGCGCGCCGGTTAGCCAAGGGTTCCGCGCCAGCGCGGCCGATTTCACGGCGAGAGCCACCCGAAAAGCCGGATCGACCAGCGACACCGATGGCCCCACAATGGCACGAACCTCGGCATCCAGAAAGGGATAGTGAGTGCAGCCATACACGACCGAGTCGACGCGCGCAGCCAGGAGAGGCTGCAAGTAGCCGCGCAGAGCGCGCCTGACTGCCTCGCCCGATACCTCGCCTCGTTCGATCATGGGAACCAGTGAAGGGCAGGCCTGCTGCACGACGCGCGCTCCTGGGCGCAACAACGCTATCGCGTTGGCGTATGCACCGCTCTTAACAGTGTTGGCTGTGGCGATCACGCCAATCCTGCCCGAGCGAGAGGCCTCGACCGCGGCGGCGGCGCCGCATTCGATCATGCCCACAACAGGCACCTCGAACTGGCCTCGCATCGCGGGCAAAGCCAGAGCTGAACTGGTATTACACGCCACGGCCACGGCATCTACCTGCTGGCCCAAGAGGAAGTCAATGATCTCACGCATGAAGCGCGCTATCTCCACAGACGGCCTGTTGCCGTAGGGCATTCGAGCTGTGTCGCCGTAGTATATGATCTGGGCGCCGGGCATAGTGCGCGCGATCGCCCGCGCCACAGTGAGCCCTCCAATACCGGAGTCGAGTATCCCGATCTTCACGTACCGCATATAGCTATTATACTCTTTCCAGGGCCAAAATCAGTGCCCTTCGCCAACATGGCCTTCGCCGACATACCACCACTCATCAGCCCGACCCGTCTGCTCCGCCCGCCACTTGCGGAACATCTCACTACCAAGATACATGGACAACCCATTGAACATGCCGAGCGCCGCCTTTTGGCGGAACTCGGAATCGCGCAACTTCTGCAAATCCGTGCCGTTGCTCATGAAACCAACCTCAACCAGAATGGCGGGCGCGCACGTCTCTCGCACAACATGGTAGTCGCCGCGGCGAACCTTCCTATCCATCAGCTTCAGTTCACGCACCACACACGTGTGGGTCAGCGCGGCAAGTTCCTGGCTATATGGCACTGCG
The DNA here is from genome assembly GCA_002409965.1 of Firmicutes bacterium UBA5389. Taxonomy (GTDB): domain Bacteria; phylum Bacillota; class DTU025; order DTU025; family DTU025; genus UBA5389. The sequence goes on from DHON01000049.1 coordinate 20,856, forward strand.
TTGCAGTAGTATGTTTCGGTGCCGCTCGGAAAGACGTCCCACGTTGTAGAGTTGCAGTGGATCGATATAACGGCGTCGGGCATGAGCTCGTTCGCCATCCGAGATCTATCGCTCAACTGCACACTGCAGTCGCTATCACGGGTCATTACTACCTGTGCTCCCGACTCAGCTAGCAACTGCTTGAGCTTCAAGGCCATGTCCAGGTTGAGATCCTTCTCAAACACGCCATCCCGTACTGATCCCGGATCCGTCCCCCCGTGACCAGGATCAATCAGGACTGTCCTGCCAAAGACAGGAGACGATCCCACCCTCAGCCTTATTCCCCTGTTGCCTGGCAGCGCTTCCCACACATAGGCCCACGCTTCCCCAAGGTCGAGTACCGCTCTCGCGGTATCTTCAGTGAATTGCGCCAGCCTGACCTGCTCAACTGAGCGTGACTGCACTGCCGATGGCGGGATCCCGGCCGCCCATACCCTGGGAAGGTCCACAACCAGGCGGCTCGGTTCCTTCAACCTGAAAGGTTTGGCATCCACAGGGCCGGACGTCGCGATGTCGACAACAGTGCATCCAGGCTCCTCGTACCACTCCACTCGGCAGACTGCGAGCGCAAAGTCAACGACTGCGTTGCCATCATCGCACGAACGATCACGCACTATGGCACGGTAGCCCTCCTCAAGCTTAACGGACAGGCGGGTGCCCCCGCCCTCTCGGGCAGACAACTTGACCCATTTCACGGGCCCGCTCTCCGCAAGAAGCTCCGCGTCAGCCGCCGCCATGCTGGCCTCAGCAAAATCCATGAAAGTGGTCCCTTCAGCATCCACCTGCGGCGCGCTGAGAGCGGAGCGGCCAACGGTAGACACTGAAAGCCGGGGTATGAGCCCAGTTCCGTCCAGCAAAAGGCCGGTGATCCTGGTGTTGAATCTGATGATCAACCGGGCCGGCGCGCCGGCCGCATATTCAATAGCGTACCCCAGGGGAGAGGCAAGATCCACCACAACCCGCACCACCCCTGGCCGGTTCATGGCGGCGCGGACACGCGCCACCACTTCATCGCCGATTTCTACGGTAGATACGCCCGGTTCGAGCACTGCGTCGAATATGTCGATCACCAGCCGGTCGGGGGAACGCAGCACAAAATCGGAGAACCTGAAGGAAGCGTCGGCTTCAATCATGACAGCGACCACTCCGTGATCCACCGACACCGAGGCGCTTCGGACTCGGCTACGAGGCCACGACACCCGGATGATCCGGGATTGCCCATCGATTGCCACCCTGAGGCCCAACGCGCCGATGTCGGAGGCGGCGACTGCCATCCGGCCCGACTCAGCGTCCGGCGGCGCCGACAACGCCACCGCCTCTCCGTTCACATAGGCCTGGGCGTTGCCGGCCTTCAGCACGGCCACCGTCCGGTCTGATGTGAATACGGCCTCCTTGGTCGCTTCGATCCAGCTCAGATGGGCTCCAACACCCGAAGCCAGTGCCCTCACGATCACAAACGGCTGGCCCAGAACGTCGACAACTGCGTCCTCGATATCTGCCCATGCGTCTCCCTGCTCAACACGTAGCGCCCAGCAGGCCTGCGAAGGCGCGGCAGCTGCACCGGCGCGAACTGCAAAGACGCTGGAAATGAGTATTCCAACTACAACAACGATCCCTAACCGGCGCAATCGCCCGCCTCCCCCATAGCCGTGCTTATCTTCTTCTTTTCGACTCTCTGCGCGCTTTTCCTTCGCGGGCTATCCGCGCGCGACTATTGCATGGCGTTTCTGGGAAACCTAACGTCAGTTGGCGGGAGGGTGAGTACATGCGAGTAGGTTTTTCAGGCAGGCCTTCGTCGCTGTCGGGAATGCCTGCCCCATCGCCTCGCGAGCAGATGACGCGCTATGTGTCTGCCTGTTCTCAACTCGGCTTGGGCTGCTTGGAGTTGCCTGCCGTCGTGCTTTTCGGCAAGGGCGGATGGCGAAACCAATATCTGGCGGCCTGTACCGAATCCTCGCCTGCCCAGTCCGCATCGGGCCGCGCCTCAGGCAGCGTGGACGTGTTGGTACGAATGAGACCATCGGATTGCCTCGGCGCATGCGCGCAACATGCCCAGGCCCCAAGGCACGCCGAGGCGGACTACGCTCGCCATCTGGTCAAGATGGTTGGCGGAAGGCTGGCGACGGTGCTGGTGAAGTCGGAACATAGCCTCACAGCCCCTGACCTCGCTCCTCCGGGGGGCCAGGGGGCCGCCCGTATCGGCCTGGTGCTCAACTGGTCGGACCAGGCCGCGATTTTGGCCGCAGCACGAGCAGTACGCCGGTCGGCGCAGTTCATGATGCTTCCCTTGCTGAACCTCGGGTCGGAGCGCCCCTCAAGGTTGGAGCGGAGCGCGGAGCGCGCGCTCGGGGTGTGCCGCAGCGAGAATCGCGGAGGTGACTCATACCTGTTCGTATCCTTGCCTCGCTCGGGCCGCACGCCGCCTCACGCTGCGCCAAGCGACATCAGAGCGCTGCTTGCGGCTGTGAACAGGTTCGAGGAGGAGACAGCCTGCGAGATCGGAGTGATCTTCTCCGGCCCTGGCAGCGAAGTCCACGCACACCAAGCTGCGGGCATGGCCCGAGAGCTGAAACGCCCTGTGGTCGGCGGCCGGACCGGCCCGCCAGGCGCCGAAGTGGGGTCGACGGTCAGGATACGCGATGTTGAACTGGGGCTGGACATGCAGTACGCAATAGTCCGGCCTGAGCATGCCTCGGTCACGGCAGGACGGCTGTCGAGCGAGTCGCCGGTGGCCAGGGCGATCATGGGCCGGCCCCCTGGAGCGCGGGTGGAGGTGGCGGCGCCGGACGGGCGCGTGGTTTACGAACTCCTGGAGGTCAGAAACTGAGCCCTGAGCCTCCGCTCCAGGCTGGACAGCTTTCGGCTGTACTCCGCCAGACGAAGCCGGCGAAGATTGAACGCGGACGGAGATGCGCATGACGCAGCCGTTTGGAAACTGGTAGGGGTCGTCTCCGGCTACCCGGCGGAGGTCATCGAAACAGTGACACAGCATGCCCGCATAGTAGTCGAAACATTCTGTAACTTAGAACCGCCCGCCAACGGCCAGGCCGACACCGATTCGGTGGGCGAGCCAGGCGGCGGGCCGCGCCGTGCTGACAGTCACTCACACACAACGGATTCATAAACCTTCTTGGTCTGCATCGCAATCGCCTGCCATGAGAAATGCTCTTCGACACGGGCCCGCCCGGCCTTTCCGAGACGCCCAGACAGGTCGTCCGAGCCCAGAACGAGGTTGATCGCCTCTGCCAGAGCGATGGGGTCGGCAGGAGGAACAAGAAACCCGGTTTCCCCATCCACCACTACCTCTGGTATACCACCTACCCTGGACGCGACCACGGGTATCTCGCATGCCATGGCTTCCAGGTTAATTATGCCGAACGGCTCATACACAGATGGGCATGCGAAAACCGCCGCGTTGCTGTACAGCTGAATGACATGCTCTCTTGGGAGCATCCGGTCGATCCAAATCACGTTGTCCATCTGGCCGACCCGCGCCGCCAATTCATCTTCGACCTCCCGGGTGTCGGGGCTACCGGCGCACAGAACGATCTTCACGCCCGCGCGGATCCGCTGTGCCGCTTCAAGCAGGTGCATGATCCCCTTCTGCCGGGATATCCGACCCACAAAGAGCACATAGGGCTGGCTGATTCCGTATACCTTGAGCGCAGACGAGTCGGCAGTCCTCCGGTATCCCGCAAGGTCGATTCCATTGTGTATCACCACTACCTTCTCAGGGGCGACATCGTACAGCCTCAACACGTCCTCCCTCATCTCCTGAGACACTGCGATCACCCGGTCCGAGTTCTCGATGCCGATCTTCTCCATCCATGAACTCCCCGCGTAACCTGCGCCCAGTTGCTCCGCTTTCCAAGGTCTGAGCGGTTCGAGAGAATGCACGGTGGTGACGAGCTTTGCGCCGTAGAGCATCTTGGCCAGGTAACCTGCGAAAAACGTGTACCACGTATGGCAATGGACTACGTCCGAGGTGATGGGATCCCGCACGAGAGCCAGGTCGACAGAGAGCGGACTCAGCACTTTCTCAAGACGCGGATCCGAGCCCCGTGACAGCTCGGGCCACGGATCGTATCCCCTGACAGTCAGCGAGTTCTGAACCGACTCTCGCCGGCCGAAGCACCTTACCTCAACCGGCATGATATCCGTCAGGTATGACGACAGGTAATCCACGTGCACTCCCGCCCCACCGTACACATTGGGCGGAAACTCGCGACTCATCATAGTTACGCTTACAGGTTGCATCGCCTTCAAGCACGATCACCTTCCCTTGCGTTCAGGACCTGCAGGATTCCGGCTAGAGGAATCGATGCCCAGTCCGGCCTGTTGTTGATCTCGTAGTCGATCTCATAGAGAGCCTTCTCCATCTCGAACAGCGATATCAGCGACTGCCGCGCCTCGGGCGCCCGCGGCCACAGGCCGCTGCTCCGCTCGAGCACTTCGCCGAAGTATCCCTGAAGGAACGCGTCTCTGGCCCGATGCTCCCAGTCTGCCAGCGCCTGCTGAGCTCGGCCGGCGGCTCGCAATCGCGCCGAGTGCGCGGCGTAGCTGAACGAACGCAGCATACCCGCAACATCCCTGGCCGGGCTGGATGGAGCACGCCGTTGCTCGAGTGGCGCCAGCGGCTCACCCTCGAAATCGATGACAGCGAATCCCCCATCCGGCCTGAGCAGAATCTGCCCAAGGTGCAGATCGCCGTGGCACCGGATAACCTCGCCTAAGTCTGCGCATGCGGTATCCCACGCCAGCCTGGATCGGAGGCTGGGCGTTGCCTCTATCACAAGCCGAGCCAGTCGGCCGGCATCCGCGCTCAGGAAGCCCGGGTGGTCAAGAGCCTCGCGAAGGCGGCTGGCCGCATTGGCAGCCCGGTCCAGCAAGCGATCCCGCCATCGGTCCAACGCGGCTGGCCTGAGGGGGCCGCGCCCGAATCCGGGGATGTCGATAGACGCCAGAGCCAGGTGAAGCCTGCCTATGGTCGCTCCGAGGCGCCCGATGGCATCGTTCGAACACACATCATGGCCGCCCAGCGCCCCGGCGCGCGCGAACCCGTCAAGCGCGATTCCCATGGCATCCCACACATCGCCCACGTTCGGAACCGCCTCGGTTTGGACTGCCACCGAGTATGTCGTGCCATCGCTGCCTACATACGTGGCTTCCCCCAGCACACGGGCGGTTTCGCTGAAGCCGGTGTGCTCGCTCAGGGCGGCGCCCACCTCCACATCGGGGTTGATGCCCAGAGCCAGCACTCGCATAGTCTTGAGCACGGCGCTCCTCTCGGCAATCACGATGCTATTGCTGTATTCGCCGTCCACGTTGTGCACAGCCCAGCCTGGATTCCCACCTACCCTGCGGAATTCGAATCTCCCGTGTCGCGCCTGCACATCGGCATTGGATTCCATCAGAGTCAAGACGGCGTTGGCATACGCAGGCTCAGACGCTGCATCGATCAGGGCCGTGTCGGGGTCGACGCCCGAGGTGGCCAAGACACGCCCTGGCCGATCCGGATTTGCGCTGCCCAGGGTGACAGGGATGAAGTAGTCGCCCGCTCCGGCGAACCTGACGACTGCAAGCGCCACCGGAGTATTGCCCGATGCAGGCAGTGGCCCGGCCAGGTCCAGCAGTTCCCAAGTCGACGCGCCCGACAGCTTGTGGCGAAACCATCGAGCATCTGCCGCCGATTGAGCGCGCATTCGCACAAGAAGCTCCTCGATCAGCGCCATCGACACTTGACCCACCTCCTGCAAGATACACCGAACCCGGACGCATCCTTGGGAAAGAGCGCGCCCGGGTCCAATGCACGCGCGAAACACGCCTGCAATGGCGTTTACATGCCCATGGCCTCTTTTATGACCGTTCCCAGACGGTTCAGCCCTTCGTCCAGGGCGTCAAGGCTCGCGTTGCTGAAGTTGAGCCTCATGGTATTGTGCCCGGTATCATCGAAGTAGAACGGGACGCCGGGTATGAATGCGACCTTCTTCTCCGAGGCGCGCTTGATCAGCTCAGTGGTGTCGATCTGCTCGGGCAGTACCGCCCACACGAACAGACCTCCCTCTGGGTGCGTCCAACGCACTCCCTCGGGGAAATACCTCTCCATGGCGCGCAGAGCGGCATCGCGCTTCACCATGTAGGCGCTCTTGATGGACTCAAGGTGAGGGCCGAGATACCCGCGCGAACAGAACTCGTATATGAGCCTCTGCGACAGATTCGATGTATGAAAGTCGGTGCTCTGCTTGCACTGAGCCAGCCTGGGCTGGACATGAGCCGGCGAGACCATGTACCCCACACGCAGGCCCGGAGAGACGATCTTCGAAAAACTGCCTACGAAGATGGAGACTCCCCGATCGTCGAAGCTCGCGATGGACGGCGCGGGATCCCCGTCGTACCGGAGCTTGGCATAGGGATCGTCCTCGAGCACCAAGACACCGTGCTTTCCGGCTATCTCGGCTATGGCTTTCCTACGATCCGCGGGGATGGTGACGCCCGTGGGATTCTGGAACGTGGGCACTACGTACAGCAGTCTCGGGTGATGCCTGCGGATCGCCTCTTCAAAGGACTCGGGTATGATGCCTTCGTCGTCGGATTCTACAGCCCCAAACCTGACTTCGTACGTCTTGAATATGGGAATCGCAGCCAGATACGTAGGTCTTTCCACCAATACGCAGTCGCCTGGGTTCAGAAATGCTTTCGCCGCCAGATCGATGCCTTGCTGGCCTCCTGAAGTGACCAGCACGTTCTCGCGCTTTGCCTGAACGCCAGTCTCCGCCATCCAAGCTGCGAGCCACTCTCGCAGAGGGCCGTAGCCGTCGATGGTCGCGTACTGCAGGACTTGCTTACCGGAGGTACGCAGAATTTCATCGGCCAACTCCCGGAGGCGTTCCACTGGCAGAGCATCGGGCGAGGGTATACCGCCTGCGAATGAGATAATGTCCGCCTTCTCGGTCAGGGCAAACATGTTGGCCACAACATCTCCGCCGAGATCCCGCATCCTGTTGGCGAATGTGGTGGTCTCCAATCGATCATCACTCCCTTTGGAATGCTCGACTGCCTGCTTCTTGCGCGGCGGCCATTCCGGCCCTGAGCGCGTTGAGGTTAGCTTCGGCCGTTCCACGCGGCACTCGCGCCGCCACGGCCCGCTCCAGCGACTCCGGCGATACAAGCTTAGCAACGCTGTTGACGACTCCGAGAGCCGCTATGTTTGCGGTTATTGCCCGACCGGTGGCCTCCACCGATATGTCGGTAACGGGGATCTTGTACACCACCCCCGCGTTTGAAGGCACGTTTTCGACCAACCCTGAATCGACAATCACAGCGCCGCCCGGTTCCACAGTGCACGCGTAGCGTTTGCACGCAGCTTCCGACATCAGCAGAAGCACATCGGGAGCGGTCACCTTAGGATAGTCGATGGGTTCGTCGCTTATGATGACCTCGGCTTTCGAGGCTCCGCCCCGTGCCTCCGGACCATAGCTCTGGGTCTGAACAGCTTCGTGGCCATCGTGCATCGCCGCTTCGGCCAGGATGATGCCGGCCAGGATCAACCCCTGCCCACCGTATCCCGACAGCCGTATCTCGCGTCTCACTTGCCGGCCGCCTCCTTTGCGCGTTCGATCACTCCGTCGTACAGCTCAATGTAGCCAGGAGCATCGCCCCGGTAGAATTCGCCGATGATGATCTTGCCCCGAAGCTCTGCCGGATCCAGTTTGGCGGCGGCAGCTGCCGTTACAGAGTTCTTTTTGAGCGTCTCCAGCATCTGAAGCGAGCTGCCCAGCTTGTTACGGCGCCCGAAGTAAGTCGGACAGCTCCCAACCGCCTCAACAAAAGCGAATCCCGGGTTTTCGATGGCGCGTTCTATGTACGTGGACAACTGGCGAGCCTGGGCCACCGTAGCCCGGGCAACGTAGTTGGCGCCCGAAGCCCTGACTAATTCGCACATGTCGAAATTCCGCTCGACATTGCCGTAAGGAGCGGTAGCTGCGAACATACCGCTGGGCGTAAGCGGAGAGTACTGGCCGTTCGTCATCCCGTATATCGAGTTGTTGAACATCACCGTGGTAACACCCATATTCCGCCGGGCCGCGTGTATCAGGTGATTCCCGCCTATTGCGGCTCCATCGCCGTCTCCGGTGACAACGATCACGTGAAGATCGGGATTGGCGAGCTTAATCCCTGTGGCGAATGCTATGGCCCTTCCATGCGTCGTATGGAGAGTATTGAAGTCGAGATACCCAGGGGCGCGTGAAGCGCAGCCGATGCCGGACACCACGCACACCTGATCCTTCGGCAGGTCCAGCCTGGCCACGGCCCTAAGCAACGCGTTCAGCACGATACCGTGACCGCAGCCAGGACACCAAATGTGCGGCATGAACTGTGTACGCAGGTACTCATCTATGGACTTCGCCACTTACTACACCTCCTCCAGCCGCGCGAGGATCTCCTCGGGCGTGATGGGTTCGCCGTCGACTCGGAAGTGGCCGATGACCTCGCACTTGCCGCATGCCGCCCGCTGGACTTCCCCGATGAGCTGGCCCATGTTCATCTCAGGCACGATGATCCGGTCCACCCGGGCCGCTATCTCCGCTATCTGCTCATACGGGAACGGCCAGATCGTCTTGGGCTGGAATACGCCGGCCGCGATTCCCTTGCCGCGAGCCAGTCTGACCGCGCGCCGCGCAGACCTGGCCACGATGCCGCAGGCGACCACCGCCACCTTGGCATCGTCCATATGCTCATCCCAGGTGAATGTGATGTCGCGCCTGTGATTTGCGATCTTGCCTTCGAGCCTCCTGACCAAGTGGTCCACTTTGGCCGGTGCGGAGGTGGGGAATCCGGTGATGTCGTGGTATAAGCCCGTTACATGCCAACGGTACCCTGTGCCGAAGTCAGCCATGGCAGGCACCCCATCCGGCCCCGCGTCGTACGGCAGATAGTCCGAGGGAGCGACCGTTGGACGCGGTCGCCAGGCAATCTCGATTTCGTCGGCGCACGGCACGATCACACGCTCCCTCATGTGCGCCACGACCTCATCCATAAGAAGGATGACGGGAACGCGCAGCGTTTCGGCGATGTTGACAGCCTTGACTGTCAGATCGAAGGTCTCCGCCACACTCGATGGGTAAAGCGCCACGACCGGATGATCGCCATGCGTGCCCCACCTGGCTTGCATCAGGTCGCCCTGGCCCGGCGATGTCGGAAGACCGGTGCTGGGGCCGGTGCGCTGGACGTTGACGATCACGCACGGAACCTCCGTAAACGAAGCGAACCCCAGGTTCTCCTGTTTGAGAGAGAAGCCGGGGCCCGATGTTGCGGTCATGGCCTTCATCCCTGCGAGCGATGCGCCGATGACCGCTGCCATGCTGGCGATTTCATCTTCCATCTGGATGAACTTGCCGCCGAGCTGCGGCAACCGCGCCGATAGGATCTCAGCGATCTCGCTCGACGGTGTAATGGGATAGCCTGCAAAAAACCTCACTCCCGCGAGCAGCGCTGCCTCAGCACAACTCTCGTTGCCCTGAAGCAGCCTGGCCCGCACGTCGCACTTACCTGCCATCGGCAACTGCCTCCCTTCGCCCAGCAGGCGCAGCCGCCCTCTTGGCTACCACCCGTACAGCAAAATCGGGGCACATGATCTCGCAAGTCTCACACCTGGTACAATCATCTGGCCTCGCTACCACAGCTTTTCCGTCAGGCGCGGCTTCCAGGACCTTCTTGGGACACATGGCGATGCATATGCCGCAGCCTTTGCACCATTCGCGCCTCACGAGGACTGGCGCCTCGGGGCTTCCTGCCGAAATCAATGGACTCCCCCTCCACCTCAATCATTCTGTCTTCGCCCATCCAATTCTACCATTCCAGTATGCACTTATGCAATGTTCAGTGAATCTCGGAATAGACGTCGAGCCCAAGGGCTTCTAGATAGTGGCGGTCATTGAGCCGAAGCACGCGGCCGTGGAAGTCGCCGCCCCGTACAGCGACCTCAGCCACCGACAGCGACGCGTTCCCCAACGTCATTCGCCTATGGTTGGGCACATCGAGACGCAGAATGTGACATATCACGGCCTTCAGAATGATCGCATGACCCACCACCGCAACGGTCTTCCCCTCATGTGCCGTGACGATCGATTGGAGAAAGTCTCCTGCCCGATCCGACACATCGAACACGCTTTCGCCTCCCGGATATCGGGTCGCCGCAGGGTTGCGCCTGTACTCCTCCATCAAACGAGGGTACTCATGAGCCACATCGTCCCAGGCCATGCCGGCGATCTCGCCCACGTCTATCTCGCGCAGGCGTTCGTCGGTGGTAAGGTCCGCCGCCACTGCATCCGAGATGGCTCCGGCCGTGTGCCGAGCCCTGCACAGGGGGCTGGAGTAGACCCGATCTACTGGGGTAAGCGGCGATATCGCCAAATAGCTTGCGCAGGCCCTTGCCTGTGCCAAACCGAAGTCGGAGAGAGGCACGTCCAGCCACCCCTGGAGCCTCCTCTCTCTGTTGAAGACCGTCTCGCCGTGGCGGACCATCAGCAACCTAGTCAACGCTGATCACTCCCCCTGCTCCAGCCCGCTCCCTGGGAGTACCACCGACACTGCCAGTAGCTCCGGATCGAACAGCTCCCCCGCCATGCCCGCCGTCTCCTCGGCCGTGATCGACTTGGCAACCTCCACACATTCGATCAACCGCATGTCACGGAAGTGATAGGTGAGGAAGTTGTAGGCGATGAACTCCAACGAGTCGAAGCTGCGCAGCATGGACCCGATAACTCGTCTACGAGTCCGCTCGAATTGGTCGGGGTCGATGCCGCCGGCGACAAAAGCGCTTATGCCTTCAGCAACACGCTCCACAAGTCGATCCGGGTTCTCGCTCCTGCCTTCGAACATCGCAAAGCCGTAGTCGCGTTCGTAATCGCAATCCCAGTCAAAAGAGGAGTCGATGAGGCCATCTGCGTACAGCGCATTGTACAGCGCAGAGCTTCTTCCCGCCAGCATATGCATGAGGATCTCCATGCCGATCATCTTGCGCATGAGCGGCGGACCATCGTAACCCACACGGTTATCCTTGTACCCAAAGCACACAATCGGCTCAGAGACAGCCATGCCTTTCTCAGCCCGATGGGCGCCGATCTCTCTCGGCTCCTCTGGGCGAAGCCTTTCCAAATTGGGAGCGGTCCCGAACTCCCGGCCATCCAGACACGCCGATGCCCTGTCGCCGACCTGGGCGGGAGATACATCACCCACTACGAACAACGTCATGTTGGAAGGATGGTAGAACGTCCTGTAGCATTCGTACAGTGTCTCCTTGGTGATGCTCCGCACCGAGTCGATTGTTCCCGCGATCTCCTCTCGAACTGGATGTCGCTGGTACAACGCTTTCAGAAAACCGTTCACGGCCTGCCAGTCAGGGGAGTCCTCGTTCATCCTGATCTCCTGCTCGATTATGCCCTTCTCCTTCTCCACGTTCTCATCGCTGAAATGCGGCCTCATCACGAAATCGAGAAGGGTGTCGAATGCCGGCCAGAAGTTATCGACACATGAGAACAGATAGCCCGTCATAGTATGGTTGGTGAAAGCATTGGAATAGGCGCCTAGGTCGGCGAAGATGTCGTCGATGGAGCCGTTCTCCTCTTCGAACAGTTTGTGCTCGAGGAAATGGGCGATGCCCTCGGGAGTCGACACGGGGTCGGCTGTGCCCCGAATTCGAAACCGAGTATCGGCAGACCCGTATCTCGTTGCCAGCACGGCGTATTTCTTGGCGTACCCGCGTTTGTGCAGAGCGGCTACCTCCAAGCCGCAGTTGAGCCGAGTGCGAGCAACCTCCTCGCGCAGCAACTCTGACCGGTCCAGCTCCATCTCACGCATGACGAGCGCCCTCCTCGTTTCGCAGAAAGTAGACTGTATCCAGCTGGATCCCACGTGCGACTCTCACTACATCTTCCAGTGAAACCTGGGATACGCGCTGCTTCAGCTGTTCAGCCGTAATCGAGCAGCCATTAACGATCCCTGTGAGGGCCAAGTCCATCAGCGAGGACGGCTGATCCCGCATCATCTCGATGTCTCGGATCAAGCCGCGTCGCGTGTTCTCCATCTCGCTTTCGGTGATCGCGCCGCCTCGCACCGCATCGAGCTGCTCCTCGATGATGCCGACTGCAGTGTCGAACGCATCGAAATCAATGCCGGCGTTCACCCACATCAGCCCCTTAGTCTGTTCAATGCCTGACGAGGCGAAATAGGCCAGGCTAGCGCGTTCTCGGACGTTCTGGAACAGCTTGGAATGGGTGTACCCTCCGAACACCCCGTTCGTGAACAGCAGCGCAGGGAAATCGGAGGTTGCGAAGGTCGTTCCCGTGCGGTATCCCATGACCAGATGTCCCTGGCTCACGGGCATCCGCTCCACGATCCGTCTGGGCTTGGACGACGGAGCCGGACCCCGGGTGGATGCAGTGCCAACCGGGCGGGGTCGTCTCGCTGAGCCTCCAAAGGCCTCCAACGCCAATCCCGCTGCGCGCGTGTGGTCCACATCCCCCACCACGAAGATGTCCATTGGGTATTCCCGGACCGCCCGGGCATGCCACTGGGCCAGGGAATCAGGGGTGATCGCGTCGATGTCCTCCACTCTGCCGAGTTTGCTCACTGCGTAGGGCTCAGTCCGACACATCTCCTCGTTGCAGCGCCGAAACGCGTAGGCCTGCTTGTCATCGAGTATGCTCTCGATTCTCCGCCGCAGGTTGGTTTTCTCCTGGGCTACGTAGTCGGCGCGCAACCCGCTGCCTTCCATCGCAGGTTCGCATATCAGCTCGCGAAGGATACTGAACCCTCTGCGAAGCATGGCATCGCCGCCATCCAGATACGCATCGTTGACCACTCCCACAGCGAACACGAGCAGATGCCTCTCGCCCTTCTTTGCCACGTCCGCCGACACGGACGTACCATACAGATCGTCCAAGTTGCGCATGAAATCGGCCGTTTCCGGCCATCTCCTGGTGCCCCGCCGAAGAACCTGCCCAAGTAGGGCGTTATGCGTAGCTTCGTCCACCGAAAGGTCAGACTGCAGCACCGCCGCAAGAAGGTTGGTCTTGAACTTCGTCGCACGCATTGTATGCAGGTTAGCCCCCATGGGCAGACGCTCGACCTGGAAAACCTCCTCCAAAGCGACCCCCCCCCAAGCACTCCTCGAAATCGCATACCTAGTATGGCCCATTATCACTCGGCAGTTCAAGCATATCGAGAAAGGGGCGGAGTGAATCCGCCCCCCTCCCCGTTATCCTGTCATTGCCAATCAGTGCTTTGACGATATGCCTCGCGCTGTGTAGTGCGTATGCAGCAGCTCATGGGACTTGTGGCCCAGAGGCTCACCGAGGAACTCATCGTAGAGCTGCTTTACCTCCGGGTTTTCGTGAGACTTCCTCAAGGGAAGCTCACGGTCGGCCTGGTACGTGGCTTCGATCCTCTGCAGACGTCTCTCGGTATTGGTACCTATGGGCTGTCCGCCTCCGCCTATGCATCCGCCGGGGCACGCCATTATCTCAATGAAGTGGTAAGAAGCCTCCCCGGACCGCACGCGCTCGAGGAGCTTGCGCGCGTTCGCCAGGGTGTGGGCCACAGCCACGCGCACCGTTGTGTCGCCCAGCACGACCTGGGCCTCCTTGATGCCCTCAAATCCCCTGACCTCGCGCAAATCGAGCGAAGGCAGTTCCTTCTGCATGACTACCTCGTACACGGTTCTGAGAGCCGCCTCCATCACGCCTCCGGTCGCTCCGAAGATCACAGCGGCGCCTGTGCCGATGCCTAGCGGTGCATCGTAGTTGTCGGCCTCCAGAGTGCTGGGATCGATCCCCGCCTCGCGCAGCATGCGCGCGAGCTCTCTGGTGGTCAGAACCGCATCTACGTCCTTGTAGCCGGAGGACCGCATCTCGGGCCGCTCGCACTCGAACTTCTTGGCTGTGCACGGCATGATCGACACCACGTACATGTCGGCTGGGTCGATCCCGGCCTTCTCGGCATAGTAAGTCTTGGCTATCGCCCCGAACATCTGCTGAGGCGATTTACACGTAGACAGATTGCCCAGCATATCAGGGTAGAAGTGCTCGATGAACTTGATCCAGCCCGGGCTGCACGAGGTTATCATGGGCAGCGTCCCGCCTGTCTGAAGTCGCTGGAGCAGCTCGTTGCCCTCTTCCAGGATGGTGAGGTCGGCTGTGAAGTTGGTGTCGAAAACGCGATCGAAGCCCAGGGCTCTCAAACCCGCCACCAACTGGCCGGTTACTATGGATCCCGGCTCCATTCCGAACTCCTCGCCCAAGGCAACACGGATGGCCGGCGCCGTCTGCACCACTACATGCTTCTTGGGGTCGGCCAGCGCCTTCCAGACCTCCCGCGTCGAGTCCACCTCGCTCAGAGCCCCCGTAGGGCAGACCAGCACGCACTGGCCGCACAGGGTGCAGGCAACATCGTTCAGAGGAAGCTCTCCAGCCGGGCCCACAACCGAGTTGAACCCGCGGCCCGACACATTAATCGCCGATACGCCCTGCACCTGTTCGCAGACTGCCACGCACCGCCGACAGAGAATGCACTTGTCGGGATCTCGAACTATCGACGGCGTGGACTCATCCACAGAGTGATGCGACTTGGCGCCCTCGAACCGGATCTCCCTTATCCCCAACGATTCAGCGAGCGCCTGCAGCTCGCACGACCCGCTGCGTACGCAGGTCAGACACTCGAACGGATGGTTCGATATGATCAGCTCGAGCACAGCGCGCCGGGCCTCCCGTACCTGCTTGGTGTTGGTGTGCACGACCATCCCCTGCGCGGCGGGGGTAACACAGGACGCCGCAAGCGTCCTGGCGCCCTCGATCTCCACAACGCAGAGACGGCATGATCCTATCTCGTTGATCTCCTCGAGGTAGCAGAGGGTCGGTATCTTCACGCCCGCCTGCGTTGCAGCCTCGAGAACGCTCGTGCCTGCCGGGACGGTGACTTGCCGTCCGTCTATGGTGAGAGTGACTTCACCCATTCGTATCACACTCCATTCTCGTGGTCTTACGGCTCGCAGACATCGCACTGGAAGCAGCGGGCAGCCTCCGCCACAGCCATGTCCTCAGTCAGACCGAGTTCGACCTCTTTGAAATTCCTGCTACGTTCGGAAACCGGCATTTCAGGCATTACGCACCTCTTGCACTGTTCCTCGATGGGCGTTCCCACTAGCTCTCGCTCTATCTCAGCGTCGGCATGCTGCCAAGCAACGCCTCCCATGAACTTGTCTATCGCAAGCGCAGCCTGACGCCCTGCCCCGATCGCTCCGACTACAGTCCACGGTCCGGTGACGCAGTCGCCTCCCGCGAACACGCCCGGAACGTTGGTCTGCATCGTGTCAGGATCTGTGATTACCAACCCCGACTTCGTCGTAAGCAGCGCCTCTGCGTTCTTGTCCGTCCCTTCGGAGAAAGAGGTATCAACATACTGACCTATGGCCGGTATGACTGTATCTACATCCACTATGGTGCGCGATGCGTCCACCGGAACCGGACGTCTGCGGCCCGACTTGTCGAAGTCGCCCAACCTCATACGAACGCATTCCATCTGAGATACCTTGCCATCGACGCCGATTAGCCTGGTAGGAGCAGTGAGGTAGTGAACTTGGATGCCCTCATCGATCGCGGCCTCGATTTCCGCCGAATCAGCGGGCATGTCCGACCGCAGCCTACGGTAGACTATGTGGACCTCCTTGGCTCCTAGGCGCAGCGCGGTACGGGCGGCGTCGATTGCGGCGTTGCCTCCGCCCACCACTGCCACCTTCTGGCCGATCTTGACCGGACGGCCCAGGGCCGCATCGCGCAGGAATTCCACCGCCGGCAGAACCCCCTCGAGGTCCTCGCCGGGCACGCCCATCGTCGAGCTACTCTGGGCCCCCACCGAGACGAACACCGCATCGTACTCCGACTTGAGCCCATCCAGGGTTACGTCCACGCCCACCCGCGTGTTGAGCCGTATCTCCACTCCTTCTTTCTCGATGGCGTCGATCTCGAACTTCAGTATCTCTTTGGGTAGTCGGTAATCCGGAATTCCTACAGCCAACATCCCGCCTGCTACCGGAAGCGCCTCGAACACAGCAACCTTATGGCCGAACGTGGCCAAGAAGTGCGCGGCCGCGAGCCCCGCCGGGCCCGCCCCCACTATGGCTACGCTCTTGCCGGACGGCGCGGCAAAGTGGGCCTTGTACTGATGCCCCCTCTTGATCTCCCAGTCAGCCGCAAACCGCTTCAACGATTTGATCGCCACGGGCTCGTCGAACGTTGCGCGCCTGCACTTGGCCTCGCACGGGTGGTCGCACACCCGTCCGCAGATCGCCGGGAATGGGTTCGTCCCCCGAATCAGATCCACCGCCTCGTCGAACTTGCGCTCTTTGATCAGCGCAATGTAGCGAGGCACCTCTACGCCGGCCGGGCACGAGTTCTGGCACGGCGAGTTGAACAAGGCCGCGCATGCAGACGCCGGGCACTTCTTGTCTCGGATGTGCGCCTCGTATTCGTCTCTGAAGTATCTGATTGTGGACAGCACCGGGTTGGGCGCGCTCTGGCCCAGGCCGCACATGGCGGTGGTCCGTATCTGCTCGCCCAGCTCGATCAGGAGCTCGATATCTCCCTCTCGGCCTTGGCCCTTGGTGATGCGGTCCAGGATCTCCAGCATTCGTTTAGTCCCGATACGGCACGGCGCGCACTTGCCGCACGACTCGTCCTGGATGAATTGCATGAAGAACTTAGCCAAGTCCACCATACAAGTGTCTTCGTCCATGACGATTAGGCCGCCCGATCCCATCATGGTGCCAAGCTCTTTGAGCGACTCGTAGTCGATCGCAGTGTTCAGGAACTGCGCCGGGATACAGCCGCCCGATGGGCCGCCGGTCTGCGCCGCTTTGAATTTCTTTCCATTGGGTATTCCGCCGCCGATATCGAATATGATATCGCCCAGCGCTGTGCCCATTGGCACTTCCACAAGGCCGGTATTGTTGATCTTCCCTGCCAGCGCGAACACCTTGGTGCCTTTGCTCTTCTCAGTGCCGATTGAGGAGAACCACTCTGCGCCGCGCAGGACAATTGGAGCGATGTTCGCATACGTCTCAACGTTGTTGATCAGTGTGGGCTGCCCCCACAGTCCGGCCTGCGCCGGATATGGCGGCCTGGGCCTGGGCTCACCGCGACGGCTTTCCACCGATGCGAGAAGCGCGGTCTCTTCGCCGCACACAAAAGCGCCGGCGCCCACACGAAGCTCTATGTCGAAGTTGAAACCACTGCCGAAGATGTCCGTGCCCAGAAGGCCGTATTCCCTCGCCTGCCCTATGGCGTGCTGCAGGTGCGCCACGGCCAGCGGGTACTCGGCCCGCACGTAAATGTATCCCTGATTGGCGCCGACGGCGTACCCAGCTATGGCCATGGCCTCGAGCACTGTATGGGGATCGCCTTCGAGCACAGAGCGATCCATGAAAGCCCCGGGGTCGCCCTCGTCGGCGTTGCATACCACATACTTGGGCGAGCCGGGGGCCCGGAATGTGAGATCCCACTTAACCCCCGTGGGGAATCCCGCTCCCCCGCGTCCTCTGAGCCCTGCCCGCTTGATGGTATCGATGATGTCGGCCGGCTTCATCTCGGTGAGCGCCTTGCCCAAAGCCGCGTAGCCATCGCGCGCGATGTACTCGTCGATCTTGAGCGGGTCAATGACTCCCGTGTTGCGCAGGGCTATCCGCTCCTGCCGGCTGAAGAAGGTCATGGCCTCCTGAGTCTCTACGAGCTCGGCAGTGCCGGGTTCCTCGTAAAGAAGCCTTTTCACTATGCGCCCCTTGACCAGGTGTTCGTTGACGATCTCCCTAGCGTCGTCGGCAGTGAGTTTCCTATAGAGAACGCCTTCCGGGTACACGACCGCTATCGGCCCCAGATCGCACGGGCCCATGCACCCAGTGACAACCACTTTTATTTCGCGCTCAATGCCTCTTGCGACTATCTCGGCCTCCAGCGCCTCCCGCACCGCCTTACAGCCGGAGGAGACACAGGCGGCGCCGCCGCACACAAGCACGTGCGCTCGAACCAGATCCATTCGTATTCCTCCCTCACTACGCCTGCTGCCATGGCATGACACTAAGAGTATTTCTTAAGCACTTCAGGCACGCGCTCAGGCTTGATCCGCGCATAGATGTCGTCGTCTACTGTCATGACAGGCCCCAGCCCACACGCGCCAATGCACCTCATGACCTGGATAGAGAAGAGCCTGTCGGGAGTGGTATCGCCCGCCTTGATCCCCAGGGCATGCTCCACCTTGTCCAAGATCTTCTCTCCGCCCCGCACGTAACAGGCAGTGCCCAGGCACACACCTACCTTGTGCTTGCCTTTGGGTTTGGTGGTGAACAGCGCGTAGAACGTGATCACGCTGTAGACATCGGCCACCGGAATGTCAAGCCCCGCCGCCACACGCTCCTGCACCTCAAGGGGTAGGTAACCCACTACCTGCTGGATCTCGTGGAGGCACGGGATGAGCACTCCGCGCTGGCCCTTGTACCTGGCGATAATCTCATCCGCCTTCGCCCACTGTTCAGGCGTGATATCGGTAATATCGCCCGCGCTACTGGTTTCACAGCAACCCATAGACCTTTCAACCTCCTCTGCCGGCCATTACAGCCACGTATTGCATATGCATGATTCATGCCACATGCCGAAACGGCGTGTAGCTGGTCCTTTCAAAAGAGCACTTGGGCGGCCCGATGCAGTATTGCATTAATTGTGAACGCGTTCACATGTCTGCCGCAGCTGCGGATCTTCCGCCGCCGACAGCAACGCCTCGCATAGCAGCGGTTCAGCTGTCGCAGACAGTCCCTATGACGTCAATGATGCCAAGCCGCATCGGCCGATGCAGGTCTGCATCGCACGTGCCCGAGTCCATCGCCCCTACGCGCGGCCATTCATGTGCTTCTGGATTTTCCTCACGATTGTGGACTGATTCACGCCTAGGGCACGGGCCATAGAGTAGGTGCTTGAGCATGTCTGCGATGCGCGCTCGATCAGTTGCCGCTCCACCTCCTCCACCGCTCTGCGCAGCGGCAGAATGCCCGACACGCGAACCTCGCCCGCATCGCCCGTCCCGTTCCTCTTGATGTGAGTGGGGAGATGCTCGATGCCGATGACAGGCTCCTCCACAGTCACCACAAGAAACTCCAGCATGTTCTCGAGCTCTCGCACATTCCCCGGCCAGCTGTACCTCTCCATCGCCTCCCGGGCCTCGCGTGAGATCTGGCGTCTCCGTCCATACCTGGCACTCCACTTGTCAAGGAAATGATAGGTCAGCGGCGCGATATCGCCGGTCCTCTCGGCCAGAGCCGGCACCCGGATGGGTATGACATTCAGCCGGTAGTACAGGTCATTGCGGAAGTGTCCTTCCTTCACCGCCCTCTCTATGTCGCGGTTGGTCGCAGCCATAATGCGCGCGTCCACCCTTATCTGCCTGGTGCCTCCCACACGAACTAAACGCTTCTCCTGCAGCACCTGCAGGAGTTTCGCCTGCAACCCCAGGGGCATCTCGGTGATCTCGTCCAGAAACAGCGTGCCCCCTGAAGCCAACTCAATCAGCCCGGGCTTGCCGTCTCTGCGAGCCCCAGTGAAAGCGCCTTGCTCATACCCGAATAGCTCCGACTCGAGCAGAGTCTCGGGTATGGCTGCGCAATTGATCTTGACGAACGGCCCGGCGCTTCGATTGCCGGTCCTGTGGATGTACCTGGCCACGACCTCCTTGCCCACGCCCGATGCGCCGGTGATCAGCACAGTAGACGACACGTTGGATACCTTCTGAACTAGAGTAATCACAGCCTCCATCGCGGCGCTGTATGCCACCATATCCACCGGCTCGCCTTCGGCCATGAAGCTCTGGGATGGAGCACGTGCCCCCCCATCGGGCCGACCGAGAGATCGAACCGCCGGAACCAGCGCACATGGCTCGGGCCGTGCCGTATCCCGCTCGAAGCCTGCGGGAGGCGAAGGGGCAAAGGATCGTGCGATAACGATCTCGCCCGCGCCCACACCCGACGAGGCCAATCGCGCCGATATCGATGTGCCGTCCGCATTCTCCATCGCAGCGGAATATGCGGTCACCGCACGGCGGCGCTGCCATGCCGCGGACTTCGCGGGGTACCCCGGCCCATCCACGCATCCCCTGCACAGCGATATCTCTACAAGGGATGCGGTGAATTCTCCGGATGATATCGCGTCTAGGACTTCGGAGCACTCTCGAGGGCCCATGGCGCTCACGGCGCCCTGCCGAAACGCGCCGCCCGAAACATCCAGGCTGTGAAGCAACCCTGCCGGCAAGGCAAGCATGCGCCCTGGGCCTTCCGCCGTCACGTCCGGCATCGATGGTGAGCAATCGTCGACGCACAGTCCCGACTCGTCGATCAATTTGCTCAGTTCTGCAAAGGTGAGCACTGCATCGGGCCCGCCTTCCACACCGCGCACGCAATCGCCTGCCTGCACGTGATCGCCGGGACAGCACTCCATTCTCAGTGCAGCGCACGAGGCAATGCACACGACCTGCCTCTGCCCGCACACGCGAGCCGCCCGCGAAGTCGCCACGATGGGAGAGACAACCGGCACAAGGTTCGGCACAAGATCTGGCCTGTGTACCTCGATCAGCCGGACAACGGCCGGACACGCCGAACTGATCGCGGCGCCGATGCGGCCCGCGCGCCCGGCCAGCTCGGCACGGTAGTGCGCGAAAAGCATCTCTCCTCCAGCCGCCGCTTCCCACACAGAGGCGAATCCCAGGCCTCGCAGCGCGCCGATGAGTCGCAGCGGATCAGTGTTTGGAAAAGCGCCGGCAAAGCCGGGCGCTACGATCACGGTCGTGTCGCCCTGCGCGAGCAGGTCCAGCACTGCCCGTACGCCGTCCGAAAATGCCGCCGCGCCGTGAACGCATTCTCGCACACAGCTGCCGCAGCCTATGCACACATCGCTCCTTACGCGTATGGCGCCATCTTCCGCGTTCACCGCGCCTACGGGGCACGCATCGATACATGCACAACACATCGTGCAACGATCATCGCGGGCTGCAATCAGCTCCAAATCAGGGGCCTCCAGTCGCAATGCACAATCGCATCGGTTACGCGAAGCCATTATATCACTGCGGTCCGTGCTGTGCACAGGGCCATCCCGCGGCCGCAGGTTTCGAAGGAGCGTTCTGATGTTGTATAATCCAGATAGCCGTGTGTTGGGAGGCGTATTCAGATGCAGAGAACTCGTGTAGCCGTGGTTGGGCTGGGTAGTGTTGGGCGAGGCGCCGCCGATGCCGTAGCAGCATCGCCGGATTTCCAGTTAGTCGGGGTTGTCAGAAGGCGAGCGGAGCCGGAAGAACGCGCCAGCGGGCCCCATTGGGAAGTTCCCGCGGTGACTCGAATGGAGCAGTTGGACGGCGTTCAAGCTGCCCTAATGTGCGGGCCCACGCGCCAGCTCGAATCCGGGGAACGCGCCCTGCTGCGATCGGGGGTAAGCGTGGTAGACACATTCGACATACACGGAGATGCGCTGTGGAACCACAGGCAAGCGCTGCGTGATGCGGCTGTCGAAGGCGGGGCAAGGGCCGTGATCTCCGCGGGTTGGGACCCGGGCACGGACTCCGCCATCAGGGCCCTCCTGGAAGTGATCGCCCCCTTCGGGATCACCTACACTAATTTCGGGCCGGGCATGAGCATGGGCCACTCGGTAGCCGTTCGCGCGCTCCCAGGGGTGGCGGACGCCGTCTCCATCACTCTCCCCGCAGGCTACGGCAGGCACAGGCGGGCAGTGTACGTCAAGCTCGATGGGTCGCGGCCCTTCGCCGATGTGGAATGCGATATCCGACAAGACCCGTATTTCGTGAGGGATGAGACCGACATAGTCGAAGTGGAATGCATGAGCCAGGCCGCCGATTCGGGGCACAAAGTGGTAATCGACCGAAAAGGCACTGCGGGTTGCACCGGCAACCAACTGCTCAGGTGCGAAATGCGGATATCCAACCCGGCCGTGACAGGCCAGATCATGGTGGGGGCGCTCAGGGCAGGGCTCAAGAAGGCTCCGGGCGCGTACACCCTGATCGAACTGCCGGCAGCCGACATGCTGCCAGGGTCGCTGGAGGACTTGGTGAAGCGGATCGTGTGATCAGACGCGCGCCAGGTCGCTTCGAGTCGAATCCTGATCGCAGGCTTGCGCGACCTTGTTCTTGCCCTGGCGCTTGGCCTCGTACATGGCCGCGTCGACAGCCTTCACAAGAGCATCGACTGATTGGCCGGATGCGGGCACCGAAGCCACGCCCAGGCTTATGGTGGCCGTTACCGGGCTGCCGTCCACCATGAGCGGCGTGCTCTCCATTCGCGCTCGGAGCCGCTCCGCAAACGCCACACCATCAACCTGCGTTGTGTTGGGCAGAATAATCATGAACTCGTCGCCGGCGTATCGCGCGAGTATGTCGGATTTGCGGGCGATCGCTCTCATGGTGTCGGCCAGGTGGATCAGGTGCGCATCGCCGATGGCGTGCCCGTACCTGTCGTTGATGTGCTTCAGACAGTCACAGTCGAGCATGACAAGCGAAAGAGGCGTGCTGTGCCTGACGGACCTTTCGATCTCCTTGTCGAGGAGGTCGCAGAAATACCTGTAGTTGCCCAGTCCAGTGAGGTCGTCGGTGAGAGACGTCTCGCGGGCTGACTGGTACAGCCGCGCATTCTCCAGGGCTATCGCGGCGCTGGATGCGATAGTCATGAGCAGGTCCTTCTCTTCCTCGCCATAGGCGTTCACAGTGTAGCTCTGCGCGGAAATGGCGCCTACAACGTGGGCGCCCATACGCATGGGCACGATTATCACTGAGCTGGTAACGTCATCGTCATGCCCTACTCTGCGCTCCCCGTCCATCATCTCGTCTTCCTGTCGGTTGAACAGAAGAGCTTGACCGCTGGTGATCACGTTCGCGGTGGGACCCGATTCCATTCCAAACCGCATCGAAGGAGAGCGAACTCCCTGGTCCATGAGGAACGCCATTTCGATCTCGCGGTTTGCCGCGTGGTATATGGCGACGAAGAACGCGTCGACCGAGATGATGCGGCAGACCTCTCGGTAGATCTTCTCGAAGAGCGCATCGCGTTCAAGAACCGATGTTAGGCTCATGGATATCTCGTTGAGGGTGGACAGATAGTCGGCCCTCCGCCGGACCTCCTCTAGGAGATGAACGTTTCCCACAACCACGCTCAGCTGTTTCCCCAGAGTCTCGAGGAACTCGCAGTCTTCGGCGGTGTACGACGCTCCCTGCCGCTTGTCGCCGAAAGCCAGAGCCCCGATACAGTCTGGACCCGACATCAGCGGAGTGGCGGCCAGTGCGCACAACCCTTCCTCGGCGACTTCCGGGATGGCGGCATCGAACGATGCATAGTTGGATATCCTCACCGTCTGCCTCTGCGCGATGGCCACATTGACTAGCCCTTCGTTCCTGCCCAGCTTTCGGCTGCAGAGACCGGGAGGCAGATTCCTGCAGGCAGACGCAACCAGCCGACCCTGTCGGTCCTTCAGAGCCACTAGCCCTATGTCGCCGTCAAGCACCTCCAGCCCGCCGTCGAGAATCAACTCCAGCGTGGCCCGAAGGCCAATTCCGGAGTTGATCTTGCGCGTAATCCGCGCCAGCACCTGGTCCCAGTGCGCCCTCTTGTCGAGCTTCTCACGAGAGGAAGCGAGCTGTGCAACGTAGTCCCTAAGAACCTGCGACACCAGCCCGATTCCCCCACCCACGAACAGAATGACGCCGCACCTGTACGGAAGCGTCCACCTGGGAACTGCGAGCGCTCCGGACCACGGAAGAGCGGCCGCCGCATACAGGCCGGCCGACAAGATCCCGCCCAGTGAGGACGAAATCGCGCCGTGTTGGAGGGCGATGATGACCAACTCGATGAAATACAGCGCGTACGCCTCGCTCGCAAGCCCGCCGCCTAGATACACGCAGATGGATATCAGCCCCAAGTCAAGGGCGGACGCGGCGGTATCGACTCCACGATGACCAAGCTTCCTGCCGAGCAGCCATACGCCGGCAGAGACCGCGATTGCAGGCGCCACAGTAGTGATGAGACCTGGGTTTACCTTAAGCCTGCTCAGAGCGAGCATTAGGCACGCGACCACGATCACTGCCCGCAGCAAGACAACGGCAATCCCAGCCAGGCGCGCATACCTCGGCTGCGGATCAGGCGGAGAGAACGAAGCCCTCCTCTTGTTTGTCGATGCTGACAACTGCATCACCAGCCATTGCCTTCTTGCTAACCTCACACCTGCGCTGTCGCCGAATCACCCGCGTGAATCTCGCCCGATCGCCCGAGCGATGCCGCCAGAAGCGCCGGTCCTATCGCCTCAAACACCAGAATCCCAGGCACAACCACCGACGCCAGCATTGAACGGTGATCGGGCAGCGCAACGCCGGCGGCGACAGTGAGCCCCGCAGCCAAGCCCGCTTGGGGCAAGAGCGATACGCCGATATGGCGATGTACGATCGGGCTGGTCTGCAACGTCCGCGCAGCGAAGCTCGAGCCGAGTGCCTTGCCGATTACGCGCGCCGCCAAATACAGGGCAAAAAGCGAAATCGACCCCGCGAGAGACTTGAAGCTGCACCCCACTCCCGCAAGAGCAAACAGAACCACATAGACCGGAGGCGAGAACCGATCTATCGTCGCGAACAGCTTCCTACTGCCCATGACGAGGTTCGAGAGCGTCGCGCCCAGCACCAGACAGCTGATGAGCGGCGATACATGCATCCTGGCGCCCAACCCGGCGGCGAGCAGCACCGAACCCACCACTATTATCACCAGCTCGTCGCCTCCCCTGGCATACTTGACGAAGTAACCCAGAGCAATGCCGATCACCACGCCCACCATGACGGAACCCGCAAGTTCCCACAGAAACACGCCCGCCACGCCGGCAATCGACTGCGGCGCGCCCGCCACGGGCAGAGCGCGCGCCACAGACACCGAAACAGCGTAGAGCAGAATGCACACGGCATCATCCATGGCCACCACCGACAGGAGCATCCGGGTGAGCGGTCCATCCGCCTTGTGCCTTCTGATGATCATTATCGTCGTAGACGGAGCTGTGGCTGCGGCAATTGCCCCCAGAGCGAGCCCGAAGCCAAGCGGCTTGCCAGCCATCGCGGATGCGGCCACAACCGCCAGTATACATCCGACCGCCTGCCCAAACGCGATTCCGATGGCCCCCCGCGGGAGCGACCGAACCCTGCGCGCCTCGAGCTCGCCTCCGACCACGAAGGCGATCAGCGACAGACCCACCTCAGATGCGAACGCTGCGCCCGCCGGCGTTATCGCATCGGCAATCCCCGGCCATACGTGTCCCAAAGTCACACCGGCTAGGAGGTAACCCACCACCGACGAAACGCCAAAGCCCGCAGCGGCTCGCCCCAAAGCGACGCCGCTCAACATGATCAGACCCACCGCAAGAATACTGCTCATATAAAACCTCTCCGCCAACACGCGAGGTTACTGACCGAGCTCGTCAAGGTCCGAGTGGCGCTTAGGGAAGCCCGCTGCCCTGCCCACCGGAACCGTAAAAAGCAGCCCCGAACCGGGGCGACTCAGGTCGCCGACAACGCTTTCGACAGCCGCTATGGCTTCGTCGACCTGCTCCTCGGGAAGCAATGCGAAAACCGTTCTATTGTAGGGCCGGCTCTCATTGAGATGAAGCCGCAGGGCGGCAAAAATCGGTATCGAAGAGTTATCGATTTCGGAAAGGGCGCGCCCCATACCCATACTCTCTATGCAGGTCGCTCCAGTAATTCCCGCCCGAAGAAAGGACGAGAATAAGTCGTCAAGGAGCGCAGTGTCGTTCAGAACCACAAACAGGACTTGCACACGAATTCCCTCCAGAATGGGCATGCCTTGCATTGTTGCTAGCTACCACTATACCCGACCGAATCATCCACTGCAAGAGGTTTCCATACCGCATGCAGATCGCATCAGAGAAGACGTTGCTGCAGGAGGACAACGCCCGGCATTCGGTGAAATCATGCATAGCAGTACACTCGCGTAGAATAGGGAGGCAGTCGAATGTGTGCGACAGTGATCGACATAACCCGCCCCACTCACCACGGGATGCCAGTGTGGCGCGGCGATCCCCAGGTGCGATTCGCGCCTGCGCTAAAGGCCGTGCGCGATGGCGTGAACGTTGCCAGGGTTTGCATGGGGACACACTCCGGCACGCATATCGATGCTCCGTCGCACTACCTCACATCAGCGGGCACGGTGGACGCGATACCGCTGGAGTCGCTAGTCGGCCCCTGCTTCGTAGTGGAGATCAAGACCAGCGGGCCCGTTGGGCGCGGCGCACTACAGGAGTGCTTGCCCACGCCCCACCCTCCTCGAATTCTGATGAAGACCGGCGCCGCCGCGGGGAATCCAAAGACGTACCTTGACATGGAAGGCGCAGCATACCTTATCGAACAGGGCACACTACTGATAGGAACTGAGGAGATGTCGATCGAAAGCGCGAGCGGAGACGGTTCTGTTCACATTGGCCTTCTAGATGCAGGAATAGCGATTTTGGAGAGCGCCGATCTGGGCCGCGTCGCGCCCGGCGAGTACGACATCGCCGCATTGCCTCTGCGCCTTGTGGGACTGGATGGGGCGCCGTGCCGGGCAGTCCTCATTCCGCGACAGTAACTGGCGGCGGACTCGCATGCTTTACATATAATCCCTATACCGGCAGTATCCGCCTCTCCTTGTCGGAGTGAAGCTGCAACCTCTTGGGCGTTTGCAGCCTCACCTGTGTTTTCTCCGTCCGGCCTTGTTTTCCTTCGTACTATGTAGCAATCCCTTGCGTGACTCAAAGTTACAGTATACGCCATCATTCAGCGGTCAGACTACGAATGCAGCCGCAACAACGTGCACGAAAGGAGGAAGCATCGCATGCCGAGAAGGAGCAACAGGATCCTGAACCCTCAGGCGCGTCAGGCGCTAAACCAGATGAAGTACGAGATTGCGAGCCAGGTGGGCGTGGACTACAACACCTATGGTGGATACCTTGGGGACATCCCCGCGCGCGAGGCAGGCAGAATAGGCGGCCAGATGGTCAAGCAGATGATCGCCGCGGCCGAGCAGAGCTTGATAGGCCAGACAGTCGCCGGAACCCAGGCTAGTTTCGCACAGGCCCTCAGGCCTCAAGGTTTCACATCTGAAACCACGTCCGGCTTCAACGTCCCAACCAACCTGAACGTTCCAAAGTCGTAACCTGTCCGGCAAGCGCCCGGTCGCACATGACCGGGCGCTTGCCGGTCCGCCGCGAACTACCGTCAGAGAACACGGTCGCCCATCTCCGACACAGGCCGCATGTATGCCCACCAGTACATGACAGCGACAAGCAAGCCTCCCCCGACAATATTGCCCAGAGTCACCGGCACTAGGTTCCGGCCGAAACCGGCGAGCCACTCGGCGAGAGGAGTGGACGAGACCATGAGCCCCACGGGCATGTAGAACATGTTGGCCACTGAGTGCTCCGCCCCGCACATCACGAAGGACGACACCGCCATCGAAAGCGGCACGACTCTGCCGACCGCATCGTCGGCGGAGTACGACATCCACACTCCCATACATACGAGCCAGTTGCAGAGCGCGCCGCGGAAGAAGGCCGGCCAGAAATGGATAGACGACTTTCGAATCGCCGTTGTTATGAGGGCCTGCGCGCAGGCCCCATCGATAGGCTGCCACAACTCCGTCTCGTAGTACAGCCAGGCCACGAAGATGGCGCCCGCCATGTTCGCGAAATAGACTATGACCCAGTTCCGTATGAGCTCTCCAGATCGGATCCGCCTATCGAGAAGGGCCATGACCATCAGGGAGTTTCCCGTGAACAGCTCAGCGCCTCCAACTATGACCATGACAATTCCCACGCTGAACACCATCCCGGAGATGAGCCTCACGGCGCTAGGCCCTGCCCAGATTCCAAGCGAACACGACACTGTGTGCGATGCAACAGCCGCCATGGCTACGAAGCTTCCGCCAAGAAAGCCCAGCACAACAAGGGCAGTCGCGCTGGCGCGGGATTTGGCGACACCCGCCTTGACGGCAACGGCAGCAATCTCCGAAGGCGTCTTGCAAGCCACAAAGCACACCATCCTTTCACACATCGTTCGGTATACTCCAACTATCTCAGGGGTTTGAAGCGCTGTCAAGCGCCTGCCTGGCATGTGGCCTTCCACCACTTCCCACAGGGACTTCCACCTGTCCATGTAGAATAGACCTGCACAGAGGGGGCCCACACTTCCGCGCAGGCCCACTAGAGAAAGGAGTTGCACTTGTTGAGTCGCAAACTGCACAGAATCAATATCAAGGCCACTGCTTCAATGGTAGTGGCAGCCTTAGTCGCTGTAATCGCCGCATGCGCCGCTTCGGCCGCCACTTCGTACACCGTCAAGACAGGCGACTCGCTCTTCCTCATCGCCAATCGTTTCGGCGTCACAGTGAGCGCACTGCGCTCGGCCAACGGGCTGTCGCACGACTGGATCTACCCAGGCGACACGCTCAGGATCCCCACATCGGCAACCACTCCGGCGCCATCGGGGTCCACTTACACAGTCAAGACAGGCGACTCGCTTTTCCTCATTGCCAATCGCTTCGGCGTCACAGTAGGCGCGTTGCGTTCAGCGAACGGGTTGTCGCATGACTGGATCTACCCGGGCGAGGTTCTACGCATCCCGCGCGGCACACAGCCGCGGCCTTCTCCGACTCCATCGCGCTCGGATTACGGGTCATGGAGTTCGTCCGACCTGTCGCTTCTGGCTCGACTGGTCACCGCCGAAGCAGGCGGCGAGCCCTATGAGGGTCAGGTCGCGGTGGCGGCCACGGTGCTCAACAGAGTGCTGAGCAGGGCCTACCCCGATACAATTCCCGGCGTCATCTACCAGGTGGTAGATGGAAGGTACTATCAGTTCAGCCCGGTGCTTGACGGCAGAATCAACACCAATCCCTCGTCGTCGGCGCTCAGAGCGGCGCAAGCTGCCGTCGATGGATGGGACCCGTCCTATGGCGCGCTGGGGTTCTACAACCCCGTGAAGACTGCAAACTACTGGGTGCAGCTCAGGCCTGTCACCAGAGTCATCGGCGGTCACGTCTTCTTCAAGTAGCATAGGTCAGCCAAAGGCCCGGAGGATGGGTCAGAGCATCCTCCTCCGGCCCGAGGGTCGATGCGAACGCGCGTGACACAGGGCGGCCTATTGAGTTAGGCGGCAGTTGGTTGTAGAATTGACCGAGGGAGGGACCAGCTGTGCCAATCTATGAGTACAATTGCGACAACTGCGGCAGATTCGAGTTTCTACACGGGCCAGGCGAAGGCGCGCTCACGCGCTGCCCCAAGTGCGGATCTCCCGTCCGGCGCCTCTTCAGCTCCAGGATGGGTATCATATTTCACGGGTCTGGCTACTACGTGACCGACCACAGGTCTGAGGAGTACAAGAGAGCGGCTAGCGCCGAGAAGGCTGAAGGCGGCTCATGCTCGTCCGAGAGTTGCACGAAGTAGACTCGGCGTCCGCCGATGCAAGTCGCGAGATCTGAGGCGGGTTACTCCCGCCTCTTCCTCGTCTGAGGGAGCTTCACGCTCATATGGGCGATGGTCCCCAGTCCGGGAGCACGCAGTTCCCTCTGCTCGTCAGCTGATGCGCGCCTCCCGCAGAGTCAACGGCGTACACGGAGTAGAGGCCTGATTCGCCTGTTCGAGCCGCCGTTGCCACAGCCTTTGAATCTGGACTCCACGCTAGCCCTGCGCAGCGTGGGTCCGATACGAAGGTCACAATCGCGTTGGGCTCGCATCCGTCATCGGCGCCGATGGCGCGCGCATCGAGCATCCACACCGATACACGCTGGCCTCCTCGCGCCTCGGGGCCCCCAACGCAGTATGCAAGCGACCCGCCATTGGGCGACCACGCGAGCGACCACGGCCATATCCCTCGAGATGTCCGCATCTCCCATGTCTCGCCGGTGAACACGTCCACTACCCGAAGCAGCGCCTCATCGTCGTCGGAGGCCACATATGCCGCGTGAACACCATCCCGGCTGGCCGCCAGCCCCCATATCTTGTCAGGACCCGCTGTGAGCTTCACCGTCTGCCCCGTCCATGTGTCCTTTGCATGAAGCGCACCATCGGCGACGAACACGGTCTTGCTTCCATCTCCCATCCACGCAGCGTTGGCGGCCGCGAAATCCGATTCGCTGAGTGTGCCGCTGAGGCTGACTACGTGGACGGTCGCGTCGAGTTCGTACATGATGGCATCGCCGCCCGGAGACCAGCTCGGCGTGACCAGGCCTGGGATGGGTTCGCCTATCGACTCCGTCTGGTCAGTCACGACGCTGACTACCTTGAGCCGTCCATCCGCGCCCTGCAGCGCCACACGATCGCCGCCGGGCGCCACCGCAGGCACCGACCTCCATGAGCAGTCCACGCTCATAAGTGCCGTCGATGAGCCGCTCAACACGTCCAATATCATCAATCCCGGCCGGCCAGCCTGATCCGAAATACAGGCTATCATCCCACTCAGCCCATGGGCCTCTGGAACGACAGCAAACTCGTCTTCGGACATCCACTACACCTCGCTTCCCGATGTGCCTGCCGAAATGCCCGTTTAAGTATATGCTCCTCTGATGCGACCCGATGCGTGCTTTACAAGAGCCCTTGGCCGCGCCTGCCGGCGCAGCCAAGGGCTCTTGAGCAAGGTCTGCCGTGTGCGCAAGGCTATCCTCGGGCCTTTTCGGCCTTGTGACATGCGGCCTGATGCGTCCCCTCATACAGCAGGAAGCTGGGCTCGACCTCCTTGCATATATCCATGGTGTAGGGGCACCGCGGATGCAGATGGCATCCTGCCGGCGGGTGCACGGGGCTCGGAATCTCGCCTTTGAGCACCTCGGAGATACCCCTGTGAGTCGGATCCGGCACAAACACCGCCCCGATCAGAGCAGTGGTGTACGGGTGCAACGGATTCCTGATTATCTCCTCAGCCGTGCCCATCTCCACGATCTTGCCCAGGTACATGACGGCGATCCTATCGCAGATGTGCCTGGCGGTGGCGAGGTCGTGCGTGATGTAGACGAAGGTGACCCCCTTCTCGCGCGACAGGTTGAGCATGAGGTTCAGAACTTCGCCCCTGATTGACACGTCCAGCATGGACACTGGCTCATCCGCCACTATGAAGTCGGGATCGAGAGCCAGAGCGCGCGCAACGGCAACCCTCTGGCGCTGGCCTCCCGACAGCTCATGCGGATACCTGGACATGTATTCCTCCGGCGGGATCATCTCCACGTCCGCCAAAACCGAAGTCACCACATCGCGCGCATCGTGGACGGTCCTGGCAATCCCCTGAATGCGCAGGGGTTCGGAGATGATCGTCTGCACGTTCATCCTGGGGTTCATGGATTCGTACGGGTCCTGGAAGATCACCTGCATCTTGCGGCGCAGGTTCTTCATCTCCAGAGGGTTCAGCCCCATGACATTGACTTCTTCGAGGTTGACCGACCCAGACGTGGCATCGGTCAGCCTCAGCATGGTGCGGGCCAACGTGGTCTTCCCGCAGCCCGACTCGCCCACTATTCCGAGCACTTCGCCCTTGTACACATCGAAGCTCACATCGTCGACGGCCTTCAGCACGGGCGGATTGTCGGTCCTCAGCGATTGGACCAAGCTGAGCCGGACAGGGAAGTACTTGGTCAGGTTCCGTACCTCCATTATCACGTCGCCCTGCTGAAACTGCTTCTTATCAGCTTTCGCCGCTACTGCGCCCATACGTCCACCCCCTGCTGAACAATCTCCGCTTTATGACACGCGGCCATGTGACCCGTCGTGCCGATCTGGCGGAACGGCGGATCCTCCCTCATGCACTCCTCGTCAGCAAGCGGACACCGAGGATGGAATCTACACCCGGAAGGAGGAGCCAGCAAGTTGGGCGGGAACCCCGGAAGCGACCTGACAGCGGACCTCTCGGCATGGATATTGGGGAACGACTCCACCAGGCCCATGGCGTAAGGATGGACCGGGCTGCCGTAGACATCGTACACGCTTCCGTACTCTACTATCTTGCCGGCGTACATCACCGCTATGCTATCGCAAGTCTGCGCGATGACCGACAGGTCGTGAGTGATGAGCATCATCGACAGATCGAGCCTAGCTCGGAGTTCAGCCATGGCCTTCAAGATCTGGGCCTGCACCATCACGTCCAGGGCGGTAGTTGGTTCATCCGCGATTATCAGACTGGGATGGCACGCCAGAGACATGGCGATGACTGCCCTCTGCTTCATGCCCCCGCTGAACTCGTGCGGATACTCCCCGAACCGCTTGGGGTTGATGCCGACCAAGTCCAGAAGGCCTTCCGCCCGCTCCACGGCACGCTCGTGCGACATCTTCTCATGCTGGAGAATCGCCTCGACGATCTGCTCGCCCACTCTATGCACAGGGTTAAGGGCATTCATCGCGCCCTGAAATACCATGGATATCTTGCTCCATCGCACATTCTGCCGGAACGCCTCCTCCGGCATGTGCAGGATGTCCTCGCCGTCCATGGTGATGACGCCGCCGTGATATTCACCGTTCGACGGCAGCAACCTCAGCACAGCGCTTGCCATGCTGGATTTGCCGCACCCGGACTCCCCAGCGACTCCCAGAGCCTTTCCACGTTCGATATCGAAGCTTACGGAATCGACCGCCCTGACATGGCCCCGGAGGGTCCGGTAGTACATTTTCAGGTCTCTCACTTCAAGCAGGGCCATGGCTACGATCTCTCCCTATAGCGTGGATTTAGAATCTCGTTCACCGAGTTTCCGATGAACACGAAAGCAAGGCTCATGAAAGTGAGCGCAAGCCCCGGCGGCACCAGCCACCACCATGCCATCGTGGTGAAGGCCCCAAACTCCCTCGCGTTCTGCAGGATTCGACCCCACGTGCAAACCCGCGGGTCCCCGAGGCCCAGGAAGCTCAACGATGCCTCCGTCAGAATCGCGCCCGGTAT
>DHON01000049.1:54066-82230 GCA_002409965.1 Firmicutes bacterium UBA5389
GAATCGCGCCCGGTATCCTAAGAACGAGGTTGGCGAAGATCAGGGGCATCACGTTTGGCAGAACGTGCTGCAGCATAACATAACTCTGCGACGCGCCCGATGCCCGGGCGGCCTCGACGAACTGGCGCTCCTTGAGCGACAGCGTTTGGGAGCGCACCAGCCTGGCAATGCCCATCCACGAGAGCAACGCCAGCAGGATCACTATGTTGAGCACACTCTTGCCGAAAAGCGCTCCGAGTATGATCAGTATCGGCAGGCTGGGTATGGCAAGCAGCACGTCCGCCACGCGCATGAGGAATTCGTCCACCGCTCCGCCCACGTAGCCCGCGACGATTCCCACCGTGGTGCCGATGGCCACCGCGATGAAGGCGGTCGAGAGGCCTATGGCCAGAGCGATGCGCGTTCCGTAGATCAGCTGGGACCAGAGGTCCGACCCCATATGATCCACTCCCAGCACGCCATGGACCATTCCCAGAACCTCAAAGGCCACCGGGCTCATCTTCAGGCTTACCGGTCCGTCAGGGGACGTGGCCGATACCCTGAGCCGAATCGTGTAATCGCCCTTCTCAGCGAACAGCACCTGGCTGGGTTCACCGAAGAAAGACATGCCCAGCCTGATCTTGAGGTCAAAGTCGCGAGAGTCGACAATAGCGCTTCCATATTCGGTGCTGCCCGCGACAGTGGTGTCCCACAGATCGTGCGCCTGCCCATCCGGAGTAACGAGTTCCACCATGATCAGCGTCTCAGCGGTGTCGGGCGCATCGATCGAGTATTCGAACTTGGTGGAGAAAGTGTTGGGCGTCTTGTACTGGTATGGAGTGACGTAACTCAGCACAACGCCCTCTGCGGAAACATCGCCCGCCGCGGGTTCCTCTTCCGAGGGTTCCTCGGAAGCCTGCGATCCCCACGGGTTCCACTCTACGCTCCGCACCCACGAAAAACCAGCGTCCTCTTCGGCCTCAGGCTCTGCGGACGCCGTTGCAGGCAGATCGAACTGGATTCCCGACTCCTCCTCATAAGCAAACGACGACAGAGTCGCTCCGCCCAGTTCTTCCTGGTTCCAGTTCTCAAGGCCCAGCCTGAACCGGATCGTAGGAGGGCAATTTCGGAATCTCGCGCTCAGTTTGGACATCCAGACGGGCGCAGCGCTCGCGTCCGCGAGGTAAAGATCATCCATGGGATTGTACGGCGCTATCCATGGCGCGAACACCGCGACGAGCACGTATATCGCCACCATCGCGAGGCCGACCATGCCCTGTGATTTCCTGCGGTACTGCTCCCAGAACGTGAGCGGCCTGGGAGTAGCCGCTGCCGCGGCCTTGGCAACATCGGCCCTCTGGGCTGCCTTTGTGTCCTGCCTCACCTAGTACCACCTGCCCCCACGCGGATCCTCGGGTCGACCAGGCCGTACGCGATATCCGCCGCTAGATTAGATATGATGACAGCCAGCGCAATCAGGTAGAAGGCGCCTTGCGCGGCCGGGTAGTCCATCTGCATGGTGGCGTCGAGCAAGTATCTGCCCACGCCGTGCCAGGAGAAGATGCTCTCTGTGATGACCGCCCCCGACACCGCCCCGGGCAGCGACATGAAGATCAGGGTAACGATGGGAGGCAGCACGCTCCGCAGAGCATGATGATACAAGACCTCGCGTCTGGGAAGCCCCTTGGCCCGGGCGGTAAGGATGTAGTCTTGCCCCAGAGCCTCCAGCATGGTGTTCCGGGTGTAGAGCGCCCACGATCCAAAGCCCATGACCAGGTTGGATCCGGCGGGAAGGATGAGATGCCACACCCGATCCAGAAACACTGCAAACGACCCAACCGGGGGAGGAGCGCTCATGGTGCCGTGTATCGGCAGTATCGGCCAGTAGTAGCCGAACAAGAGCAAGAGCAGAAGTTGGATGAAGAACCCTGGAACAGCGTGGGCAAACAGGCCGGCGCCCACGACGAACCTCTCGGAAAAGTGCCCCCTGTTGGCCGCGGAGTAGACTCCAAGGGATATGCCCACGGCAGCGGTGGATATGAACGTTACCAGGAAAAGCGTGATGGTATTGGGCAGCCTCTCCTTGAGCTCGGACCAGACCGGGCGCTGTGTACTAAAGGAAAGGCCCATGTCGAACCTGAGGAGCGCAAGCATGTAATTCTTGTACTGCGTCAGGGGAGGGTCGTCCAGACCATACTGTCTCCTGAGCGCCGCCTTGGCTTCCTGCTTGAAGTTGGGGTCGATGATCATCTTCTCAGGATCGCCCGGCATCACGCGGAAGAGCACGAAGTTGAAGGTCAGTATGACAAGGAGGACAATCACGGCGTATACGAGCCGCCTCAGCAGGTATGAGCGAAAACCCAAGTGTATCTCACCTCGTTCTGCCTCATCACCCGGAACCGCCGCCCGCGGCGCAAGGCCCGGGCGGCGGTCCGCGCAATTCGGTTTCGTCGTGCTACTGTATCTACTTGCCGGGCTTCAGACGCCAGTAGTTGGGGTTCTTAACCAGCCTGACAAACTCACCCGGACGGTACTCCTTCATGATGAAAGGACCGGTGCCGACGAGCTTGGTGTAGCCCTTAATCGTTGGGTGGGGCTCCAGCCACGGCTGGAATGCCTTCCAGTCCGTTACGTCCTTCCAGATGTGCTTGGCCAGGAAGCTTAGGCCGGCGTTGTAGAAGTGCCAGTAGCTGACGGAGCTGAAGTATACCTTCACGGTGTACTTGTTGATCAGCTCTGCCTTCGCGATGTCCATCGTCGCGTCGAGATACCGAGGTATTTCATTGTCCTTAAGGTAGTCGATGGTGAACTTGACGTCCTCGGCTGTGAACGGCATACCATCGGACCACTTGATGCCCTTCCTGACATACCAGGTGACCGTGGTGCCCTTCTTGCCGGGCTCAGGCTCCCAAGTGCCGATATCCCACTTCTCAGCCATCCAAGGCATGTCGTCCAGAGTGTCGGGGTGCGAGACGGTCAGGCTATCGAACACCTTCGACAGCACTTCCTGCTCGTAAGCGCTGCTTGAGGTGGCCGGGTTGAGGTTCTTGGGTTCCTCGGAGAGCGACCATCTGATGGTGCCGCCTTCAATGGCCTTGCCGAACCGGTCGACCCTGCGGATGTTCAGCAGAGTCCAGGGGTTATTGTAATGAGCAGCCCCAAAGCCGCCCATGTCGATATACCCGGTGACCTGCGTCTTGTTGAACGCGTCGATGTACGGCCTGGAATGAAGGGGCACGTACGGCATCTCGCGCGCCAAGATAAGCTGGGCCTTGTCGGAGGCCACCTGCGCCGCCTTCAGGTCGGCGGCGTAGTACAGCTCGTCCAACACCTTGTCGAGTTCAGGGTTACGGATGCCGGGCTTGTTGTAGCCGGCTTCTACGTCCATGCTGGAGTGGAAGAAGCTGTGGAGGAAGGTCGGGTTCTTGCTCAAACCCCAAGCCAGGCAGAACATGTCGAACTCGCCGATATCGAGCTTGTCGAGCATGACGTTGAAGTCCATGGGCTCGGGCTTGACAGGCAGGCCGACCTTCTGGCAGGAATCGGCGATCATCTTGCCCAGTTCGGCCGATGTGGGAGCGACCTCATACGTGGGCGTGAAGATCTTCATATCCGGAAGGGGCTTGCCGGTCTTCGGGTCGATCCTGTTCTTCCCCGTTGCATCCAGCTTATAGCCGGCGTTGTCGAGAACCTCGGCCGCCTTCTTGAGGCTGAACTCGTAGAACGGCACGGTTTTGTTGTAGAACGGGGAGACCTGCGGAACGAAGCTGCTCATGGGGAGCATGTAGCCCTTGAACAGGGTGCGGATGATGTTGTCGCGATCAGTGGCGTGCGCAATGGCCTGGCGGAGCGGCTGGGCATCCAGCGGGCCCCTGCGCATGTTGAAGCACAGGTAGAACATGTGGAATCCCAAAGTCATCCTCATGTCGGCGTAACCAAGCGATTTTGCCTGGTCGATGTCGGTGGGCTTGGTCAGACCGGACCACACTATGCTCTCGCCGCGCTCGAAAGCGATCCTTCGAGCGTCTGAGTTCTTGATGATCGGCATGATGATCTCGTCAACGTGAGGACCCCAGTCCTCGAACTTGACGGCAGCAGCCCCAGGGAATCCAACCGCCCCTATGGCCAGGGCCGCCGTCAGCGCCATAGCAAGAATCAAGCGAAACTTCCTCGGCATTTTACACGCATACCTCCTTATTCGTCTGGTTCTGTACCGGTGATATCACGGCAAGACTAAGAGAACCACGACTGAACCCCCGCCTCCCTCCCCCCAATTCGCCGCGTTGTAACGCGAAGTCGTAGGGTCATGAAGATGCCTGCGGGTTCATTCAACAAGTCAATGCGGAATTCCTTCCTAAAACCACTCCAGAAGAGCATTTTGGATCACTCTCGGAATCTTGCCGTCCTCTTGGCTATTCTAGAAGCGAT
The DNA here is from genome assembly GCA_002409965.1 of Firmicutes bacterium UBA5389. GTDB lineage: Bacteria > Bacillota > DTU025 > DTU025 > DTU025 > UBA5389. The sequence continues at coordinate 58,474 of DHON01000049.1, forward strand.
GCCGAAATCCTCCTGCCTTCACGCCATTCATACATTCATGTATTCCACGTAGGAGGATTCGCTCTGTCGAGAAGGCCCCGAACGGCTCCTCCGATCCAGGCCGATACCAACGCAAGCGGCGTCATGATGCCGATCGTGGCGGCAATCGACTGCCGAAATGCGATGAGCGCCACCATGGACGCTTCGTGCGGGCCGGCCGGCAGAAGAACCATGCCCGTTGCGAGCAGAGGGGAGAGCCCGACTGACAGGGCCAGCGACATGAGCAATGATTCCATGCTGTGACCTGCAAGCCCAATGGACGCCCAGGCCAAAGCCGGGGGGATGAACGCGATCCAAGGCGGGCAGGGCACATGATCCCGAAGCACCAGACACGCCAGAGCTGTGGCAGCCGCGGGCAGCGCTGCCGCCCCTCTTGCAGCCGATCCCAGCGCATCCGCTCGCAGACGCCCGTTCATTTTCGAACCCCCCAGGCGGTACTGAGGTCGCCTTCCAGCGCGACCCGGACGATCTGCTTTCTGTGCGGAAGATGCACCCGCATGGCCACATATCCCGACATGGCCGCGGGCGGACCCACAAGCAGTCCGCCCGAGTTCTCCGGGGCGATCGGAGCGTACAAAGAGAGAACGGCGTGGGCCCCCTCTCCGCGCGGCGCGACTACAAAGCCGACCGGCACAGGGATGTTGTAGAACCCGTAGTGGACGCCCGTCCGCCGCACATTGAACTGAACTGACTCGATCTCCGTCTGGAACCTCACAGGGGGCGCCGTGAACAGGACCTCGACTGCTATCTCCGCCCCATCCGGCATCCACAGCGCGGAGGCCGCGACTACCTCCGCCCGGGCGCCATGCGTCCACTCGACATAGTCAGAGTAGGTCGCCTGAACCATCGCCCACAGGACGATGGACGCTACAAGAGCCAGAGCCAATACCGCATGTGATATCGCGCGAACACGCGCGTCCAGTCGCGACATGGGCATGGACTTCACCTCGTCACAGAATGTAGCACGCTGCGAAGTGACCCGGCGCCACCTCCCGAAGCTCTGGATGGTCGCTCTCTTTGCACACCTTCTGGGCAGCGGGGCACCGTTCGTAGAACCTGCATCTCGGGGCAGGATTGATGGGCTTGCTCACCCCGCCTCGCACATTCGGAATGGGCCTCACTACGGCCGGATCAGGCACAGGCACCGCGGAAATGAGGGCCCTGGTATACGGGTGGACCGGGTTTCCGATCACCTCTTCAGAGCCTGCGATCTCCACGATCTTGCCCAGATACATGACGGCGATCCGGTCGCAGAGGTAACGCGCCACTGCCAGATCGTGCGTGATGTACAGGTAGCTCATGCCGAACTCCTCGCGAAGCTCGGCCAGGAGTTTCATCACGCCTGTGCGTATCGATACGTCCAGCATGGACGTGGGTTCATCAGCCACCACGAAGCCCGGGTTCACCACGAGCGCCCGAGCTATCGCCACTCGCTGGCGCTGGCCTCCCGATAGTTCATGCGGAAACCGGAACATGAAAGTGGCCGGAGGAGCCAGCCCGACGCGGGTCAGCATCTCGGCGACACGCTCCTCGCGCTGCTCCAAATTGCCTATGTGGTTGACGTTTAGCGGCTCCGATACTATGTCGAAAATCGTCATCCTAGGGTCCAGCGACTCATACGGGTCCTGAAACATCATCTGAGCTTTCTGCCTGAATGTGCCCATGTCGGCGCCGGAAATGGACGACACGTCTGTTCCATCAATCACTATGCTTCCTGAAGTCGGATTGGTCAAGCGAACCAACATCCTGCCGGTAGTGGTCTTTCCGCAACCCGACTCGCCCACAAGGCCCAGCACCTCGCCTCGGGCAACCTCGAAGCTTATGTCGTCCACTGCATGCAGCACCGCATGCTGCCTGTGGAAGAACCCCCGCCCCACCGGATAGTGCTTCGTCAAGTTCTGTACCCTTACCAGTACATCGTTCACATCGTTGGTCGGCCCGCTATCTGGCAACGCCAACTTGCTCACCTCCAGACGACGGCGCCCAAACCGGATTGTGACACGCGATGCTGTGCTCCGGCGCCACCTTCGTCATGAGCGGTTCGACCGCTCTGCACTCATCAGTGGCCCGATCGCACCTAGGGTTGAACCGGCAGCCCTCTGGGGGCGCCATCAGGTTGGGAGGTTCCCCCGGAATGGTCGCCAGATCGCGCTTGTCCCCCAGGATGCTGGGATACGCATGCATCAACCCGTAGGTATACGGGTGGCGCGGGCGCTTGAACACATCGTCGGCCTCGCCGATCTCCATCAGCTTGCCGGCGTACATCACGCCAACTATGTCGCTGACCTCCGCAATGACAGATATGTCGTGCGAGATGTATATCATACTCATATTGATCCTGCGTCGTATCTCTTCCATCTCCCGGAGAATCTTGTCCTGCACGATAACGTCCAGAGCCGTAGTGGGCTCGTCAGCTATTATGAGACTGGGGTTACATGCCAAGGCCATGGCGATCACAGCGCGCTGTTTCATCCCGCCGCTGTATTCGTGCGGGTAATGATCGCTCCGCTCCGCAGGAATCCCGACGAGGTCAAACAGCTCGGCGACGCGCCTTCGAGCCTCCTCCTCAGTGGTGTCGGGCTCGTGCTCGACGATCGCTTCCACAATCTGACTTCCCACGGTGTACACGGGGTTCAGGGCGTTCATAGCGGCCTGGAATATCATCGAGATCTCCTTCCACCTGGCCTGCCTGAACTCCTCTGCCGTCATGGAGTATATGTCGCGCCCGCCTAGGTAGATCTTGCCGCGCTTTGTCTGGGCGTTGTACGGAAGCAGCCTCATGATCGACATGGCTATGGACGTCTTCCCACAGCCTGATTCACCCACAAGGCCGAGCGACTGGCCACGATTCAGAGCGAAACTGATGCCGTCAACCGCCTGCACCCACCCAGCCTTGGTACTGTAGTGCATCGTGAAATCCTCTACCTTCAAGAGGGCATCCATGCTGCGCTCACCTCTTTCTCAGGCGCGGGTTGACGACTTCGTCGAGCCCTCTGCCGACCATGTAGAATGCGGCGCAGAACAGAGTGATGAAGAACCCCGACGGCGCCCAGAGCCACCAGTACTTGCCGAAATCGAACAGGTATCCCGCGGTTTCGGCCGTATGTATCATCATGCCCCAGCTCATGTCGATGTTCAGAACGCCGAAGAACGAGAGCGTGGCTTCGCTCACGATCGCCGCTGTCACGTTGAACATCATGTAGAGAAACGAAAGAGGAAGGACGTTGGGGATAATGTGCGCACGGATTATGTGCAGATCGCTTCCGCCGGCAACTCGCGCTGCGTCGATGTACGGCCTCACCTTCACCTGCAGCGCCTGCGCCTTCAAGATCACGGTTATGCCGCCGAAGGCTTCAAGAAAGCCCAAGATGACGGCGAAAGAGAAGATGTCCAGCCTCATCATGGATCCGATGACCACGAGCAAAGGCACGAACGGGAAGAGCATCACGATGTCGGCAAGTCGCATGAAGAGCGTGTCGGTGAATCCCCCGTAGTACGCAGCCATCGCTCCAATGAAGGTGCCCACTACCACACTGATCACCGCCGACAGCACGCCCAGCAGGAACTCGCGCCCTGTACTGAACATCAGCTGCGCCAGGATGTCGCGCCCAATGGGATCAGTCCCGAGCAAATGGCCTGCCACAGGCGGCGATGGATGCATCATGATCGGGTCAAAGCCCACAACCGGATGGTAAACGAGAGGATCCCAGACGAAGTTGATCATGATGGGCCACAGGAGCCCAAAGATTCCGAACGCGATGATGATCATCAAACCGAACATGCCCACCCGACTCTCCTTGAATACCTCCCAGTTCTGAGCCAGTGAGCGCATGTTCATCTTCCATCGTATCTTCCAGATGGGTTCGGTGATCCCCGGATCGAACCGAGGGCCTTCCCCGTTGCTCTGTCTTGCGTTGGGGCTAGTAGCCAATTCGTTCACACATATCCACCTACCCTTCCGCCGGCTGCCCGGTGTAGGATATTCTGGGATCGAGTGCGGCGTAGAGCAGGTCAGCCACGAAGTGCGCTACTAGCAGGAACACGCCGGTGAAGACGAGCGCGCCGGTGGCCAGCGGGTAGTCGTTCCCGAGCGCCGCGCGGAAGAGCACCTGCCCCAGGCCGGGCCAGGAGAACATCGTCTCTGTGACAAGGCCCCCGCTCATCGACGATGCCAAACTCAGCACCAGGCTGGTAACGGTGGGAAGGAGCGCGTTGCGCGCCGCGTAGCGATCACGCACCACATTATCGGGCAGGCCTTTAGCCCTGGCGGCCATGACGTAGTCTTCCTGGACCGTTTCAAGCATCGAGTCGCGCATCAGAAGCATAGTTCCCGCGAAGTTGATCAGCGTCAGCGTGCACACCGGGAGCATCATGTGTCGGATGATGTCCCATATGTAGATGAGTGTCCCTGTCGCGTGCGCGATCCAGATTGCCAGGCAGATCACTCCGGCCGTCATCCCCCATGCCAGCGCAGCGCTTCTGCGCGTTCTGCGCAGCCCGCGGCGGAGCGTCCAGAATATGAAGAATACTGCCAGGGCAATCAGGGCGATGCCCAACACCATGTAGCCAAAGACCGTGTTGGACGTGAACGGCGCCCTGGTCCACAGCGCGGGCTCAATGAACTGGTTCAGAGGTAGCCAGTGCAGAGTGTAGGCGAATAACCATATCAAAATCAGCGACAGCAGCGGGTAGAAGGCCGTCCAGAATGTTATGCCTACTACGGTCGCTATGTGGTCCACCGTCGCGCCTCGCTGCCAGGCGATGATCCGCCCCAGCACGAACCCAACGTAGAACGACAGGCAGTTGGCAGTGACGAACAGGACGATGGTGCGCGGAAGACGTTCAATGAGGATGTCCCACACTGGTTTGGGGTATTGGCTGAAAGACACTCCTAAGTTGCCGGTGAAGAAGTTCTTGATGTAGCTGATGTACTGCAAGAACGGCGATCTATCCAGGCCCAACTGTTTCTTGAGTTCTTCCCGCGCAGCCTGCGGGATTCTGGGGTTCGCCAGGTACATCTGGGATATGTCGCCCGGCATGGCCTGCATCAGAAAATACACCAGAGTCATGTATATGAGCAGCGTGAGCACCAGCTGGCCGACACGGCCCAGCATGTATCTTCGCATTATCATCACCCGAGCTTTCAGCTGTTCTATTCCAAATCGGAGCGCGGGCCGAAAGGCCCCCCGATGGGCCGCCGGCCCGCGCGCGGCCGGGAATCACCCAGCGAACGCTCTTAGTTCTTCACTTTGACCGTGCTAGTCAAGCCGCCAAAGTACTGAATGCCGCTCAGAACCTTGGTGTACGGGAATTCGAGACGATCGCTCCTGTAGGCTTCGATCAGAGGAGTATCGAACAGCACTATGTACGGCAGATCCTCCGCCAGCATTTCCTGCATCTTGAAAGCCTTCTCCCGAGCTTTGACTAGGTCCGGCTCAGCCAGGAACGACTCTGACAGCTTGTCGAACTCCGGATTGACGTACTGAGTGGAGTTGAATCCACCTGCAGGCGCCTGGCTGCTGTGGAAAAACCAGTGCATATGGTCAGGATACAGGGTAAGGCTCCACCCCAGCAGGAAGGCATCGTAGTCGCGTTCGTCGGTCTTGCTGAGGACCACGTTGAACTCACTGGGAACGACCTCGCAGGGTATTCCGATCTCCTGCATCCACGTGCCGATGTTCAGGCCGAATGTGTACCGAAGCGGGTCGTAGCCGGCCGTCATGACCATGAACTCGAACGAAGGCATCTTCTTGCCGTCCGGCATGATCAGGCCCTTGCCGCGCTTCAGCACCTTGTCCTTCTCCAGGTCAACCTGGGGTTCGACTTCCCATGAGAAGCCGGCGCTCTTCAGCAGCTTGACGGCTTCGGTGATCCTCTGGCTGCGGGTCATCCCCTTGCCCCACATCTTGACATCGGAGTTGAACCAGTAGGCGTTGCCCGGAGGAACCACCGAATACTGCGCGAACGCCACGCCCTGCAGCACTCTCTCGGTAATGTACTCTCGGTCGATCAGCGTTGCTACAGCCTGACGGAACTCCTTGATCCCAAATGGGTAACGCCCGAGGTTGAATCCCATGTACCTAAAGCCGTTGACGCTGTTCTCTATTGTAGCTATATTGGGGGTCTTCTTGAGCTGCTCCTGGAACCCACGCTGCAAGCCCAAGGAGTTCAGGATGAAGTCGACCTCGCCCTTCATGAGTGAAAGCACCGCAGCGTTTTGGTTCTGCAGAATGCGGAACCTCAGCTGGTCGACGTAGGGACCCTCGACTACCTGAAGCTTGACATCGCCCTTGGCGTCTCCTGTGGTCCACTTCACGCCGGTCTTCTTGTTCTCGATCATGAAAGCGCCGTTCTTGTAGAAGGTATTGGCATCGCCCTTGAAAGCGTAGTATTTGTTGGGCAAATGCGTGATGAACGCGCCCTTCTCCCAGCGCTGCACGACCCACGGACCCGCAACCGGTTCGCTCCCCAGCGGATCATGAGCGAGAAGCTCCTTCACAGGGTCGGCCGCCTTGAGGGCCTTATCGACTATTGGGCCCCAGTAGGCTTTGGGCAGGATGTAGGCCTGCAGAAGGCCGTACTGCCACTGTGCAAGCCCGGGCAGCTCCGTGAGGAAGTACTTGACCGAGTAGTCGTCCACCTTCTCCACGCGATCCAGAATATCTGGGTCAATATTGCCGGGCCAGTTGCCGCCCAGTTTGTTGGGGTCGAGCGCCAGCGGCGCCATGTAGCTGAACGCGACGTCGTCAGCGGTGATGGGCTTGCCGTCGCTCCACTTGAGATCCCTGCGCATGCGAACTACGGAGGTATAGAACGTCTTGTCGCCTATCTTCTCTTCCTTGACGGGTGTCGGCATGCCCAGCGCCGCCGATGGGCTGAACACGAAGTCGGGCGCAGCATTACCGTAAAGGCCGATGTAGGACTGCTGGTAACCAACGAATGCGTTCCAGACCGATGCATCAGGGCCCAGCTGTGCCCAGATGTTCAGTGTAGTGGGGTCCTCGAAAATCGCCATCTCATACACTTTCTCCGCCGCCTGCCCCATCGCGCTCATACCCGCGATGACGGCCACGAACAACAACACAGCCAGACCAAACCTGAAGTTTCTCATTACCCCCATGTACCTCCTTCTGTGATTTAGTGGAGTCACATGGTGGTCATTCTTCTCACGGCGTTGAAATCCTGCCTTTGATATGGCGAAATATAACTTGCTTGCCACATATCCTACAGAGCTGCGCCTAGCTTCCTGCCGATTTCCTCTTCAGCATTGGTATCCCAGCCCTCTTTCACATAGAAGACCGATCCCGACTTATCGATCAGGTATACCACGGGCACGCCGCGCACCCGGTATGCGACCGCTGCGGATCGACCATCGGCGCGGCCCACCATTGGAAACGCGGCGCCCACTCCCGCTGCGAACTGGCCGATGGCGCGCTCGTCCTCGCCCAGATCATCTATGCCCACGCAGAGCAGGCCGCGCCCGCGGTATCGATCATACACTCGTTGCACAGCCCCCAGAGCGTTGGCCGACAGCCGGTACTTGGTGTTCCAGAAGACCACTAACATGACCTTGCCCCGAACGGGCACGACTACGTCCTCCCCGTCCAGCGAAGTCGCCCTCACCAGCGGCGCAGGTCGCCCAACCAGGCTCGCGGGCTGCGCGAGCGCTTCGCCCGGCTCAAGCGCCAGCCCTGCCAACAAGGCAGCCAGCGCAAACAGCATGACGGCCAGAACCCGCCTGTATATGCACATTCACACTCACCATCCATAGATCACGAAGCGCTTCCGCCCATCTGGCACGCTCCCTGTACACACATATGACGCCCGCCAACCGCCAAGGTTTCATGCCTGATCCATTCCATGCCGGGCGCAACGCCCAAAAAAGCTTCCCCTCCCGGGGGAGCACATGATCGTCACTGTCTATTCTCGGAATTCGGACCTCGACGGCACCCACACCGTCCTGCCCACAAGCTCCGAATACCGATACTCCCCTTCGCCCGATGCGAAGGATTCCCGGATGGTCCTTTCGAACTTGTTGACCTGCGCGTCCATGTTGTCGGCATGGTGAAGAATGCACGCTTCGATCGTCGCCGGTTGCACTGGCGAGCCCCATTCGAGAGCGCCGTGATGGCTCGCCAAAAGGTGGGCAAGTTCGAGCGTGAGCCCGGGAGTCCAGCACGGCGAGGCACACGAGCCTCTGTCGGGGCAATCCGAGACCAGCTCTGCTATACGCCTGTTGACCACTTCCATGCCGAGCACAATGTGCTCGACGGCTACTCCGCTCAATGACATGGCCGCAGCGGCTCGCGCCCGTTCGTAGTCGTAGCTTTGGACTTTCCCGATGTCGTGGAGAAGCGCTCCCGCGCATAGAACGTCCCAGTCGGCCGAGGCATACTGCTGGGCCGCCTGTCTGCATATGTGCAACACGTTGACCGTGTGTTCCAGAAGGCCCCCCGAGTAGGCGTGATGATGTCTGATCGCGGCAGGCCACTCCCGAAACCTGGCCATGAACTCAGGATCGCCGAAGAACGACTGAAGAAGGCATCGGATCGGCTTCTTGGATACACCCGACACAGCGTTCAACACCGCGGCGGCCATCTCGTCGATGTCGCGCGGCGTCGCGGGAACGAAGTCGGCCAGATCGCACTGGGACACATCGCACAGTGTTATGGACCGGCCGAAACTCGATGTATCCTGCGACAGCTGTAAGCTTCCACCGTACTCCTCAACCTGCACATTGCTGACGCCCACACAGGCGCCTGGTTCGAGCCCCAAGGTCGCCTCAGGAGAGTATCGCCAGAGCTTCAGGCTTATCTCCCCGGTCCTGTCGACCAGCTTCACATCAGCGAAATACGAGCCGTTCCTGGTCTGCCTGCATTTGACGTCGGCACAAAGGAGAACGGTGTCGACCGTCACCCCTGGCTTCAGATCGGCCACGAACTGCGTTTTGACTATCTGGTGCGCCATTGTATAACCTCATTTCACAGGACTGTCAGTGCACGCACGGGCCGAAGAACCGTTGTATTTCGGCCCTAGCAGCCTCCCGGCTGTCAGCCGCGTGCGCCAGATTGCGCGTCATTGAAGTTGCCAAATCGCGGCGCACGGTTCCGGACGCCGCCTTTGCCGGATCAGTGGCACCTAGCATCTGCCGGGCCACTTCCACGGCGTTTGGAGCCTCAAGCACCATGGCAAGCACAGGGCCGGACGTCATATAGGCCTCGACCTCATGGAAGAAGGGCCGCCCCACCAGGTGGCGATAGTGTTCGCGCACGAGCCCTTCCGACATCTCCAGTGTTCGCGCGCTGACCACCCTGAACCCACGCGCCTCAAACCTCGATATGATCTGCCCCACGATTCCGCGCGTGAGCCCATCGGGCTTGATCATCACAAACGTGCGCTCCATCGCGCGCCTCCAGTACTCATGAAATATGTCCTTGCTCGCCGCCAACAGCCTTAGCCAAGTTGATCAGGTCCTTCAGAGCCGAACTAGCTGCCGCCGACGGCCCGCCTGAGCCCCCCACGATGGTGAGTTCGCCGAAAACATCGGTGGTGAACCTCACGCCCTTGCTGTCGCCGGTGACCTGTGCCAGAAAATCCTTGTATGGAACGGGCGTAGGCTTCACTTCGATGCTGACATCGTCCGCAGTGCGGACGGCCCGCCCGATCAGGCGCAGGGTGCGGCCTTGCACGGCCCAGTAAGCTATCTCCCTCGATGTGACTTCGGTTATCCCGGTGACCTTCACATCGCCGAGCCGCTTGCGGGCGCCCATCGCAGCATTGGCCAGGATCAGTATCTTGCACGCTGTATCAATCCCGCTCACATCTCGCTCGGGCTGGGTTTCTGCCAGGCCCATCGCCCTGCTCCTGCGCAGGGCCTCCTCGTAGGAAAGCCCATCGTCGGACATGGCCGTGAGGATGTAGTTGGTAGTGGAATTCAACACACCCTCTATTGAATCGACTTGCGCCCCTGCGAGGCTCACTCTCACCGTATCGATGGCCGGAAGGCCCGCGGCTGCGGCGCCGCTGAACTTCAGACAGACTCCCGACTCCCTGGCGACCTGTGCCATGCCGTCGAAATCGGCCACAAGGGGAGCCTTGTTGAGAGTCACCAAGTGGCAACCGCGCCGGGCCGCGTCCTTGAGCCTGGAAAGCGCAGGCTCGCCAGTATCAAGATCAGACCACGTGGCGTCGACCAACACTCTTACATCCCCTTCGCGCATCGGGGGAAGCCACGCGTCTAGATCGCTCGGGTCGCCTCCGACGAACCCCTCCTGATCAGATAGTGTTCCCGCATTAGCCAGATTCACCAGAACCGGGCAGTCTATGCCGGACTCCGCCCGAATTCCGCCTTTTCGGGTGACTATGGATACCACCCGCGGCTCAAGACCGTGGCGCGATTTCAAGTACGGCGCCTTCCTGTTGAGCAGCCTGACAAACTCACGTCCAACATTCCCGAAACCGTAAAGACATATCGCGATCTGCAAAATGATACCCCCCTAGACTTGCGGTTCTCCTCTCTTCACCTGCGTCATGAAGATCAGCGCGACCAGCGTGCAGAGCACGGCGAACGGGAACAGCGTCCTCATGCCGAACAGATCACGCAGAAAGCCGAACACGGGCGGCCCCGTGATTGCCGCGAGCGACGAGAACAAGTAGTAAAGACCTGTGTATGCGCCGGTCTTCGATCTTGCGGCCATGTCCACCACCATCGGGTATGAGTTGATGTTTATCGCCGCCCAGAACATGCCGGCCAGCGCCAGAACGGCCGGGACTATTATGGAAGCCCGGGCGAGCATGGCGCCTACAATGGCCAGCTGACCATCGGCGCCCACCGAACCGGCAAAGAACAGCCCGTTGAGGAGGCCAAGCACCGGCCTGCCCAGGGAATCGCTGCCCACAAGGCCTATGATGGCCAGGCAGACGGCCAACCCCACGATGCCTATCTTGATGGTGCGGGCTCGACCGATGGACGTGGCCAGAAAACCCGCGGGTATGGCGAAGGCCACGAGAGCGAGCGAGAAGAACCCCAGATACAATGCGCCGCTGGATTCGGATATGCCCCACACGTCCTTGCCGTACAGCGTAAAGAAGGCCTCGATTCCGTTCCAGGCGATGAACCAGAAAAAGATGGCCAGGAGCATGTGCATGGCGCTGCGGTCGGGATCCCGTCGCACCTCGCCCAGAGCATCCAGTATTCCCACCGTCTGTCCGTCTTCCCCAACGCCCTCGACAACCTCCGGTTCACGAATCCGCCAGCGCAGCACAAGAGTGATCAGGATCATGAGAATGCCCGCGAAAACAAAGGGAAGCGTAGGGTTGATGTTGTAGAGCCGCGAACCCACGAAGAACGCAAGAAGCGCCCCGAGCCCTCCCATCAGATTGATCACGCCGTTTGCCTTGCTCCTCAAGGCAGGCGGCGTGATGTCGGGCATCAAAGCCACTGTGGGCGCCCGGAAGATGGACATGACCAAGTTCATAGCGATCAGGGCCGTCATCATGGCCGCCAGAGAGGAGCGGAACACCGGAACAAGCGCGAAGAAGACAGCGCCCAGCGGCATGCCCACCAGGATGTAGGGCATGCGCCGGCCGTATTCGTTCCACGTCCTGTCGCTTGCGGCGCCGAAGTAAGGTTGCAGGGTCACGGCGGCAATGTTGTCGAACGTCATGATCAACCCGATCAGGGTGCCCTTCAGTGCGGTATCGGCCAGGACGTTGCTGAGGAAGACGGGTACGAACGCATTGTACAGCGCCCAGCAGAGGCTGATCGCGAAAAACCCAAGCCCAAGAGTGAAGGTGCGAGGATAGTCGAGCCTCTCATTCATCGCATCGATTCCTCCTCCCGCATCCTGATCGCCAATGCCGCATCGTTGGTTATGATCGCGTCGACGCCTGACGCCAGCATGCGGCGGATGTCGCCAGGGCTGTCGATGGTCCACGGATTCACCTGCACTCCTGCGGCATGAGCGCCTGCCACAATCTCCGGGAATACGGTGAAGTGGATGGGATGCAGAGCCTCGGCCCCCAAACGCCGAGCATAGTGCCATGGATCGACCAGCGCGCCTATGTACAGGAGCCCGATGGCCATCTCAGGCGCCAGCTTCTTGAGGGCCAGCAAGCTGTAGTGATTGAAAGAGGAGAAGAGCACCTGATTCTGCACGCGCCGCCTTCGCGCGAACTGTACCAGCTTCTCTTCGATTCCGGGGTACAGCGCCACCCCGCTCTTGATCTCTATGTTGATCAGGCGGCACGCATCGCCCACGGCATCGAATACCTGATCCAGGGTGGGTATCGTCTGAGTCTCGAAGTCATGCCCAAACTTGGCCGCCGCGTTCAGCTCCGCCAGCTCAGCGAGGGACTTCTCCCCGACGAGCCCGCTTCCATCAGTCGTGCGTTCCAGGCGCTCGTCATGGATGACCATGAGATGGCCATCGCGCGACAGATGCACGTCCAGCTCGATACCATCCGCTCCAAGCTCAATCGCCTCACGAAATCCGACCAGTGTGTTCTCTGGGGCCCGAGTGGGAACACCCCGGTGCCCCAGGATTAGGGGCGCCCTGTTCAAGATGGATCACACCCTCCCACGTGATGCAGCCGAATGCCGCGCTACTGAGGCGGTATTTGACATCGGCTTCGGAATTCCTCTGTGAGAAGGCCCGGTTCGATCAGGGCTTCGACGGAAATATGCCTAGCCTCGCGAGGAAGACGATGCCAACGCTCTCAAACCGGCGCTGAACGCCCGGATGCGCCGCGCCCAAGTCGCCCGAGACCGAGCGCAGCTGGTCAAGGGCGCGCGCGAATTCGGCGATGCTGCGGACCCTCAGCGCATCGGCTCGGCGCTCAGCCAGAGTCGCCTGGTCGCACAGCATCCGCCCCCTGGATCCCCCCACCACGCCCGGCCGAACCGCAAGCGTCGCCCCCATCCGCCAGCCGGGTCGGGCCGAGCGGTGACTCCACTCGAAGCCGGCGGACAGCGTAATCGCGTCCAGCAGGCTATCAGCGCCTCCGACCTCTGCCAGGCAGGCCTCGGCCTCCATCAGATCGGGATCTCGGTCAAGCCACTGATCGAGCAGCGCCGCAGGGTCGGTTTCAACCGCGCGCTCGATCAGTTGAGCAAGGCGCGCCAGCCCATCGCCGGCAATCGCCACCGGCCTCACCTCATCGAAAGGCAATCCCACAAGCAGACCTAATTCGGCGTACGCTCGCACCGCACCGGTCGCATCATCGCGCAGGGCGGCCGACTCAGCCTCCCCCAGCAACTGCAGCGCCGCTGCAATGGCCCGGGCCTCGGCCAAGGCGACTCTGGACTCGGCCACCCTCACTTTCACGTGTGCCAGGGTGCCCGCGCTCGCCCTGATCAGCCGCGACACGCACGACAACGGCGCCTCGACCGCTCCGCTCCACATCGCCTCCCTCGCATGCTGACCGGAATCCAACACGCCCGATTCGTACGCCAGATGGCCCTTGACTCCCCAGGGCCCTTGCAGCATTGCCCATGACTCGACTGTGGTAGACGATGCCTCAAAGCCGACCACGGGCCGCCAGGCCGATGCGCCGCTTGCAGCTGCAAGTTCCGCAATGAGACACTCTCGGGCCTGTGCGCAGTTGGGATCGAGGCCGATAGCCGCTTCGAAGAACTCGTCGATCGTCATGGCGACCGGTTCCACCTGCGAGAATACCCGAGATGCCGCGGGGGAAGCCATCGCCTGCCGACCTTCGCCAGACAGAATCGCCAGGGCCAGCGCCGCAACGCACGCGAGCGCGGCCCCATGCCGAAAACCACGCCCAGCCAACACTCGTGTCACAAAACTCCTCCCTCTGCATTACTCTCCTGGCAACATACTAAAGCGACCTGAGCAGCTTGCCCATCGCCCAGCTGGGTGATTTTCAGCTCCGCTTCTGAACGACATAATGGTCCTCGAGGGTCAGCCAGTTCTGCGGGTAGTCGTAGAGCAGGTTCCAGTAGCTTGATCCGCGCAATCTGAACGTCTCAATGAGCGCATGCGCCGCCACCGATGAACGCACGTCTTCAAACCACACCTCGTGCTGCGCGCCTGCCTCATCTGCGTACCGAAACCAGGGCGCCTGGGCGATCCGGTCAAAATCGATGTTCACGCCGTGGCGTGCTGCCACTTCGACAGCTTGCGGGGGAGTTACGGTTCTGGCGAATGCGCCTTCGGGGGCCGGCACCGTCCAATCGTAGCCGTACAGGGGTATGCCCATCAGGATCTTGCTCGGCGGCATGGTGCTGACTGCGTATTCCAACACCCGCCTCACCAGGTTCACGGGGGCTATGGCCATTGGCGGACCTCCTGACCATCCCCATTCATACGTCATCAGCATGGTGAAATCGAGATGCGGAGCCAGCGCCGCATAGTCAAACGTCCCGACCCAGGGCAAATTGGGCCAGTCGGCCCATTTCGGGGCCATGGCGTTCGACAGGGTGAGACCGCGCGCGTGGGCGGCGCGCGACAGCCCCGCGATGAACGCCGTGTATAGCTGCCTGTCTTCCGGGAACATGTTCTCAAAGTCCACGTTCACGCCCTGGAAGCCCTCGGACACAGCAAACTCGACAATGCTGGCGACAGTTGCGGCGCCCATCGTCCCCGACATGGCGTCCCTCGCCAGATCCGGGCTGAAGTTGGAGCCGTCGAAGTTGGACACCACCGCAAGCGGAACGACGCCGAGCGAACGAACCGCGCTCACCGATGGTCCGGCAGCCCCCGGGGTATACACTACTCCGCCTCGCCCGTCTACAGGGAAGCTGAAAACACTCGCGTATGTCAGATCATGTGAGATTCCCGAGAGTATGCGCCTCGTAGAACTCTCCGATAGAGGGAAGATGTAGCCGTTCGTCTCCGCCGGCACTCTGGGCGCAACCGGAGCGGATCTTGCGGGGATTATAAGCGACTGCCCAACGGTAATCAGGTTGGGATCAACCAGGCGGTTCACGGCGGTCAGAAGCTGGACAGTGACGGAGAATCTAGTTGCCAGCCCAAGCAGGGTGTCGCCGGCGGTCACCGTGTAGAGCTGATAGGTCCATCCGGGAATCACGAGCTGCTGGCCCACGTATATCAGGTTGGGATTGGCGATCACGTTGGCCTCGGCGACCGCCCGCACTGTCGAGAGGAACAGGCTGGCTATCACATATAGGGTATCGCCCGGCCTCACAGTGTAGCTCAGCGGGGCCGATGGCGGACGCGCCTGGGGAATGGCCAGAGCCTGCCCCACCACAAGAACGCTGGGATCGGAAATGCCATTGGCCGCGGCAATCGACTCCATGGACACCCCGTATCTGCGCGCGATTGCGTACAGAGTGTCGCCAGACGCAACAACATGGATGACCATTCTCATCACTCCTGCAGGAAACTGCACATATCATCATATTGGCACTCCTGCAGAAGGTGAGCCGCCGCCGACTATGACACGGACGCCTCCTCGCGCGCTGCCAGCAGTTGATCGCGTGTGCTACCGTCGACCGGGTGAGCGACAACGCACCAGTCGAGGTCGGGTCCTTGCATCCTGACGCCGTCTCGCGCGATTGGAGTACACGCCACTGTCCTGCTGATCCTGTTGGCGACGATCTGGCCCCGTGGTTTGTCGGCGCCGGGCAAGAGCACCGCGAATTCGTCATCGCCGAACCTGGCCGCCGCATCGCTGCCGCGGAAACTGCGCTTGAGCGCTCTGGCTACGGCCTCTATGACCGCATCTCCCATGCCGTGTCCGAAAGCGGCATTGATCTCGCGCAGTCCCACTATATCCAGAAACACCACCGCGAACTGCCCGCCATAGCGCTCAGTTCGCGAGATCTCCTCGTCGATCCGTTTCAGAAGATGCTTCCGGTTGTACAGGCCGGTAACGGGGTCCTGATGCAGTGCCTGCGCCAGATTCTCCGTGGCCATCTGGGCTTCGAGGATGACCGCCAGGCAGTCGCACAGCTCCACATGTACCCTGAGATCATCGGCGGCAAACGCGCCCGCGCCATGTCCGTAACAAATCAGCGTCCCGATGGAACGCCCTATGCCCGTGAGTGGAGCCGATATCCAGGACCCGTCCGGGGCGAGTGCAGGAGCCTCGCGGCACGCCTTCTCGTCGTGGCAGTCGGGCGCCTCGCCGAAGACCGTGAACTCGAGCATGCCCTCGCCGTTGACGATGCCGAGGGCGGCGGCGCGATAGCCCATGCACTCGGCTGTCTGGCGCGCAACCGCCCGCCAGTAGCTGCCGGCATCCTGCTCCGCTCGCGTTTCCCGCACTATTCGCGACACCGCGTCAAAGGCACGAGTAGCGCCGTTCTCCAGACCGACCATGCCCTCCCCTCCTGACCATCGACACTGAGGCAGGGCTTCAGGCCCCGCCTCTCCCTCTGTCGCAATCAGCGTTCACATCAGAACCACGGTCGGCCGAACCCCCATGGGCCGAATCCCCACGGCCGGCCGAACCCGAATCCCCATGGCCTGCCAAAGCCCCATGGGCCAAACCCCCACGGCCGGCCAAACCCAAACCCCCATGGGCCGAAGCCCCCAAATCCCCAACCTGGAAAGCCCCCAAACGGCCCGAACCCGGGGAAAAACTGTGCCGCGTTCACCCCTGATTGGATCTCAGGGGCGGCCATGGCGCCCCCAGTATACCCTGGGTCGTCCACAATGGGCTGCGGGTAGAGCACATGCGCCACCTCCGTTTCACGTCCTAGACCACGCACGACAGCATATTCGCAGGCGCGCGTAGGCGGACTGCTCGGATTGGCACATGCGAACCGGACATGTCCGGCGCATACCGGCTATCTGGATATCGTGAATCGGCCGGCGCTGTAGACGCCTACTTGGTATCCCTTGACGCTGAATATGGCCCGCATGCTCTCCGGCGAAACCCCGGGGAAAAACCGGGCGAGCCAGTCCATTGCCACGGCGCCGGCCTCCGCATAGGCCGCGGCGACCTCGAAATCGCTCACGGTGAAACTGGCCGCCCCCAGGTGCGTGTCCCACCCTGGCTGAGTACGAGTGTCTACGAACAGATCGATGGATGTGGGGCCGAGGAAGCAGCGCGCACTCTGCCTCACCAGCTTGGTGGTGAGGGTGCCGGGGCAGTTGTAGTAGGCCGTGACCCGTATGGCGGCCAGCTCCGCCACTGACACCTTTGCTTCCTGGTTGAACGCCTCGGGAAGGTACGGCAGCGATGCAGCATCCGCCGATCCGGTGCCCCCCGGCAGGCCGAGCAGGACTATGCCGGCGACCACCGCGGCTGTGAGTAGGACTGCGAACGCGAATACCATCGACACAAAACCAGACTTCTGCTTCAACACGCTTCTCCTCCTTGCGGGCCGGCCACCGAAAGGGCCTCGCGCCGCACGCAAGCTCAACCGCGTGATTCCTCCAGACGGCTAAGGAGCGCAGCCCGCCGCTCCCGGCTGGCGAAGGCGCACTCCGCAGCGCGCATGTTCATGAGGGCCAGATCCGCGCGTGTCAGCCCGAAGGCCTCGCACACGAGTTCATACTCGCCTGTGAGCGTTATGTTGGATATGCCGGGGTCGTCGGTGTTTATGCAGACTGCCGCGCCGCGCTCAATCAGCGCGGGCAAAGGATGGTCCCGGATAGACGAGGTCGCCTGAGTGTGGACGTTGCTAGTGGGACAGACCTCCAGCAACACGCCGCGGTCGATCAGCATATCGATAGCGGCGTCGCTCTCTATGGACCGCACTCCGTGCCCTATCCTTGTGGCCCCCAGCTGCTCCACGGCGGTTCTCACCGAAAGCGGGCCTTCGGCCTCGCCGGCATGAACCGTTACCCCGAGCCCATTGGCGCGCGCCCAAGCCATTGGACGTACATATTCCTCCAGGCCCAGCACCCGGGTATCGTCGGCGACATCCACGCCGCTGACTCCGTCTGACATATAATCGGCTGCCAGCCTAACAGTGTCCCAGGCCACGCGCTCGCCCTCGGGCTGCGGCACAACGAGGATGAAACTCACATCGATACCCCGGGCGCCTCGCGCACCCCGAATCACCGCTTCAACCGCCGCCGAATACGAAAGGCCAGTGAGCCGCCGGATGAAAGCCGGCGAGAACCTGAGTTCCGCGTACACAATGCCATCTGCGGCGCAGTCCTCTACGGCTTCAGCAGTGATGCGCGATATGTCGGACGCTGTCTGTATGCACGGCATGAAGAACTCGAACTTGGCCAGGAAGTCCGCCAGAGATCTTTCAGACCCCGTTATCTGAATGCAGGGCAGAATCTCCCTAAGCGGAGTGTCCAGATACTCCCGCCGGTTCTTGCGGAACAAGTCCAGTATAGTCGCAGGCCTGATGGCGCCCTCCAAGTGTCTGTGGAGTTCGACTTTGGGAAGGCTCTGCATGCCCACAAACTCGCCCACCGGCATCCCCCCAAAAACACGCGTAGAGCGGCGAAACGCTGCGCCTGCCGCCGCTCGTGCAGTAGTCAGGCTATCGATAACGCCCTATGCCGAGGTACTTTCCGATGTTGGCCCCATCGTCCAGAACCGGCTCGATAACAGGAGAAGCGCATGTCATGACGGTGGCCACGCCGGGGCCATGGCCTGCCAGAAGACAGTCGGAGTGAACGACGACGCCAACGCTCACGGCGCCGCGCCTGTAGCTCCTCCCGTAGAGGTTATCACAATCGGCCAGCGCCACGATGTCGCCAAATCGCAACTTGTCGAGGCCCAGGCGCGCTATCTCAGCCTTATCGGTAGTTGTGATGTCGTAGTCGCCGGAAGCCGCGTCGGCACTGCCTATTCCCGACCCCATCAGCACCGCCGGCACCACAGCCGCGACCTTAACCTGCAGGCGGCCGCCAGCCTCTCCCGGCTCCATCAGCTCAAGGAGACCCGGGTCTACGTTGAAGAGCTTTACGTCAGGGTAGTCCGGCAGCCTCAGACCCTGACCGTACGATCGGATGAGTATCTTGTCGTCAATGCAGAGTTTGTCGAGGGTTTCATCGTCGAAGTCTACTAGCACGTGTTCGATCCCGCCGTGATGCCCCGTCACCACACCCCGGGCGCCCTTAGCGTCTCCGCTCACCACGCGAGCCTCGTTTCCAATGCATGACAGGATATTGTAGCCCCGGTTCTCCTCTTCTCCACGCTTCTCGTACTTCGCCGCCGTAGACACTCCCGGCTCGATGTGATCGCCTGCCCAGCCAAACACAGGATCGCCCACACGTACGTTGTAGGTGATGCCGCCCACTCCCGGCAGCGCGAACGGCGCCCCTTCGGCATCGATGCGGAACGCCTGCCTCCTGACGTGCGGCGCCACAGCGCCCTGAACCGATATCATCACAAGCTTCTCTTTGTTAGTCCTCAACGCGTCGGCCACCTTTCCTCAACTCGCTGTGTACGATTGTTGATATTCACCTCCAAGGTCGGGATTCCTCCCGCGGGCAGGCTCAAATGTGCCGCCTGCATGCCTCCAGGTTGGACGTGCCTGAATATGATGGACTGGACCATTACCGCGTCAAGGGAGGAAAGCACATGGACTGTCATCACCCGATCGGTCCCGCGCGAATGGAGTTAGCACGGGCGTACGTGTGCCCTCAGCCTGCATATGCCCAGAGGTTCAACCCGATTGAAGGCCTGAACCACGGGACCATCTTCCCTGAGCTTGTCAGGCCATACGTTCCCGAGCGGGAGCGCCCAGAGTGCCCCGGGGAGGTGGGACAATCATGCCGGCCATGAACTGCGATGAGCTCATGACGAGAATCCAGGCCCTCGAGTTCACGGCGGTGGATCTCAACCTGTACCTCGACACTCATCCGTGCGATGCTCGCGCTGTTGCCGACTACAACCAGGTCGCCGCGGCATTAGCCCAAACCGTAGCAGCCTACGAGCGAGTGTGCGGACCGCTCGCCAATTTCGGGCAGTCGCAGTCCTGCGGAAGATGGGCATGGGTCGAACAACCCTGGCCGTGGGAAACGCAGGGATGAGCATGATCAGCAGAGAGGAGGCTACCCGAAGTGTGGGTGTATGAGAAGAAGCTTGAGTATCCGGTGAAGGTGAGCGGACCTAACCCTAAATTGGCCAAAACTGTTATTACCCAGTATGGAGGCCCTGATGGCGAGCTCGGGGCGTCTTTACGATACCTGACGCAGAGGTACTCCATGCCCACCTCCCAGGTCAAGGGTGTCCTGACCGACATTGGCACTGAGGAACTGGCGCACATGGAGATAGTGGCGGCGATCGTCTACAACCTGCTCAAAGGCGCCCCGCTCGAGCAGATCAAGGCAGCCGGCATGGAGGGCTACTATGCAGACCACGACAGGGCGCTGTTCTTCGTCAACGGCGATGGCGTGCCGTGGGTCGCAGCCTACATTCAGTCGAAGGGCGACCCCATAGCCGACCTGCACGAGGATATGGCGGCCGAAGAGAAGGCCCGATCCACGTATGAGCACCTGATCAACCTGTCGGACGACCCCGGCGTCACTGACGTGCTGCGCTTCCTGCGCGAACGGGAAGTCGTCCATTTTCAGCGTTTCGGCGAAACGCTCAACATAGTTCAGGAGCATTTGTCTTCCCGCAAGTTCTGGTAGGCGGCGCGAACACTGCATCGAGACACAGTGCGCCGGGCGAGTTCGACCCGCGGTCGGAGGCCCGGTCCCCCGACCGCGACTTCGTCTACACCTCTACACCTTCGGCTCACGCATCGGCCCCTGCGCAAACAGGCTGAGATATCGGGCCAAATGCGTGGTGGACAGGAACCGGCGCCTCACGGTCTCTCTGGCCTCTCGCCCCAGCGACTCTCCAACATCGGGGCGGGAGAGAATCTGGACTATTCTGGCCGCGCACTCTTCGGTAGACGCGATCAGGTAACCGTTTCGCCCATCCTCGATCTGCAGGCGGCATCCGGTGGCCTGTCCGGCAACAACCGGGCGCGCCTTCCACATGCCCTCGGTTATAGTGAGTCCAAATCCCTCACGCACCGATTTCTGGATCACAACGTCCGCCTTCTGCTGGAACGCCGCCACTTCGGCGGCGTGCACCCCGTCCTGATTGGACAGCACACGCACATCGGGGTCGCCCCCTGCGGCCCCCTTGAGGTCGTCCAGCAGCCTCACCCCTTCAGGATCGTCAAGAGCTATCGATCCCACCAGAGCAAGCTGGACATCTGGATACTCCGCCTTCACAATCCTGTACGCATCGATCACCCCGAAAGGGTCTTTCCACGGATCGAACCTGGACACCTGAACCAGCAGCGGCCTGTCAGGATCCACGCTGAACGCCGAAAGAACCTCTCTGGCCCTACCTGGATCGACCAGCAAGTTCTTGGGGCTCGTGGGATCGATGGACGGCGTTATCTCCGCAACCGGAACGCGTATCTCTTCCCCGGCGTAGTCCCGGCTGGTGACTATGGCGCCATCGTACCGGTTCACCCAGGGGTGCAGTAGTTCCCACGTGGACGCAAGCGGTGTAGACATGTCGATGTGGCAGCGCCAAAACCACTTCGCGCTTTGGGCCCCGCCCTCATCCACGCCCGATGAGATGGAATCTCGCACTAGGGCGCCCATCTGAAGAGGCTGGGGATCGTGTATCACCACAAAGTCCCAAGGTCCCCCGGGGAAGCCTGCAACCAGGCTCCTATTCACTTCCTCGTAGAGCGCCCACTCCTCCGAGGTGAGACCGTCCTCCATGCCCTGCAACGCATTGTGGATCTTCTTGGTCACCTCGAAGAACCGGCCCGGCGCTCCGTCGATCACGTACCATCGAGCATCCAGCCCGGCATCGCGCATGAGAGGCACGATTGTGTGGAGAAGCTCGGCCACTCCCCCGCCGTACGGCGTGGAGCTGATATGCAGCACCCGCGCGCCCGAGAGGTTCCGCGCCAGGCGCCTCGCGTCCTGCACAGCGGCTTCGCCGGCGTACGGAGCGTGATCGTCCAGCCGGTTCAGTGCGACACCTACTTCGGTGAAGAACATCCTGCATCCCTCCGCGAAAACTCATGAGTTACTTCGAAGTCCAACCGACCATGCCTCTTATGTAGTATCTTTGCATGATAGCGAACACTGCGATCGGGATCATCATCACAATCACGCTGCCCGCGGAGAGAACGCCCCAGTCAACGTGGTAGACGCCGCGGAGCAGAGGCACGCGCTGCGTGGCCAGGAGCTTGTCGGGGGAATACACCAGTATGAGGGCTAGGAAGAAGTCGCTCCACACCCACATGAACTGGAGAACTGCGGCGGAAGCCACGGCCGGCAGCGACATGGGCACCACGATCTGCAAGAATACGCGAAGATCGGAAGCGCCGTCCACCTTGGCAGCCTCCTCTACCTCGACAGGCACCGTGGTGAAGTAGTTGCGCATGAAATACATGATCCACGGCAGCCCCCAGGCCGCATGCACCAGCACCAGCCCAACATAGGAGTCCACTGCGCCTAGTCCGCGCATGATGCGGTATATCGGCACCGCGATCATCTGCTGCGGCAGTGTCATCAGCGCCACGATAGCCATGAACAATAGATCTCGAAAGCGGAAGCGAAAGCGCGCGAAGCCGTAGGCAGCAGTCGACGCCACAATGAGCGGCAGTATGGTTGCCGGCACAGCTACGCGCAGGGAGTTATACATGCCCTGCCCCAGCGGCGCCGCGGGGTGGTTCCATGCGCCCGCGTAGTTACGGAGAGTCGGGTTGAACTGCTCGAACCTCCACCATCCCCGGAGCACCTCCGACAGCGGGCGTATCGACGCCATGAACACCCCAAGGAAGGGAATGAGCCAGATGAGGGCCGCAAGCCCTGCAACAACGTACAGAGCAATGGTCGAAGACCTCGTGCGCGCGAAGACGCCCATGGATCTCACGGTTGCTCACCCCTGACCGATCTGAACGTTGGTATCGACACTGCCAGGGCCACCAGCATCAGAAGTGTGGCCACTACAGCCGCTGAGTTGGCATCGAACTCGCGGAACGCATACATGTACATCTGCAGGGCGAGCACGTTCGACGCACCGCCCGGGCCGCCCATGGTGGCAACGTACACGATATCGAATATCTTCAGCACCCACAGAAAGGTCATGGTAATGACCACGCCTGTAACCGGTCGCAGCATGGGAACGGTGATAGCGAAGAAAGCCCGCATCGGCGATGCGCCGTCGATCACAGCTGCCTCATAGACGTAGTCGGGTATGGTTTCGAGCCCCGCCGAATACAGGATCATGCTGAAGGGCGTCCAGAGCCACAGCGACCCCAGGATCAAGGAGAACAGCGCAGTGTCGGGGTAAGCTGTGAGAGTGCGCCTGGGGATCCCGACAATCGACATCAACGAGGGCAGTATTCCCACATTCCCGTCGAACAGGAATCTCAGTATCACCCCGCCCACCACCATGGGCGTAACCATCCCAAGGAATATTATGGACTTCACGATGGCTCCGCCCCTGATCTCGCGCAAGATCACCGCCAACACCAAACCGAGGCCGGCAGTGAGCGGCAGATGTATGACGATCCACATCACGTTGTGCACAAGCGCTCCGTAGGGAAACCCTCTAGCGAAACCGCGCGGATCAAACATCTCCGGCTGCGACAGCACCTCCCCGTAGTTCCCCAGCAGCGCAAATTGGCCTTCGCTGGTGAAGAAGCTCAGCCACACCGTATTGACGACAGGGTACACCACAAACACTGCCAAGAGCGCCAAGGCCGGGACGAAGAAAAGCGCCCTGCCACGCAACGTGCGCATGTTCCCGCCTCCTTCGAGGTCCTCCTTGATGCGGCCGGGCGCCCCCCGC